>CAYUTA010000126.1:0-1516 GCA_964447605.1 uncultured Oscillospiraceae bacterium | reverse complement strand
TCCTTGACCACCATTCCTCATTTTTAGGGTTGACTTTTAATAGTTAATCTTTCCGGCAGTCAAAGAAGCAGTATCTATGTTTTATATACCACTCCTGACGGCCAGAGTCACACATGCGGGTTATGCTTCAGATATTTCGGATTTCATGAGTTTGAGCAAAACCGTCCCTATCGTTTCCTGCCCGCTCGTTTGGAAGACCGGCTCAACAATGAACGTCCTTCCATCCACCTGATAGGTCGCAGGATGTGAAAGATTCTTCTGTACGGTAGTGTCGGTTATATTACGAACATCGTTCATGTGCGACCTCCTAATGATTATTTGAATGGAAAGAGTTGTGCCTCAAAAATGTACGGACATCCTCAATGTTTCGCGTCACCCGCATGTTTGGCAGCGCCAGCCGTACCGCCCGTTCGTATCGCTGCCCGGGCAGCGCCCGTTCGTCCAGTATGGAAATGACACAACGGTCTGATTCTGTGCGGATGGCCCGCCCGAATCCCTGTCGCAGCTTGATCTGCATGTCCGGCAGGACGACGGCCTTGATGTAGTCTTGTAAGGAAAGGTATTGATTCCGCTTTGCCTCATGGATGGGGTCGGGTACGGCGAATGGCAGCCGTGGGATAATCAGCGAGGAAACAATCTCGCCGGGAAAGTCCATCCCCTCCCACAGTGCGCCCGTACCAAGCAACACGCCGTTACCACTCTGTTTGAATTGCTCTACGGTCTGCCCCGCATTGCGCCGCACGGGAAACAGAGGATAGGGTAACTGCTTTTGGAGCAGCCGCGCATGAATCTCCGACATGGTGGAATAGGCGGTGAACAGTATAAGCGTTCGACCGCTTGTAGCATGTACGAGCTGTGCAATTTGCTCCGCGAGGTGATTGAGATAGGCGTTTGTATCTTGATCGGGCGAGATATGCGAGCGTGGAGGCAGATACAAAAGACAGTTCTTCTTGTAGGCAAAGGGCGAGAGCGAAACCGTCTCCACGATCTTGCGTCGGACGCGGGCTAAGCCCAATTCCTCCCGAATGCGAGCGAAGTCGCTCCCCACGGCCAACGTCCCGGAGGTGAGGACAACAGCCTTATCCATATCCCACAGAATCCGCCGCAGTTCTTTGTCGATATGGGCATCGGTCATGGACAAGCCGGTGCGTCCATCGTCCAGCACGGCGGCATAGCGGATATGCGGGGAATCGTTGTTACGGTAGTCTGTAAGAAAATGCAGTGTGGAATGGAGCTTCTCTGATAGTGTTCTACTGATGTCCCCGGTCAAAAGTTGACACTGTAAAGCAATTTCCTTTTCCGCTTCAAAAAACAATTCTTTCCGCTTGCTGTTGATAGGATAGGCGGCGCTACCCCGATCTTCCTCGATGCCCAACGCATTGAGATCGGCTATGAGCGGGGAGATTGCCAAGCTAAGACGCTCGGCAGCAAGAAGGAAGCGTTCATCCTCCAGGCCGCAGATGCTATCCAGCATTTCTTCCTGCGACAGCGATTTTGTAAACATCTGCCGCGCCGC
>CAYUTA010000125.1:0-1696 GCA_964447605.1 uncultured Oscillospiraceae bacterium | reverse complement strand
TAAATGGTGATATCGTTAAACTCGTAAAATCCTACATAGCAAGGCGGCCCTCTTTTGGGAGGGTCGCCTATCTTTTCGGGAAGGAGGCTTTAGGCCCCGCGTTACTCCTTGCGCGGCGGTCGTGCGCCGGGTCGAATGTTCGCCAGCAGACGGCAGCGGTGACATGACTAAAGGAGGAAATCCAATGCTTGGTATCATTGTGCTGCTCGTCTATGCTGCGCTGATGGTGACGGTCACAAAACTGTTTACCCGCAGAGCGGCGAGCGCGGAAAGCTTCCATGTGGCAGATCGGAACATCGGCACTGGCATCGCATCCATCAGTATCGCCGCAACGTGGGTATGGGCACCTTCACTGTTCGTATCAGCGGAAAAGGCCTACACCAACGGAATCCCCGGTATGTTCTGGTTTCTCGTTCCGAATGTACTTTGCCTCATGTTGTTCATCCCGTTTGCAAAGCGCATCCGCAAACAATTTCCATCTGGCATTACCCTGATCGGGTACATGGCCGAAAAGTATCGGTCGCCCCGGGTCAAAGGGGCATATTCATTCCAGCTCGGCGCGCTGGCCGTCCTCTCGACGGCGGTACAGCTGCTCGCCGGAGGGAAAATGCTCTCACTAATTACAGGACTTCCGTTCTGGAGCATGACCCTTGCACTCGCCGTCATTGCCCACGCATACTCGCAGTTTTCAGGCATCAAGGCGTCTATCGCAACGGACGTGGTACAGATGGCAGTGATCCTGTGCGGCTGTGCGCTGCTCGTGCCTTGGGCGCTTAAAATGACCGGCGGCAGCTCCGCGTGGCTGGCCGGACTCGGCTCCATAACAGGAGACTATAAATCACTCACGTCGGAGACCGGCGCGGCGGTGTTCTGGGGCTTTGGCCTTCCTACGGCAATCGGGCTTATCTCCGGGCCGTTTGGAGATCAATGCTTCTGGCAGCGAGCATTCTCAATCCGCAAAGAGAAAATCGGAAGATCGTTCTTTTTCGGTGCGCTCATTTTCGCCCTTGTGCCTATCTCGATGGGCTCTATGGGCTTTATCGCCGCAGGCTCCGGCTTCCACGCCGCAGACAGCAGCATGGTCAATCTCGAATTCATCACGGCCATGTTCCCTGCATGGGTCATTGTGCCGTTCCTGTTCATGATCATCTCCGGGCTGCTGTCTACCGTTGACAGCAACCTATGCGCGGCGGCCTCCATGACCACCGACTGGAAGATTACCGGCAAGCTGGACAATGCGGGGCAGTTGAAGCTTTCCCGCGTCTCAATGGTTGCCCTACTCGGCATCAGCGTCTTAATTGCAAACCTGCCGGGGCTGACCGTTACGCACCTGTTCCTGTTTTACGGAACGCTGCGGGCGTCAACGCTGCTACCCACCATGCTCACGCTGCTGGGCAAACGTCTCTCTGCAAACGGCGTATTCGCAGGTATCATGATTTCCCTTTGCGTGGGGCTGCCCATCTTTGCCTACGGCAATCTGGCCAACATCGCCATGTATAAGACCATCGGAAGCCTGCTCACTGTATCGGCCAGCGGAATCATTGCCGCGCTCTATCCCCAAAAGGGGGTGAGGGTGGCATGACAAAACTCGGACGTAAGCAGAGCATCAGCAATGAAGCGTGGCTTGAAGCTGTTGCAACTATCGAAAGCGCCGTCCCCCGCAAGGAGCTTGATGATTTAACGGCTGTGACCATCG
>CAYUTA010000124.1:0-1718 GCA_964447605.1 uncultured Oscillospiraceae bacterium | reverse complement strand
GGGTGCTGGGAAAACTGCTGCGGGCCCTGCCCCATGCGGCGCACGCGGGCGGCGGCGGCGGCGCGTTCATGCTGGTAGGCGATATGGCGGCGGTATAGAACGATGGAGACGACGGCAAGCGCAATGGCGCTGATGCAAAACAACACGAGGAACACGTTGGTTACGCCGCTGGCGAGAAACTGCATTTTGGGGTTGAAGACATTGATGACCCAAAGCACCAGAAACAGCGTGCCGAACATGAGGTTGATATGGCTTAGGAGCATCTGGAATCTTTTCATGCTGCGTTATCCCCCAAAATAGATGATGTCGCTGATGATGCGGCCGTCCTTATACGGGCGGTTGACAACGGCGCCGTCGAAAATCATGGCGGCAGTCTGCCCGCCGTCAAGGTTGTACGCGTCCGCACAGCCGAGCTCGATGAACAGATCGGAGAGCTGTGTCAGCGACATGCCGCGCGAATACTCGCCCTGCCTTCCGTCAACAACGACGAGGCAGTAGTGGCCGGGCGCATAGTAGCCGATGGCTGCGCGCGGGTCGCGGTTGTGGATGACGCTGAGCAGGTTTTCCGACGCGCCGTCATAGGTGGCGGGCCGCCGGCCGTTGTCGAGCAGCTTCGGCCCGAACGACCAGGACTGGTATGCGCCGCGCACAATGGCGGCCTCGAGATCGAACTCGTCGCGGTAGTAGGTTTCCATCACGCCGTCGGCATAGAGGATACAGACGTCCTCGGCGACGCTTTCCCGGTAGAGTTTGCCGTTTCGAATCACCACGCCCCGGGAACGCGCGCCGGAGTAATCGCCCGTAAGGGCCACCGCCGCCTGATTGTTATTGGCGATCTCGAGCGGCATGCGCGTATGCAGGGTGCCGCGCTTGAACTCCTCGCCGTCTGCAAACGCCGTTTTGAACTGGCGGATATTGCGAATCCAGACGTCCGCGATATAATAGGTTGCCTGCTCCCGCCTGTTCTGCGTCACGGCAATGCGGATATCGTCGGTCTGGCGGCTGAACAGCGCGCCGCCGCCCGTGTCATAGGCGGGGAAGGTTGCGGAGAAATCGCCCGGCGCCGGGGTGGGCGAAGGCGAGGGCGAGGGCGTGGCCGCGAGGGCCGGGTCCGGCGTAGGCCGCGGCTTTTCGGGCGTGGGCGCAGGAACCCATGCGTCGGCGGACTGCTCCGGCGACCCGTGCGGAAACGCAATGCTTTGCAACGGACTGCCCTCATAGGACTGCGGCAGAACATGATGAAACAGCGCAAACACGTTGAGCGTGATGCCGATGAGCAGCAAATCCATCAATATAACCAGCCAGCCGGGCCAGAGCCTGGGTAGACGCATGCACCAATCCTCCCGCGGGCAAATGCGCCCGCCAAATGAACGCGCCCTGCGGCCCGCGGCGATAAAAGGGCGGACAAGGCGCTCCCTTTATTCTATGCTCCGCTTTGGCCTTCATCACAGATTGTGTTCATCATAAGACCGCTCCATCCGCCATTGCAACCATACCCGGTAAAATACTACAAAAATTTTGCATTGCCCCGCAAAAGACGGTCCCCAAAGCCATGGGCGGGTTCGCAGCGCCGCAGCCTTCCGCCTCCACCGGATTTGCCGGCGGAACGGATTGCCCGGTTTAGGCGGGTTCCCTGTGCTTCCTGCCGAACCCCGGCCCGCGGGGCGGCGGGAAGCATGCGGTTGTCCCCGCAAATAATAGGCTTTTTTGCCGGACTG
>CAYUTA010000123.1:0-1719 GCA_964447605.1 uncultured Oscillospiraceae bacterium | reverse complement strand
GCGCACCAACTCTGTTTCATATCTCGTTGGTGCCTGAAAGGAATGGTCATATGAATCTTGCAAAGGTTTCCGCAAACGGGCAAATCACCGTTCCCGTAGAAATTCGCCGTGCGCTCAATCTGAAAGAGGGGGATAAAATTCTGTTCTTTCAGAAAGAGAATGGTGAGATCGTTGTGGACAACGCTTCCGCACAGGCGCTTACAAAGGCGCAGCGCGCTTTCGCGGGCGTCGCGGAACAACTCGGCATACAGAGCGACGATGATGTTCAGGCGCTTGTCAATGAAATACGATATGGCAACGCGGAGGGAACAGTTTGAAAGTATTGACCGATACGAACATTCTGTTTTCCGCCTTGCTGCGTCCCGGCTCCGTGCCGGAGCGCGTGTTGCTTCACGCTGCCGAGCACCATACGCTTGTGCTTTGTGAACGGAACCTGGTTGAATTGCGGGAGATCATCCGCCGCAAAGCGCCCGCGCTTCTTCCAGACATGGACGTATTGATCGCCGAACTGCCATTTGAGCTGGTTCCCGCGCCAGAAAGCCCGCAGAAGCTTATCCGCGATCCAAAGGATGCTCCGATTCTCAACGCCGCCATCCTTGCGGGCGTGGATTATATCGTCAGTGGGGATAAGCACTTTTTATCGCTGGACATGGAGCATCCCAAGTGCATCACGGCGGCGGCATATCGGGAGTTGTTTATGGAGGAATAAGCGTTCCTCCATTTTTTACAGCCCGAACATTTCCCGAACAACCCTGTCCGCCATTTTGACCGCGCCGGTCAAAATCAAGAGATTGAAGATGAGTTCGCCCATATAGCTCCACACCATCGTGACGGGGCTTGCGCCTGCGTCCACGGCGGGCGGGCTTTGGGCAAACACGGAGAAGATCACGCAGGCCAGTACGATGATCGCACCCTCCAAGCACACCGCCGCATATGATTTCAAAAATGCTTTGCCGATACCGCTGGACGGCTCGCCCGCAAAGCTCGAAAGCGGGATGGGCGCGATAGCCGCATACAGATATAGCTTAAAGAAGCGTCCGTAGACGCTCATAATCATGACGAACGACAGCACAATTATAATCAAGCTTCCGATCAGGCTCACCGCCCATGCGGGGATGCTCTGCAAAAACGTCAGTTCCTTGATGGCCGCTTCCATTTCAGCGGGCATTGTTATCGCCGTCTGCGCCGCAAGCCCCGCCGTGTTTGCGGCGGTGGAGATAATGCCCTGCACGATTTTGAAAATGCCTGTCATGAGATCAAGTCCGTAGGAAATGACGCCCTTTGCAACGGCAAAGCGGACAAACAGCTTCAGCGCGTGTTCAGGGCGCTTGACCTCGGCAAAGCTGCCGCACGTTTTAATGACGCCCACCAAACAAAACAGTATGAGCAGCGCATAGCCGATGGCTTTCAATGCGCCGTTGATGTCCACGATCACGCCCCATATCGCGCCGCCCTTGAAATTTTCGGGACTTTGGGTGATAAGCTGCCATATCTCTTGCAGCTTTTCGTTCCATACGGAAAGAGCATTGGTGATATTGTCGATAATCCAGTTGCCGCTATCCAATCGGATTCACCTCCGTTCCGAGGGGCGGGTCTACTGTGTGCAAGCCCGCTCCCGTATTTGCCGCGCTCACCGGCATGGCTCGTCCCTGACCGGCGCTCTATCCTTAATCACGCCGTACTTATCGTCCACATAGTAGCGTCCTACAAAGGGATTGT
>CAYUTA010000122.1:0-1721 GCA_964447605.1 uncultured Oscillospiraceae bacterium | reverse complement strand
GTACGTGGGCGGCGGGTACGGGGTGGAGTGGGTCGGCGGGGCCTACGGCTGCCAGTTGACCGGTCTTGACAACCGGCGCGGCTACAGCTTCGTGACGGGGCGGGTATCCAAAATGGGCGCATGGACGGGATTTTTGCGTCCGACATACTATTGAATGAGGGAGAGATAAGATGCAGCAGTGGGACATCGTCATTGTCCTTACGGCGCTCGTGAGCCTGTTTGCGGCGATCATCGGACCAATTGTCAAGCTGACAAAGGCCATTACCCGGCTGACCGCGGCGATGGAGGGCATGGAGCGCGATGTTATGGACCTGACAACGCATAACCGGGAAGGTCACGAACGGCTATGGGCGCACGCGCGGGAACAGGACAAAGTGCTTTGCGATCATGAAAGCCGCATCCGCGTGATCGAAGAAGAACGATAAAAATCAACGACACGTTCATCCTATAACACTTGGAAAGGAAACCAAACCTATGATAGAAACACTGGCCGAATATGGTATCCAGGTGGCGGCAACGCTACTGATTACGCTCATTGGCGTGTTTGGCGCATGGCTGACCATGAAAATCGGTAAATCCACACAGTTGGCTAACATCAACGCGGCGCAAAAGGAGGTGATCCGCGCCGCAAAGATCACCGTGGGCGAACTGCAGCAGACGGTGGTAGGCGATATCAAGGCGGCGCGCGAGGACGGCAAGCTGACCCGCGAGGAAATCAACACGCTTGGACAGCAGTTGATCGACATGACGGTGCAAAAGCTCTCCATGCCTACCTACGATCTGCTCAAGGCGGCCGCGGTGGACATTGAAGCCATGATTACCGGCGCAGGGGAAAGCTGGATCAGCAAGCTCAAGTCGGGCTCAGCCAATTAAGCTAAACACCGGTATAATACAGGCCTCGGCCATCCGTTTTTACGGATGGCCGAGGCCGTCAAAAAACGTTGTTTTTCACGGGGCAACCGCTTCCTGCCGAAAGCCCTGCGGGCTGCCGTTCGGCAAGAAGCACTGGGAAACCGCCCAAACCGGGCGATCCGGCTCCTGCGCATTTTTGCATCCGGTCGGCCGCTCAGCCCTGTGCGCGCATCACGCCGTCCATGAACGCCCTGAAGCCCGAGAGGATCTCCTCGATGGGCGTGGACGTATCGTCAAGGCTCAGGCCGTAGAACGGCGGCAGTTCCAGCCCGCGCGCCTGGATCGCCTTGTGCAGCTCCTCGATGAGCACGCCCATGCCGGGTACCAGCGCATCGTTGTATTCCAGCGCCTTGTTGGCGTTACCGCCCCAGTTTTCATCATAACTGGTCAGGTCGTAGCCGCAGGTGGGCGAGCCGTTGCAAACGAGGAACGCCACGGTCTGAAATCCGACCTGCCGGTAGGATTCCATATAATCCACGGTACGCTCCGACAGCTCCCGGCAAAAGCGCCGGAACCCCACGTTATCATAGAGGTTCTTGGTATGATACCAACGCTGGATGCCCAGATACAACGTTTCAGGGCAATCCATCTGCTGCACCCCCACGTCGTAGGACGCCAACACGTCGAGCACCTCCTTGCAAAACCCGCCGTAGCGCGCCAGTTCGCGCACCTTGTTGTTGGTGTTGAGCAGGCAGTTGGACACGAATACGATCTTTTTGCTTCTTGCATCGTCAATATGCATGGACATGACTGTTTCTCCTACTATAATGAATTTACGCTCCATTCGAGTGAGTAACGGATTTCGGAAT
>CAYUTA010000121.1:0-1938 GCA_964447605.1 uncultured Oscillospiraceae bacterium | reverse complement strand
TATATTTTTCAAAATCGCCAGAGAGGCGCGAATTTGCCGCGATGAACGGCACGCTTATTTGGATGATTGCTTGTGCGTCGCTGCTTCCGGCGGCTATATCTATTGCAACCCGCGTAGCAAAGTCGCGCCAGAGAAATGGGCGAGGGCAATTGCTCACGCTTTGCTGCATTTTGGTTTGGCACATTTTCAGGAAAAAGCGCGTCAGCAGGATTGGAATACCGTTTGCGACTGCGCGGTAGAGAATTTTTTATCAGATTTAAAATTTGGCGAGCCGTTTGACGTATTTCGCATTGTACCTCCTGTGAAAAACGAAGGCGACTTGTATGAACGACTGGAGTTTATGTCGCCCGATGAAAAGCAAGAGTACAAGCACTTTGGCACAGCCGGCAGTAGAGCCGATATGATATTTTCATCTAAACAGGAAGTTCGTTGGAATCGTAAAAAAACCGATTGGTCGGCACTGTTTGCCGAAGGCTTGCAGGAAGCTGTTTGGAACGCAGTATCGGCAGCTTCGGATGAAGTGCGTCCTCGGCGGCTTCATTCCAAATACGAACGGGCTGTTGAATGGTTTGTCGACAGCTATCCGCTGCTTGGCGCTATTGCGGCGCAATTTCATGTTATAGACGATCCGCAGATTTGTACACGGGAGCAGATTTCGATTGCGGCTGTCGCGCCGGATATGTTGGAGGTTTATATGAATCCCGCTGCCGGTTTGGATTCTGAGGAAATAAAATTTGTTATGGCGCACGAATTTTTGCATGCCGCCTTGCGACACGGCGAACGGTGCGCATGGCGTGATCCGTATTTGTGGAATGTAGCCTGCGATTTTGTCGTGAATCGCTGGCTAACGGAAATGGGCGTAGGCGAACGCCCGGAAAGATCGTTATACGATGAGCAGTTTAATGGTCTAAATGCCGAAGCAATTTATGATATCATTGTGACAGAACTGCGAACATATCGCAAGCTGGCGACCTTGCGCGGAATAGGACTTGGCGATATTCTCGGCGCGCCAAATGACCGAAAAACCGATACTGATTTGGATGAATTCTATCGACGATCCTTGTCGCAAGGCCTTTACTATCACCGCGAGCAAGGACGGGGGTATCTGCCAAGCGGCTTGGTTGAGGAAATTCGGGCACTTTCCGTTCCGCCCATTCCGTGGGATGTAGAACTTGCGCGTTGGTTCGATAACTACTTTGCGCCCTTAGAGAAAAAACGAAGCTATGCCAGAATCAGCCGCCGTCAGTCCGCAACCCCGGATATTCCCCGACCGAATCGTAGCATCAGGGAGGATGCCTTAGACGGCAGGACATTTGGCGTTCTTTTGGATACCTCTGGCTCCATGGAGCGCCGCTTACTGGCAACCGCGTTGGGTGCCATTGCTTCATACGCCGCCTCGCGAGATGTCCCAGCAGCTAGAGTAGTATTTTGCGATGCAGCGGCGTATGATATGGGCTATATGCGCCCGGAAGATATTGCCGGAACCGTTAAGGTAAGGGGACGCGGCGGCACAGTATTACAGCCGGGAATTGATTTATTGGATGAATCCGACAATTTTTCCAAAGCGGCGCCGCTGCTTATTATAACCGATGGACAGTGTGACAAGATTGCGCTTCATGGCCGAGTGCACGCCTATTTGATTCCGGTAGGCGCAAATCTTCCGTTTGTTCCCAAAGGAAAGGTTTTTCGGTTGAAATAGGAACGCAGCTAGCTCAAAAGAAAAAGCGTGCTTGAATCCAGAGTTTATGCCGTGTAAGGTGCTATAATAAAGTTGTAATAAGAGTGGCTAATAAAATATAATTCATACGAATAAGAAATGAGGCATTAAGTATGCCTCAAAGTTACACACCTGAATTTAAAAAGAAGATTATCTGACTCCGTGAAGGAGAGGGACGTACGTACTTGTTTTTTTAACCATAAGCGTTACCAAAAAGCTTG
>CAYUTA010000120.1:0-2250 GCA_964447605.1 uncultured Oscillospiraceae bacterium | reverse complement strand
GCGGCGATCTTGGCGTCGTACTTGGGCTTGGCTTCCTCGAAATTCTTTTGCCCGGCCGCTATGCGGTCATTTGCGTCGACATACCCGCTTAACGGCAACTGTCGGCGCTGTATGGCCTTGCGCTTGGATTCCGGGATTGCTTCGGCAACCTCCGCCGCCGCCATGATGTCAAACAGTTTTTTTGTCATAGCCGTTCCCGGCCATATAGCTGTATGCCATCTTGGATGCACGGCTGGGAACGCCTGATGGAGAATCGCACGAAAGTATATTGAGCAACATTTTGTCGGCAAGGTCATCGGAGAGGCGCCAAAGGATGCGTTTGTGAACGGGAAAACCGCATCAGAATACAGCGGAACTTTCAATAGAATTAGAAATGCTGAGGCGAAAAATGCTAAACTAAAATCTGCAACAGAGCTTGATAATCTACTACGCGCAAGCGTATTCGATCATCACGAAGAACACATAGAAAAGGAACTGACAAATAGCCGGCTGTATGATGTGCTGGAAAAGCCGTTCAACGAGGCGGGCGGCGAGTATGGACGCAATTTACAGCGCCATTCGGACGCATATCTTGCGAAGATGAAGAAGCTCGGCATCGGAAAGAAGGAAAGCCAGGCGAGCCAGCGGTACGGCGAAGCCGTGTATCAGGATCGATACGGCGAGTTGCACGAATACACGCCCGCCATGCTGAAGCAGCAGTTCCCCGATACTTGGGAAAACATTGTGAACGCGGAGCGGGTTACCCGCGAATATTACGACGGATACATTGACGCGCTGAATCGGATGCTGGAAACCGTATACCCGGACGTAATCGGGCATGAATCCATCGCCCCGTCCTATCTGCCGCAAGCATCCGTACCGACCCGGATTTCCTGTTCCTGCATCCGGTTTCTTACGTGGGTTCCGCGTTCTTCTCTCGTATGGCAGATTTTGTGCCAAAAGCGCGCTCCTGTCTGCCTGCGCCATCGTTTTCGCCCAAAATGTGCCGGGCCAAAGTCTGGTAAAGGAGGCCAAAATCGATTGGCTTGGAAATATGGGCGTTCATCCCCGCGGCTGAGGTTGCGGCAATATCCTCCGCAAAAGCGTTGGCTGTCACTGCAATGATGAGAATACTTTGCGCGTCGGGCCGGCGGAGCAGCCGGATGTTTCTGGCAGCCTCACAGCCGTCCATCTTTGGCATCTGATAGTCCATCAGAATCGCGTCAAAGGCAAAGGGGGCCGACTCCCTGAATAACCGCACGGCTTCCTCGCCGTCCCATGCCGGCGTGACCTCCGCCCCGTTCATGGACAAAAGCTCTGTGGCAATCTCCATATTGATTTCATTATCTTCTGCCAGCAAGACTCTTTTGCCTCGTAAGGAGAATTCAGGAGAAGCGGCATCCTCCTTTATGTCCTCCGCGGCATCCTCTCCTTTTATAACATCAAAGGGCAGCACAACCGTAAAAGCAGTCCCTTTTCCCAACTCGCTTTCCACATCAATATGTCCGCTCATTTGTTCGATCAAATTCTTGATAATGGGCATGCCAAGCCCATAGCCGCCGCGCCTGTTTTCGGCAAATCTCGTCTCCCGGGCATAGGGTTCGAAAAGCTGCGGGAGGAACTCCTTCGACATGCCAATTCCCGTATCTCTGACAACAATCTGATACCGGGCATGTTCCTCGCCTTCAAACTGCGTCACCCTGACGGAAACGGTGTCTCCCTCATTGGTAAATTTAAAAGCATTGGACAGCAGGTTGTTTAGAATTTGGTTTAAGCGGAAAGCATCGCCTTGAACTCTTTCGTCCTGAATGTCACAGGCAATGACAAGAGTCTTCTGTTCCATCTCTGCCTGCGTTCTGAAAACGGACGCGCACTCCTCGATACACGCTTTCATATTGACCGGCTGATAATTCAGTATCACCTTGCCCTGGTCCATGCGGGACATCTCTAATATGTCATTGAGCAGATTCAGCAGCGTCTGGCTGGAAAACTGGATTTTTTCCATATATCCGTTGACCTTTTCCGGTTCAGTCACATGCTCCTGCACCAGCTTGGACAGGCCGATAATGGCGCCCAGCGGTGTGCGCATATCGTGGGACATACTGCTGAAAAAGACCTGCTTTGATTTTTCACTGCGCCGGGAGTTCTCCAGCGCATCTTCCAGAAGCTTCCGTTCCTTGAGCTCCCGCTGCTTTTCTTCCTCCACTTCCCGAAAACAAATAACCACCTCATGGGGGGACAGAGACTCGTCAAAAAGGATGCGGACATTGA
>CAYUTA010000119.1:0-2276 GCA_964447605.1 uncultured Oscillospiraceae bacterium | reverse complement strand
GTGTAGCATATCGCCCTTGCAGAGGGGCTTTATAAACTACTACTCTATAATACAAGGAGGAATTGATGAAACAGTCAAAGACAAGAAAAAACCGGGACGTTACCGCGTTTCTGTATGTCCGCTTATCCCGTGATGACAATCAGGAGGGTGAAAGTTATAGTATTGGAAATCAAAAGAAACTACTCACAAAAGTAGCCAAGGAGTATGGCTATACCAACCTTGAGGTGTTCTGTGATGACGGCGTATCCGGCGTTACCATGAACCGTCCCGGATTCAACGCCATGATGGAGGAACTTGAAAAGGATCATGCCAGCGCGGTATTCGTCAAAGACCTGTCCCGATTGGGGCGTAACTACATTGAGGTTGGCAAGCTGACCGAAGAGTTCTTCCCGGAGCATGATATTCGGTTGGTGGCCGTGTCGGACAACGTGGACAGCGACAACGGCGAGAATGACCTGAACCCCATCCGCAATTTGTTTAACGAGTGGTACGCACGGGACATCAGCAAGAAGCGGCGCATCAGCAACAAGATCAAAGGCGCTGCCGGAGAGCCGCTGGGGCTGCCGCCCTATGGCTACCAGAAAGACCCGGATAATCCCAAGCGATGGGTGGTTGATGAAGAAGCTGCCGCAGTTGTACGCCGCATCTACTCCATGACGTTGGATGGCAAGGGTACAAATCAAATCGCGGACGCGCTTACGGAGGGTCAGGTGCTTACGCCAGTCCACCATTGGATGAGCAAAGGCGTTTCGCGCCCATCCCGGCCTCCGGCGGACGGCCCTTGCCGATGGCGTAACTCCACGGTCATCAAGATTCTGACCATGCAGGAATACTGCGGCGACGTGATTAACTTCAAAACGTATTCCAAGTCGTTCAAGAACAAGAAACGGATTCATAACGATCCCGATAGCATGGCGGTGTTTAGAGATGTGCATGAGGCGATTATCGACCGGGCAACGTGGAAACGGGTGCAACAGAAGCGTGGGAAGATTCGGAAGCGTTTGACACATGATGGGGAAAACAATATGTTTTCCGGCCTGTTGGTCTGTGCCGATTGCGGCTGCAATTTGGGGTATCACTTCAATCAGACCAATCCGGATATCCGCTATTTCAACTGCCAAAACTATAATAAAACCAACCGCACCTGTGATTCCACGCACTATATCCGTGTTGACTTCTTGGAACAAGTCGTGCTAGGCGAGATTCGCCGCTTAACACGGTTTGCCAGCAAGTATGAATCCGCCTTTGTCGAAGCCGTTATGGGACAATCCCAGCAAACGATTGAACAGGAAAGGCAGCTAAAAAAGAAAGAGCTGCAAGCATTCCTCGCCCGCGATAGGGAGTTGGATTCGTTGTTCGAGCATCTGTACGAGGACAATGTTTCGGGCAAGATCAATGACGACCGCTTTCGGCGCATGTCGCAGCGGTATGAGGATGAGCAGATCGAGGTGCAGACAAGGATGAAGGAACTGCGTACCACATTGGACAAAAGCGGTGACAGCGCCATGACGACAGATATGTTCATCTCCACCGTTCGGAAGTATACCCGCGCCAAAAAGCTCACGCCCCGAATGCTGAATGAATTGATTGAACGGATTGAGGTACATCAGGCACAGAAGGTTGGCGGCGTGTATGTGCAAAAGCTGACGATTCACTACAACTGCGTCGGTTCGCTGGTCATCCCGGAAATACCGTCGCTGCCAACGCCGGAAGTCACCATGCAAACACGCAAGGGCGTTGCCGTCAGCTATGCGGCCATGCAGGAAGCGGTATAGGTGATAGCGATGTGCAAAAGAAAGCGCGTATGGATCTACTGCCGCATTGCAGGCGCGGACAGCTTTTCGATGCAGCTACAGGTTGACGAGCTTCGACGGTATGCCGCTGAGCGCGGTTATATCATTGCAGGGATTACGCAGGAGCATGGCAACGGATTATCGCTTAACCGCCAAGGCTTGGCGAATGTGGCAACGGCTGTGGAGAACGGCAGTACGGATATTGTGCTGGTAAAGTGCGTTTCGCGGATTGCCCGTCACACCGCTCATTTATTGGAGTTTATCCGCACCTTGCGCGAGTATGGGGTATTCTTAGAAAGCACATTTAGCGAAGTATAGATTAAGCCGTCCGCAATAATTATCCCCAGGACATTGAAAACATAAAAAAGCGAGTGTCCTTAAATCCCATAAGGACACTCGCAAATGGTCTGGGTGAGAGGATTCGAACCTCCGGCCTCTTGAACCCCATTCAAGCACGCTACCAAACTGCGCCACACCCAGATA
>CAYUTA010000118.1:0-2396 GCA_964447605.1 uncultured Oscillospiraceae bacterium | reverse complement strand
TACGTCCCCGCTACTTCGTCAAACTGATGCTTGACTTTTCATAGCTGGTCTTTCCACTGAATCAAAAGGTCATTTCAAACGCACTGCCGCTGATGAAATACGCGAAGCAGCCCGGCGTTCCATCAGCTCCTACCTTCCGGCCAAGTCTCTTGAGCTAAAGCACACGATCACTCTGATTCGGGAGCTAAATATACAGATCAATGAGGTAGAGATCGAGATAAACGCAATACTTGATAAAATCGATTCTCCTATCCTTTCTGTGCCCGGAATCGGCCCTAACCTCGGGGCTGTGATCCTTGCCGAGATCGGGGATTTCAGCCGCTTTGACAGTCCCGACAAGATACTTGCTTTTGCCGGATGTTCACCATCCACCTATCAGTCAGGACAGTTGTACTCATCCCATGCCAAGATGGAAAAGCGGGGCTCAAGGTATCTTCGGTATGCTTTGCTCAACGCTGCCAAAAGGGTTTCCAGATGGGAACCGACATTCTCGGCATATCTGAGTAAAAAGCTGTCCGAAGGCAAGCATTACAACGTGGCTGTTTCTCATGCGGCAAAGAAGCTCGTTCGGCTTCTGTACCATTTGGAAACCACTGGGGAAACGTACCGCTCGGTCGTATGAGTTCCCTTTTGAGCCTGAGCTGATTTTTGTTTCAGCTCTCAACTTAGCCGGCGCAGCGTACCCTTGACAAACCGAAGCATTCAGATGCTGCCATTTGTCTTGCGAGGGCGGTTGGGCTTGCTTTGCTGTTCCCTTCGTCGCCCTCGCTGTCATATCTTCAGCATTTGAATGCTGTTTGTCATGGGCGGCGGTCTTTTGTCTCATTTCTTCATTTTCATGCTTGACATTTAATAGTGAGTCTCCTTTTCAAATTCCGATTTGGTACTTTGAAAATATCGTAATACAGCCCCATAAACTTTTCTACCGCAACCCGCCGCTTCTAAAATGAGCTGCGGGCAAACAGCATGCTTTTTGATCGGTTCAAGCAGCAAAACCGAAGGCCGCGCCGCTTTGGGGTTTTAACGACACAAAACCGCCGGTAAGACCACTGTTCTGCGCGTTTTTGAATTTAGAAACACACCCTGGTTTATAAATTATGTGATGCGCCTTCGCCCGTCTGCGTGCCTTCGGCACAGACCGCCGCCGATTGGGCAAGCCCCCGCTGCTCGGCAAGGAAGCGCTTTGCGTCCTTAAAGAAGCTCGCAATAATCAAAATCATTACGATGCCGATTGGAAACGCCGCGATAATGGATACCGACTGCAGCGAGTTGATGGTATTTTCGGCAAAGATCAGCCCGATGGGCAGGATGATAAACACAATCGCCCAAAATACCTTCACTGCCGGATGCGCCTCCTGCTCGATGGTCAGCCGCTTGTAGGAGTATGCCGAGATCACCATCGTAAGCGAATCGAACGTGGTTGAATAGAACGCCACCATCATGACAAACAGCGTAAGCAGCAGGATGTTCGCGCCGGGCAGGGTGTCGAACAGCGAAACGATCGCCAGGTTTAGATCCGTACCCGCCGCAACCGCGCCGACCATATCCACATTGCCCGCAATCTGCTGCGAAAGCCCATAGTTGCCAAACACGATAAACGAGAGGAACGTGCCGGCCAGCCCGAAGGCATATGTGCCGAATA
Source organism: uncultured Oscillospiraceae bacterium (assembly GCA_964447605.1). GTDB lineage: Bacteria > Bacillota > Clostridia > Christensenellales > CAG-138 > CAYUTA01. The sequence continues at coordinate 754 of CAYUTA010000118.1, read as the reverse complement.
CCACGTTGCGCACCGTGCGCCCGCGGCTGATCATACCGATGAAGAACGGCGTGGCAATCGCCCAGGCCATCCAGTACGCCCAGTAGAATACCGTCCAGTTCTGGACAAAGCCGTTCACCCCGTCGCCGGATGCGCGCAGCGGGTCCATCCATGTGGCCATGCCTGCAAAATTTTGCGCCAGATTGCCAATGGCCGTAACGCCCGTCTCGATAATATACACCGTTTCGCCGCCCACGAACAGGAAGTAGAACAGCATGGCGAAAAACAGGTATACACAGACCGAGGCCGACCGAATGATACCCTTGATGCCGAACAATACCGAGATGGTGTAAATGACCGCGATACATACAAGAACCGCAACCGTCAGGCCCACCCCGGCCGGGAACCCGAACACGCGCGAGATGGCGCCTGAAAGCAGCGGCGTTGTGACCGAAAAGGTCGTGGCGGTGCCGGCCAGCAGCGCGCAGATGGCGACTAAGTCGATGGCCTTGCCCGCAAACCCGTCGATTTTTTCCCCCAGCAGCGGACGGCATGCTTCAGAATACTTTTGCCGGCTACGGCCGCGCACATGCAGCATAAACCCAAACGGTACGGCCAGCACGATATAGAGCGCCCACGGGATCGGTCCCCAGTGGAACAGCGGATACGTCGAGGCCCACAGCTGCATGCCGCCAAGGTCGGCAATGCGCGCCTCCCCGGCGTACAGCGCCCACTCGATGAATGAATAGAAGATCAGGTCCGCGGCAAACACGCC
>CAYUTA010000117.1:0-2833 GCA_964447605.1 uncultured Oscillospiraceae bacterium | reverse complement strand
TGGCCGCCCGCAACGTTGCATTTTGTTGATTGGCCGGAGCCCGTGTGTTTATGCGTTGACCGGCGTGTCCAAACCCCTTATACTGGTAAGGAAATCCCCGATTTGACACGGTCCGGCAGGATATGCGATTTCTTCAGAGCCGCCCTGCCCATACCCACGCTGTTTTGGCCGGAGTCCCGGCTAAAGTCGCAGCGTATTAAGGAGGCTATCCCCTTGCGTCAACGCCTGTTTGCCCCTGCGCTTATCTTAGCGCTTGCCGCCTGCCTTTTTGCGTGCGGCACGTCGCAGACACCGGAGTCCGCGACCCGGACCGGCGCGGAGCCGTCGATTCTTCCCACGGCCACGCCGAGCCCTGCGCCCACGCCAAGCCCGACGCCCACGCCCACGCCGAGTCCGACGCCGGAACCGCGTTCCGCCACGACCGGACGCTGGTATGCCGACGGCGTACCCAACCCCACCTATCAGCCGGTCATGATCTCCATTGAAAACGCGCCCGGCTCGCGCCCGCAGATTGCCCTGAACATGGCGGACATCATCTATGAGGCGCCGGTGGAATACTCCATCACCCGCTTCCACGTCGTCTTCAACGACGAGTACCCGCTGTTTGCCGGTCCGGTGCGCTCGTCACGCGTGTACTGGATGCGGTTGCAGCAGGAGTGGAACACCATGTACGTCCACCGCGGCTACGGCGGACTGCCGTACAGCCGCAAATGGGTCGGCATTCATGTCGAGCCGTATCTCATCGACACGGGCGATATGTTCTGGCGCATGAAGGGTAAAAAAAGCGTGCATTCGCTGATGGTCAATGTATCAGAGGTTGTGGATGCGTTCTACCCCGGCAACGTCGCCGTGCCGTACCGGCGGTTCCTCTTTGCCGACGAGCCGGATGTTTCCGGAGGCAGGCCGTTTGAAAAGGTGGCGCTCAACTTCTTTTACCGCCGCCAGAAGGAGAAGAACTGGATTACTTTTTTACATAACGAGGAGACCAACACGCTCTCGCGCTATCAGGACGGCAGGATTTTTTCCACGCGCACACCCGTTTCCGGCCGTTCGCCCGGAACGGCGCGGATTGCGCGCAAGGAGGCTTTCGATTGCCGGAACCTGATCGTGCAATATGTCGCTTTCAGCGAGGTCGGCGACGAGAAGGACCATCGCGACGCCGTGCTCAACGGCCAGGGCAAGTGCGATTATTTTGTCAACGGCATGCATCTGACCGGCTATTGGTCGCGCCTGTCCTATTCGGATCAAACAACGTACTACCTCGACAGCGGCGAGATGCTCACGCTCGCGCCCGGCCGCACCTGGATCTGCCTGCATCCGGACGACTTTTCCATAAGCCCCGTGGTCATCACCTATCGCGACGGCACGACGGGCGAACCGGCAACCGGCAGCGCCGCGCTGCTTTCGCCCGTGGACGACGAGGCGGTCATCGCCGCCGATGACCTGATGGTGGCCGACGAGTAAGCGGTCGTCCTGAATGACGACGGCGGCAGACCCGTTAAGGTCTGCGCAAGGAAGCTGTTGCCGTTTGCATGGGCGGCCGATCTTCGGTGAGACGCCCGGCCCACATTTCAAAGGCCTTTTTCCCGTCCGCCGGAGCCCGGGACCCTTTTTTAATTTGGTTGGAACCGGCGGCAAGTACCGCACCGCGGCGCGTTCCCGCCGTACCCGTCCGCCCTTCGGCAGGAACGCGGCTACCGGGTGGGTTTGCCCGCCCTTGCGTTTATACGCGCTTTGCCACGACCACCAGCCGCCCGTCATTTTCATGCTTGGAGCAGGTTACAAGCGTAAGGAGTTCGTCGCCCCAGGCGAGGGATGTATCCGCCGGATACACCGATCGGGACAGTACGTTGTCCGCATATGTCCGGAACAGTTCTTCGTTTTCGATATTGGGATAGTGGTAGAATTGGAACCCCGCCCCCGCATCAACCACCATATAGAATACCGAAACGATTTTGTAGCTGCCCGCGCGCTCCGGCGTGTCGAATTGCAGGATACGATGCGTTTCGTAGAACGATTGCTCCGTCAGCTTGTGCAATCCGCCGAACATGGCGCCGTTTTTCATGTTATGGCCATAGATAATCCAGTTGGCGCGGTTGTTTGAAATATCGCATGCTTCCTCGATAAACGGAAGCCCGCTCTTGCTGCGCTCACCCTCGAAATCATGGTCAAGGTAATGCCACGGCCGGCTCACGCTTTGCATAACGGGATAATCAATCGGCGTGTCGTTAAGCTTGATCCACCCGACCAGCTCCGCGTTTTCGCCGCGTAGCGCCTGCAGCTTTGCGCGCCTTTGCGCCGCCTCCTCCGTTTCCGCCTGCTGCGCCTGCCCCTGTAGCGGCGTTGGCGCGGGCGCGGCGAACGCGCTGTCAATCGTCGCGTCCGCCGCAAGGCGAATGGTCACAATTTCGGCCGGCGGCGCATGCATGCGTGCCTGAAGCGCTTCAATACGCTGCCGTGCCTGCCGCAGCTCCCATAGCTTAAAGCCAATGCCGAGCGAGCAGCCGAGCAGGACGATGATCAGCGCCGTCAGCAGCAGGGTATCCCCGGCGCGTGTCCGGCTATTCCGACGCTGCCGCACCTGTCCCGCATGCCTGCGGTTACTTCTTGTGCGCACGTTTGATTGAAATGAGCACGATCCCGGCAATGGCGCAGATGCCCGTCAGTATCAGCATGACAAGCCAGAGGTCGGTCGTCTCTCCCGTTTGCGGAATCGGACGCGGGGTGGGCGTCGGCGTAATTCTCGGTGTCGGCGTAATTCTCGGCGTCGGCGTGCATGGACGCGGCGTCGGCGTGCCCGGACGCGGCGTCGGCGTGCCCGGATGCGGCGTCG
>CAYUTA010000116.1:0-2918 GCA_964447605.1 uncultured Oscillospiraceae bacterium | reverse complement strand
CTTTCCGTGGGCAAGGCCTCCACGGCCGGAAGCACAGGCTTTGAGATCGCGCCGGACGGCGTGAGCTTTACCATGACCGTCACCGGCAAGGAATCCGAACGGATCGAGGTCGGCCGGATGGTGATCCTGTACGACGACGGCAAGGAGGAGAACGAGCAGCTGACGGTATCCGCCATGGCGCCCCCCGACGCCGAGGGCAACATAACCGTCACCTGCGCGGGCGACGGCGGAAAGGAACGGCTGGCTGGGGCCAAACAGGACTGGAAGATCAAAAAACAGTCTCGGCAGCACCAGCTTACCATTCCGCTGGCGGCGCTCCGGCAGGACGGCGGCGAGCAATACTATGTTTTGCTGTTGACTGAAAAGGAGACCATCCTGGGCACGCAGCTGGCCGCGCAAAAGCAGGAGGTCACGCTGATTGCCCGGGACAGCCGGCGGGCGGCCGTCAGCGGCGGCATATCTGAACGGGATAAGCTGATCACGGTGAGTTCCAAGGAGCTGCAGGATGGGGATTTGGTGGTGCTGCAGGATGCATAGACGCAGGATTGCCGAAACGGTTTTGCTTGCCATCGCCCTGCTTGCCCTCTGGGGAACCGTTTATGCACGGGCTGAAAGCCTGGCCGCTTACTACACCGGCGTCAGCGTGCGCATTGCCGATACCCCCGTTTCGGAAAAACGCCTGACAAAACGCCTCGCTCAGGAAGCGGCGGACGCCCCGGCCTGTGCCGCCGCCTGGACCCGGAGCGGTCAGGAGACGGCTTCCTCGGCTTCCATGCATACAAAGAGCAGGCTGCGCATTGTCTCCGTCTATGGAGACATGCGGCAGGTTGCGCCCATGACGCTGCTTTCCGGCAGTTTTCCGGTTGACGGCGACTACGGCGGTTGCCTTCTGGACGCGTCTACCGCCCAAGCGCTGTTTCATGCGGCGGATGTGGTCGGCGCGCAGGTGGAGGCCGGCGGAAAACGCTATGTTGTCCGCGGCGTGGTAAAGGCGTTTGAGCCCATGCTGTTAACCCGCGGCGAATTGGCCGCCTATGAAAACCTGGAGTTTCGCGTTGCCGATCTGTCCACCGGAAAAGCGACCGTCGCGGCGTTTCTCTATCAATACGCCCTGACCGGCGACCATGTAATCGTGCAGAGCGGCCTGTATGCAAAGATTCTCTCCGGACTGGTGTTCCTCCCCGCAGAGCTTGCCCTGCTGGCGGTTGGGCTCCGGCTGCTGCTCGCCGTTTGGCGCGGACGCAAAAGGCCCGCCCATGCGCTGCTGCTTTTGCCTGCAGCCGCCGCTTTTGCCGCGATGCTCTGGCTTGGGAGCCGGACCTTTTTCTGGCCCCAGGCGTTTTTGCCCACTAAATGTTCGGATTTCGCTTTCTGGGGAACGCTATGGGAGGGCTGGCGGCAAACCTGGAAATCCATCCAGCTGACGACGCCGCTGCCCAAAGAGATTACATTCTTCCGGGAGATGCGGTGGAGTGTGTGCGGCCTCGCAATCATTCTTCCGCTGGAGATCCGCGTTATCAGGAATATTTGCAGCCTGCTTGCAGCAAGGAAACGCATAAATACAGAAGTCCGGTGGTAAAAAGTCAATGGCCGCAGGCGAAAAGAGAACCGGGAGCAGAACTGCTCCGGCAGGATATAAAGGCGGTTGTCTTTCAACAGCCGAAAGACGAGCCCGACCGGTTTTCGGGCAGTAAAAGCTAGTGCGCGTTTGTGTTGGAACCTATTGGCTTCATGGAATTTGAGGTTGTAATGGCGCTTGAACCCGGCGTCGCAAAGAATTAGCGGCTTCCAACAGATAGTAGGAAACGGTTGCCGGACTTAACAAGGCTGGTAGTCTGTGCTTCAAAATCACCGGATTGGTGCTGTTGCCGGACAAGACCGGCATACTTGGCAACCAGGGAGCGAAAAACTTTATCCTGCCGATTAACGGCATTGTATCACGGGCATGTGGAAGCCTGACAGAGGAAACATGGTTCGGCGGCGAATCGGGGGAACTCCGTTCCGCTGCGCTCCACTCCGTTTCCCCCGATTCCATCGTCTTCCCGAAGTCTTGCGGAGCTTCGAGGGCGGCGCGAAATGGACTTCCGTAAATATCATACCAGGAGGCCGTCTATGAAAGCATGGAATCGACGTCTTACGCTGGGCCTGTTTCTGTTCTATCTTGTTGTATTGGCATGGATTATTTTGCTAAAGCTGGCATTCTCCATACAATCGCTGGACCGTTTCCGCGGGATCAATCTGGTTCCGTTTGCCGGTTCCGCTCTTGCAAACGGAAAGCTCGACTGGACGGAGATCGTCAATAATATCCTTATTTTCATTCCGTTTGGCATCTACCTTTCCATGCTGAAAGGATCTTGGCCGGTTCTGCTGAAGCTGGTTCCGATATTTTGCGCCAGCCTTGCCTTTGAGGGCCTTCAATATGTCCTTGCCGTCGGCGCGTCGGATATTACGGATTTAATCGGCAATACCCTGGGCGGTGGGATTGGAATCGGGCTCTACCGGTTTCTTTTGCTGTTGCTCAGGGACCGCAGCAAGACCAACCGCGCATTCCAGATCGCCGCGCTTTCCGGAACGGTTCTTGCGACGGCTTTTCTGGCGCTCTTACTGGCCATGAATTAAAATAAGCGCGCAAGGCCCGGCTTCTCTTCCCCGTACGCCCCCGCCCGCAGGCGCATGCCCGCAAAACGTTGGTAGCGCGGCGGAGGCGTCGCGACCGCGTTTACAAGGGCGCAGCCGCAGCAAGCGTGACTTTTTGCGGAAAGGAGCCGCGACGGAGCGGGCGAGAGGGGATTTCTATTAAGAAATCGCCGCGAACAAGCGCAGTCCGCGGCGGCGCGCTTACGGTTGATAAAATCGATACTATGCCCCCGCCCGCAGGCGCATGCCCGCAAAACGTTGGTAGCGCGGCGGAGGCGTCG
>CAYUTA010000115.1:0-2954 GCA_964447605.1 uncultured Oscillospiraceae bacterium | reverse complement strand
AATCCGTCTGGAACACCAGCATGGGTTTCGTATGATCGATCATGGATAACCGCCTCCTTATACAAATGGGTTATAGAACTTGCTGTGGTTGATAAACACGCTCACCGCAATGCTTAAAAGCAGCAGCAGCGCGCAGATGGTAAGCGCCAGCACGTCGTTTTTGTGCAGCGGTTTTGCAGAATACCAGGTGCGGCGCTTCTCCTTGCCGAACCCGCGCAGGTCCATCGTATTGGCGATCAGATCAATGCGCTCGAGCGTGGAAAAAATCAGCGGAATGCAGATATTCATGGTGTTTTTGATGCGCTTGCCGAGCTTTTCCTTTTTGGAAAGATCGAGCCCGCGGCTCTGCTGGGCCAGCGAGATGTCCTGATAGCTGCGGATGATGTCCGGGAAATAGCGCAGCGTCAGCGAAAACGCGAACGCCGCCTTATACGGCACGCCCGCGCGGTTGACCGACGCGGCCAGCTCGCTGGGGTTGGTGGAAAGGAAGAAGATGATGCCCAGCGGCACGACCGAGGCGTACTTGACGGTTTTTGTGATCTGGTAGAGCATCTGCTCGCGCGTGACCACATACCTGCCCCAGATGGTGAACAGCTCGTGCCGCGTGCCGTAGATCTCTGTGGCATAGGTCGGGCTGAACAGAAACGTCAGCACAAAGTTGAGCAGCAAAAATACCGCCACATAGTACAGCATGAGCCTGATCTGGGAAAATCGGATCTGCGACATCCTCAAAAAGACCAGCGACAGCGCAAAAATCACCAGGATTACGCGGATATCATAGGAGAACATCACGGCCATCGTCGTCATCAGAAAACAGATCAGCTTGGTCAGCCCCGAGAGGTCGTAGATGGCGTTGTGCCGTTCCACATAGTCGAACAGCCTGGCTTTCATCGCGCATGCCCCCTCTCGTAATCGATGAAGTTTTGCACAAAGCCCTGCCTGTCCGTTATGCCGCAAAGCCCGGCCAGTTCGTACAGCGACGTGATTTTCAGGCTGGCGCGCCCGGCAATCTCCGGCGTGGTCAGCGCCTCCACCGCCGTGCCGTCATGCAGGATTTTTCCGTCGTGGATGACGAGGACGTGCGGCGTATACTCGAGCATGAGGTGCATGTCGTGCGTGATGAGCACAATGGTCACGCCCGACGCGTTGAGCGAACGCAAAAACTCCATGATATCCGTGTAATGACGGTAGTCCTGCCCGGCGGTCGGCTCGTCGAGAATCATGATCTTTGGCTCGAGCGCAAGCACGGACGCGATGGTCACGCGCTTTTTCTGGCCAAAGCTCAGCGCGGAAACCGGCCACTTGCGGAACGGCTTGAGCCCGCAGATTGTGAGCGCATGCTCCACCCGGTCGGGGATTTCCCCCTCCGGCACGCCGTTGAGCCGCAGGCCTAAGGCCACCTCGTCATAAATGAGCGGCTTGCAGAGCATCTGGTTCGGGTTTTGCATGACGTAACCGATGCTTTTGCTTCGCTCCTTAATGGTGGTCCCCTGCATGGTTTCTCCGGAAAGGTACAGTTCGCCCTCCACGTCCGCAACCAGGCCGCAGATCACCTTGGCCAGCGTGCTTTTGCCCGCGCCGTTGGTCCCCACAACGCTCACCATCTCGCCCTCCTCGATGGAAAATGAGAGGTCCTTCAGGATTTCACGATTCTTGGCGTAGGAAAACCGGATGTGCTCGGCACGCAGGATATCCGGCCGCTTCTCAGGTTTCGGCTGAGCAACCTGCGCGTCGTTCCAGCGTGTCAGCGCGCCGCGCACGCTTTCCACATCCAGCGTTTCCAGCCGGCCGGCGTGCAGCCGTTCGTGCACCTCCACGCCCGCAAAGCGCAGCGCGGTGACGTACAGCGGCTCGCGGATGCCGAGTGCCGGCAGGATGGCTGCCGCCATGAGCCTGTCCGGCGGCAGGTCGGCCGCGATTCGCCCCTCGCTGATTACGACGATGCGGTCTACGTTGCGGTAGAGCACGTCCTCGAGCCGGTGCTCGATGATGACCACGGTTTTGTTATACTCACGCTTGATGCGGTCGATGAGATCGATGGCCGTCTTGCCCGTGGCGGGGTCCAGATTGGCCAGCGGCTCGTCGAAAAGCAGGATATCCACGTCGTGCACCATCACGCCCGCAAACGCGACGCGCTGCTTCTGCCCGCCGGAAAGCTCATAGGGCGAGGCGGTCAGAAACGCGCCCATGTCCACGATCCCGGCGGTCCGGCGCACGATCCTGTGCATTTCATCCTGCGGCATGCACTCGTTTTCAAGAGCAAACGCCACGTCCTCGCCGACCGAAAGCCCCACAAACTGGCCGTCCGGGTCCTGCAAAACCGTACCCACGGACTTGCTCAGCTCAAAGATGCTCAAGCTTTGCGTTTCACGGCCGCAGACTTTGCAGCTCCCCTCCGCCCTGCCCTTGTAGGAAAAGGGAATCAGGCCGTTGATGCAGTTGCCCAGCGTGCTCTTGCCGCTGCCGGAGGGGCCGACGATCAGCACCTTTTCGCCCTCGTAAACGGTGAGGTTGATTCCCCGGATCGTCGGGCTTTTCTGGGAAAAATACTGGAATGAAAAATCGGTAAACTCTATGACGGGCCTGCGGTTTTCCATCGTTCCTCCCCTATCCGCGCGGCGCGGATCTGGCCATCGTGATGGTCCACGAAAGGCCGGTGCCGACGTTATAGGCCCGCGCAAAGCTGCCCTGGTTGATCGCCACGGCCATATAGTCGAGGCTGTTGACATACACCAGCGCCTCGCCGATGAACGCGTCGGCAAACGAACGCGCGTAAACGAGCGACGTGCGGTATACCGTACGCCCGCGTTTTTCAATGATGACCTCCACGCGCTGCCCAGGCCGGACATTGAGCCTGGAAAACAGCGAACGGGGAATATTCGTCCACAGGCTGCCAAAGCGCACGTCGAGCACGTCGATGGTGCCCGTGACGCTCGTGCCGTTGAACGTGGCCG
>CAYUTA010000114.1:0-3369 GCA_964447605.1 uncultured Oscillospiraceae bacterium | reverse complement strand
CGCCCTGTGGGCGATGAAGCGAGGCGGAGCTGCGCCAAGCAAGGGAGCGGCGGGATGGAACGGCAAGCGTCCAATCATATGCTAAAAGCGAAATGGATAGGCCTTGTTTTGCGCAGGCGCTGTAAGGCGGAGGCATGCCGGCTGCATCGAAGCCCCGGGCGGGCGGATCAATCGCTCCGCATGGCGCGCATGGCGTTCAGGATGGCGATGACCGCAACGCCTACGTCGGCAAACACCGCCCACCACATGCTGGCGATGCCCAGCGCGGCAAGCAGCAGCGTCAGCGCCTTGACGCCCAGCGCAAGCCAGATGTTCTGCTTGACGATGCTGAGCGTCTTGCGCGCCATGCGCATGGCTACGGCGATGTTCGTGGGCTTGTCGTCCATGAGCACCACGTCGGCCGCCTCGATGGCCGCGTCGGAACCCATTGCGCCCATTGCAATGCCAACGTCCGCACGGGTCAGCACCGGCGCGTCGTTGATGCCGTCGCCGACAAACGCCAGCGTCGTACCCCGCGGCGTTTCCAAAAGAAATTGTTCTACAAGCGCAACCTTATCCTGCGGGAGCAGTCCGGCATGGAATTGGCCGATGCCCAGCGCCTTTGCCGCCTCCGCCGCAACCTCCTCCCGGTCGCCCGTGAGCATGACGGTTTTGCGCACGCCCAGCGCATGGAGATCGGCAATCGCCTTTGCCGCATCGGGCTTGAGCGTGTCGGAGATCACGATGTGCCCCTCATACTGCGCGTCAATGGCGATGTGGATGATCGTGCCGGTCAGGTGACAGGCATGGAAGCCAATATCGTTGTCCGTCATGAGCGCGTCGTTGCCCGCCAGCACGTTCAGACCGTCGACGGAGGCCTTGATCCCCTGACCGGAACGCTCCTCCACGCCGGATACGCGCGCATTGTTAAGCGGCTTGCCGTAAGCGCGGATAACCGACTGCGCGATGGGGTGCGTGCTGAACGCCTCCGCATGCGCGGCAAGCTCCAGCAACCGGGCCTCCGGCATCGACTGCGGATGCACCGCAACAACCGTAAATCCGCCGTTGGTCAGCGTGCCCGTCTTGTCGAACACAACCGTGTCCGCCTTTGCCAGCACCTCCATATAGTTGCTGCCCTTGATGAGCACGCCGCGCCTTGAAGCGCCGCCGATGCCGCCAAAGAAGCTCAGCGGCACGGAAATAACCAGCGCGCACGGGCACGATACCACGAGGAAAATCAGCCCGCGCTCAATCCAGACCGGCCAGCCGCCGCCCATGAACAGCGGCGGAACCACGGCAAGCAGCAGTGCCAGCGCGCAGACCGCGGGGGTATACCAGCGCGCAAACCGTGTGATGAAGCTCTCGACCCGCGCCTTTTTGTCGCCCGCGTTTTCCACAAGCTCCAGAATGCGCGCAACGGTCGATTCGCCGTAAGGTTTGGTTACCTGCACGCGGATCAGCCCGCTGAGCGCGACCGAGCCGCTGACGGCCTCGTCGCCGCAAGTTGCTTCGCGCGGGAGGCTTTCCCCGGTCAGCGCCGCGGTGTCGAGCTGCGTTGCGCCCTCCGTAATCACGCCGTCGAGCGGCACGCGCTCGCCCGGACGCACGACGATCACGTCGCCCACGGCCACCTCCTCCGGATCGAGGCGCACGGTCTTCCCGTCGCGCTCCACATTCGCGTAGTCCGGCCGGATGTCCATCAGCGCCGCAATGGACTGCCGCGAGCGGTTGACAGCAATGCGCTGGAACAGTTCGCCTACCTGATAAAACAGCATGACCGCGACCGCTTCCTTATAGTCGCCAAGCGCCAGCGCGCCCGCCGTGGCCACGCACATCAAAAAGTTCTCGTCAAAGACCTGACCGTGCGCAATGTTCGTGATTGCGCGCAGCAGGACGTCCCCGCCGATTATGAGATAGGGAATCAAAAACAGTGCCGGCAGCACATAGGGCGCCGCCTGCGCATGGAACAGGCGCTCTGCTGGCAGCAGAATTGCCAGCGCAAAAAAACAGCTGCCCACAATCAGCCGAACCAATGTCTTTTTTTGTGATTTGCCCATATTCGTTCCTCCAGAACGTCAAAAGCGTCGTTGCATGACAACGTAACGGCATTTTATCGCCCGGCCGTCCGGGGCCGGCTTGTCCATAATGGAAAGGGGCGCAGGCGCCCGCGCCGTGCGCACAGGCTTACCGAAGCACAATCACGCAGTCCGGCTCGATCTTTTTGCACACGGCCGCCGCCTGCTCGAGCACTTGGTCAAAGCGCGCGTCCTCAGCCTCTAGGGTGAGCCGCTGGGTCATAAAGCTGATGCTTGCGGACTGCACGCCGTCGAGCCGCTGAATGCCGCGCTCCATCTTGGCGGCGCAGCCGGCACAGTCCAGATTTTGCAGGTGAAAGGTTTTTTTCATAGGGCTGCCCTCCTCACTCGGTTTGCAATGCTATTGGCAGATGTGCGTCATGCCCTGCGCGAGCATGGCGTGCACATGGCCGTCGTCGAGCGCGTACAGCACGCTCTTGCCCTCGCGGTGGAACTTCACCAGGCGCGCCTGCTTCAGCAGCCGGAGCTGGTGCGAGATTGCCGATTGCGACGTGCCGACCAGCGCGGCAATATCGCATACGCAAAGCTCGCGCTCCATAAGCGCGTACAGGATTTTGATGCGCGTGGCGTCGCCAAAGGTCTTGAACAAATCCGCCAGATCATAGAGCATCTCCTCGTCCGGCAGGGCTGCGGCAGCATGCTCCACCGCATCGGTATGCACGTGCGTCTCGTTGCAAAAATCAGCCGCGCCGCCGGTTTCGGCCTGCGGGAGCCGGTTGTTCATGGACGGGATCTCCTTTGCTTAATATATGAACGAGTGATCAACTGTTCATATATTAGCAGGATGCGCAAATTTTGTCAAGGAGCACCGGCCTGTTTGGATCAATTTCACAATTTTAAAAGGAATTAACAATTTTGTTTCGTTTTTCATGTGCAATCCGGGTTATATTAACAGCGAAATCAGACAGGAGGTACAAGCAAATGGCAGAACTCGACATGAATGCTTTGACCGAGGGCCAGTTGATCGATATCAATGGCGGGGCATACGTTGGACCTTGTTTCGTGTATACAATTAAGCGGGGCGATACCCTCACCCGCATTGCGGAGCGCTATGGCACCACGGTGAACACGCTGGTTCAGCTCAACAACATCGCCGACAAAAACCGCATCTATGCGGGCCATAAACTGCTCGTCCCGCAGCGGCCCCAATAAGGCGGACGGGGACAACCGCATGCCGCCTCTCGCGCTTCGCGCTCCCGGGCGTCAAACGCGCCGCGCGTGTCGCTGCAAACGACAGGATTCTTTGGGCTGGCGGGGCGGCCCGCAAAAGGGCCGCCCGCCTGGGTTTAGCTAG
>CAYUTA010000113.1:0-3498 GCA_964447605.1 uncultured Oscillospiraceae bacterium | reverse complement strand
AGCTGTTTTTGCCCTGTTTATCTGATCTTTGTGTGTTTTGCTCATGGCTATAATGTACATGCTTTGGAGGTGCTGAACCGTGAAAAGGATAGTCCTATGGCTTTTTCTCGGCATTCTGATTCTTTCCATACCGCTGACCGCTATGGCTGCTTTCGCCATCCCTGTCACCTTTACCATCGACGAACGCAACCTCTACGACGGCATGGAAAAGACGTATGCACAGGGCTATTCCCCGACGGTGAGCAACGGTCTTGTCACCATCGTGCTGCCGCTTATGGCAAGCGGAGAAGTTGCCGGAGAATCCATCATCGCCAAGCCCAAGCTGGACAGCATCAGCGATTCGCCCTTTGTGTTCGGCAACTATCAAAAAAGCGTGACGCTGGCGGCGCACACGGTCAACGGCGGAGCAGGCTCGGTCAACTGCTATTATGTGCGCTTTGATCTAAGCCTGTCCGCCGACCGCAAGAACGGCGTCTATGCCGTGCCAATCTCCATCGCGGGGCGGGACAGCTGCGGCATGGACTTCATGCAGGATTTCACCACTAGCGTCACAATCTCGGACGGTAAAAGCAACCCGACCGCCACAGCCGTGCAAGCCGTCACCTACGGCAACGGCAGCAGCGGGCCAACCGCGTCCAAGCCCGTGCTGACCGTAACGGAATGTATTTTGAGTGGGGAGAACGTCAAGTGCGGTGAAACCTTTCGCGTCGATCTGACAGTTAAGAACGAGGGCAAGCGCACGGCGCATAATGTAAAAGTCACTGTTGTCAGCGACGATGAAAACATTGTGCTGTCCAATAATTACAGCGCCGAATATCTTCGCAGCCTCTCGGCCAATGATACAGCGCCCTTTTCCTTTGAAATGAAGGTCTATCCGCTGGCAGCCGACGGGCTACACAAGATGACCGTGACTCTTGCGTATGAGCGCACGGATAATATCGCGTATGCGGAGACAGCCATCTTCCATATCAACGTCGTCCAGCAGATTATTTTTGTTCACGATGAAATCCAGTTGCCGGAAAGGGCGGCGGTTGGCGAGAGCTTCACCATTCCGCTGGCCTGCTACAACCCCGGCAAGGCCACCATCTGCAATGTGCAATATAAACTGGAGGTGCCGGGGTTGCTGGCGGGTTCGTGCTACATGGGAAACTTGCAGCCGCAAGCGTCGGCCAATCAGAATATGTCCATACGGGCGGTGAAAATCAGCGAAGAAACCCCTTATGGGATAACGCAGGGAACTTGCACCATCTCCTATGAATCGCAGAATAGCGAAAAGATGCAGGAGGTGGTCGCGCTGATGATAGAAATTGCAGAGCCGGTATTGATTACCGCAGTAGCCGATGAATCCCCCGTAAAAGAGGTTCAAGTCGTCATTGACCAACAGACTGAACCTCATGCGGCTGTATCTCAGTCAGCCATAAGAACGGAAGGCCAAGAGACTGATTGGCTCTTGCTAGTCTTTGGCGCAGCGATCTTCTCGCTAGCAATAGCGATTATTATAGTAGCCGCAGTAACTCGAGTCCGTCGTGCTCGATAAGTTCCAAATAATTCCCTCTCAGAACCGTCCATCTGTGACGGTTTTTTATTGTCCACTGGCAGTTTGTAAAATCCATAATTTCCCGAATGTTCATATCGTAGCTTGTCAGATTTACTGTCGAAATCAGACATAAAAGTGTAGGCATTCAATAGCTTGACCGAACCGCTGCAAACTCTTTGCGGCAGGACAGTAAATTGAATAAAAGAGAAGATTCAGACGCTGTCGCAGGTAGCTCAAAGCCGCCTGCACTTTTTATATGCGGCAAGAATAGGGCGAATCGGAGTGAGCGCATTGCCGATTGCCCTTATGATCGTTATCGCTTGATAACCACTTCTCAATCCATCCGTGCGCCGCCTCATCTTCAGATTCGATTCAAAAACGAATTTGGAGGTGGAAAGGAATGCGGTTCAACTATTGGCTGGAAAAGAAGAAGTTTGAGGAAGAATGGCAACAGAAGTGCATCGAATACGCGGCGGCGGGTATGCCGGAGGATGACATCCAACGAATGTACGAGTTTGATTTGACGCTGTTTCGGAAAGAGCGGGTCTATCAGACCCGGAGCGTTCCACTAGAGCCGTCTTATCTGCAAAAGGGACGGGGCGCGCCCGACAAATCCCGCTGGTTGCTGCGGTATGCACAGGCGTTATCACATTCAGATCAGATCAGATCGATCAAGACGACTTATCAACTATCCCCGATCAAACCGAGAATCCAAAGATATACAAGCTGTTTCAGCAGATGGATGAAACGAATCTCCGCTTGCTTGCCCTCCTGTTGGACGGGTATCCGCAAGCGGAAATTGCGGAACGACTTAGTATCAGCCAACAAGCTGTTTCAAAAAGAATTATAAAAATTAAGAAACTTTTGTTATGAGGTTGTAAAAATGGCTCTCCCAACGCCTTGGACGCGAAGGGGGGGAATCCCCCTCGCGCTCCTTGACAACTTCATATCCAGCGATGCGGAGTAACGCGCATCGGAACGAGCGTGAACACGGTAGCGCCTAAGCATGTCAGAAACGACATGTGCGATCCATGCCAGTGTTCAGTGGGCTAAAAGGGCTTGCTCGCCGCCATGACTTCCGATGTGCAAAGCGCCATAAGGCCTGTGGATAGCAGGTGGTTCCGCCCCGGAGGTGAAAGCAGTCGAGCCTCCGGGATAAGACCGTGAAAGGCTTTGTCAGCCGCAAAGCCGCTCCGCATCGTTCCCTTGCCGGGGGCGCGAGCTGCAAATTCGGCAACATCTACTTTTAGCAGATGTCAAATATCTGCGGCTTGGTGATACAGGCCGCAGTCCTTTGGCATCTGCCTATCTTTTATAGAAATCAGGAGAGCCGAATATGGAACAAACAAATCAGCGGGCAAACGCCCATGAAGAAATAGACATGATATTTCGAGAGATTCTACCAAAGAACGGCATGACGGTACGGGAGGCGCAGATCGCGCTCTGTCATACCATGCTCAACACCATGCAAAACCGTCATATCGCCCTATGCGACGCTGGGACAGGCATCGGGAAAACCTATGCCTATCTTGTGGCGGGTATCGTCCTCCGGCGGCATTCGCTGTCCACATGGGCGATGCTCATCTCCACATCCAGCATCGCCCTGCAAAAGTCCATTCTGCACGAGTATATCCCGTTTCTTTCGTCGGCCCTGCTCCGCGCAGGGTTGGCAGACCGCCCAATCACGGCCGTGGTTCGTAAGGGGAAAAGTCATTATGTCTGTGACGAACGCCTGAACAAGCGAATCTGCCGTGCCAATCTTGATAAGAAGAATCCGAAGCGGCGGGAAGCTCTGCTGTCACTGTGGGGACAGATCGATATGGATGAGGCCACAAAGCTCAGCGCATTTGACCGCAGGCAGATACGGGTGGAGACATGCCGTGGTTGCAGCCTTACCTGCCGTTATCGCCGCTATGTACAAGAAAGCAAATCTGGCGATTATCTGTTTCAAATTTGCAATC
>CAYUTA010000112.1:0-3641 GCA_964447605.1 uncultured Oscillospiraceae bacterium | reverse complement strand
TTGCCCTTGCCGATATACATGTCGTCGCGGATGCCGATGACGTCGGCCATGAAGCTGATCATGTTGGCGGTTTCACGGACGGTCTCGCCGTGGGCGATCTGGCTTTTGCCTTCGTCAAGATCCTGCACTTCAAGGCCCAGCAGATTGCAGGCCGAAGCAAACGAGAAGCGGGTGCGGGTGCTGTTGTCGCGGAACAGGCTCACGCCCAGGCCGCTGTCAAAGATCCTGGTGGAAACGTTCTCCTCGCGCAGGCGGCGCAGCGCGTCGGCCACGGTGAAGACGGCGTCCAGCTCGTCGCGGGTTTTTTCCCAGGTCAGGAAAAAATCGCCTTCATACATGTTGGAAAAGTTCAGCTTTTCAAGAACGTCCGTGTACTGCTTCATTTTGCTCATAAAAAGGTTTCCTCCCTATTATTCAGTTTTACTTATTTGTCAGGGGAGCGCCCAAATGGGATTTTTAAGGGCTTTGTCCTTAAGCGGCGGCCTGGTGGCAAAGCCTCCGTTCCCCTTCCAAGGCTTTCAAGGAGCGTCCGCTTTTTTGCGGGGGCGCGCGCAGATAAGCCCGCCGTACTTTGTCCGCTACCGAATATCGTTGTTGGTCTTGCCCGCGCGGAACTGACAGACGTCCTCGTCTCCCTTGCCCTTGTACAGGGCGGGCGTGACGGCGTACACCGCCGCGCAGCGGACGAGGTCCTCCTTCCAGATGATCTCATTGGGCGCGTGCGCCTGAGACTCCGCCCCGGGACCAAAGCCCACGCACGGGATGCCGTAACGGCCCTGAATGGACACGCCGTTGGTTGAGAACGTCCATTTGTCGATCAGCGGACGGTTGCGCAAATACATGGCCGTGGAGCTGCCCACGCGCTTGTCGCCGTAGAGCGCCCTGTGCGCGTCCGCAACCGCCTGCACGTGCGGCGCGGTCTCCCTGTTGATCCAGGTGGGGAAATAGCACTCGGTCTCGTATGTAAGCCCTGTCCACGCCGGTCGGTCGTACATGTACATGGAAACCTTTGCGCTGTGCTTTTTGCATGCGGGCAGGTCTTCAATTTCCCTGATGCACGAATCCCAGGTTTCGCCCGCGGTCATGCGCCGGTCGAGCGAGATGGCGCATGAGTCGGCCACCGCGCAGCGCGACGGGGACGTAAAAAAGATCTGCGAGGTGGTCACGGTGCCGCGGCCGAGGAAACGCGCGTCCTCATAGTGCTCGGGGTTATATTTCGGGTCGAGCATCTTGACAAGACCCTTGATCGCCACGTCGTCGCCGCAGCCGTTTTCGTTGAGCGCCTCGACCTCCTTGAGGATATCGGCCATTTTATAAATGGCGTTTTCGCCGCGCTCCGGCGCGCTGCCGTGGCAGGAGACGCCCTTCACGTCCACGCGGATTTCCATGCGGCCGCGGTGTCCGCGGTAGATGCCGCCGTCGGTGGGCTCGGTGGAGACAACGAACTCCGGCGTCACGCCGTCCTCGTTATGGATATACTGCCAGCAGAGGCCGTCGCAATCCTCCTCCTGCACGGTGGCGGCGACGAGGATTTTGTAGCCCGCGGGGATCAGGCCGAGATCCTTCATGATCTTTGCGCCATACACGGCGGAAACCACGCCGCCCTCCTGGTCGGAGCCACCGCGGCCGTAGATGACGTCGTCCGTCTCATAGCCGGTGTAGGGGTCCTTTTCCCAGTTGTTGATGTTGCCGATACCAACGGTATCGATGTGGCCGTCGAACGCGATGATCCTATCGCCCGCGCCCATCCAGCCGAGCGCGTTGCCCTCTGGGTCGATTTCGGCCTTGTCAAAGCCGAGCGCCTCCATCTCTGCGATGGCGCGGCGAATCACGCCCTCCTCCTCGCAGCTTTCGCTGGGGATTGCGATCAGATCGCGCAAAAACCTTGTCATTTGGGGGAGATATCCTTCGGCGGCTTTTTTTACGGCGGAGAAGTCCATATGCATCGGTTCCTTTCTCAAAATAAAGCTTTGGGGTGTTGTCAGTCCTTTTTTGCGTCGATATAGGAATACAGGGTATATTTTGAGATGCCGAAATACTTCGACACCTTGTCGCCCGACTTGGTCACGAGGAAGGCGCCCGCGTGATTTAAAAACTGGATGGCCGTGATCTTGTCGTCCTTGGTCATCATGGCCACGGGCTTTCCGACCAGCGCAACACTCTGCTCAATGAGGTCGTCAAGCAGGTCGTTGACATTCTGCGGAATGCGCTCCGGCGCCTTGTCCGCCGTCTTGTGGTTGAGGATGGAATCGATTGCGCGCTCGGCCATTAAAAACTCCGTGATGTCGTAGTTGATCGACAGCACGCCCTCGGCGGAGCCCTTCTCGTCGCGCAGATAGATGGTGCTTGATTTCAGGATGCGGCCGTCGCGCGTTTTGGTCAGGTAACCCAGCTCGTCGGTCAGCGTGGGGTCGCTTTTGCGGTGCAGGGCCTCGAGCACCACGCGCGAAGCGCCGCCGCCCGCCTGCCGCTGGGACACATGCCCGTTTTCGATGGCCACGATGGTATGCTCGGTATCCTCGGCGTTCAGGTCGTGCACGACCACTTCGCTGTTCATGCCAAATTCCGTTGTGATGGCTGCCGCCAAGCGTTTGAGAAACTCCAGATCCATACTCGTTTGTCATCCTCTCTGCTTATTTAAATATATCAGAACCGCCGCAAATTTCAATAGATTTTGCAAAATATATTTGTTTTAGACTAAATATTTTTTAGGAAGCAAGGGCCCGGCGTCCGCTTACAGGCAGTGCGGATTATTCCGCGGCCCGTTGATAGATCGCCGCAAGCTTCACCTCGTCCACCCAAATGGGGTGGATTTCGACAAAGCCCTCGATGGGGAAGTCGTTGCGGTTTGCCTGGTGGAATACGCGCATCACGTATTGCGCCTCTTCCAGGGGATAAAACTGAAGCCGCGCATACCCGTCCTTCAGCATATAAAACCGGAGCCCGTCCAGCGTCCCGTCGCAATAATAGCGCAGTTCCGCCTCCCCCCTGTTTGCGAGAAGCCACTCGGCCATGCTCCGGTAGGACAGCTCCCAATAGTCCCGGTCGAAGCCGGCGGCATATTTTCGGCCCGCCGCGTTGAACAGGGCGTACTCATAGGGGTGGTTGCTTACCATATGGAAGGCATTGTAAGCAAGGCTGCATACCAAGATGCAGCCTATACAGATTCGCAGCCAAAGCCGCCCGTGTTCCGCGGCAAGATTCCAGACCCGCCACAGCCCATAAACGGCGAATGCGATCATCAGCGGGTAGAGATAAAACGCGTGGCGCCAGCCGTCGTAAACGAGCGGCTGAAAAATGAACTGGTAAAGGATCGTTCCGGCTATGAGCGCAAACATCGATATCAACAGCATGCGGGACGAATCCGGCATCAGCCCTTCCCGCCTTTTTGAAAAAAAATCCGCAAGAAACGCCGCAATTCCGCCGAGGCAAAGAAGCTGGGGTATCATCGGCGCCGTCAGCGCAATCCACGTAATCAAATAGGCGCGCGGCGCCGGATGGGTCCCATCGATCCACAGCTGCTTTCCAAAGTAATGGATATTGCAGTTTTGCAGGCCGTCATAGTTGGAGAACTTGGTCATATACCCCAGGGAAAACCCGATGGGATCGCTCCACGACGCCGGCGTAATCAAAAGCCAGAT
>CAYUTA010000111.1:0-3842 GCA_964447605.1 uncultured Oscillospiraceae bacterium | reverse complement strand
TCGATCTGCGCCCAGCTACAGTCCGCAAGCGCCGTGCCGATGGGCGGCAGGCCGGGGAGCTCGTGCCACACCCCGCAGTAGGCGTAATAGGCGGTGAGCAACGTCCAGCCGCGCACATACACCACGCTGATGGCGTTGCCGGACGCGGGGGTGCCTGCCGTAACCGTGATGCCGTAGGCGGCCAAATCCGCATTCACGCCGTTCAGCTTCCAAACCGAGCCGTCAAAGGCGAACACATGCGTGCCGCTTTTTCCACCTACCTGTTCGCGGAACGTCGCCGCCGCAACGGTAACGCCCCCGCCGGTGATGGTGGTGGTGGCCGCCGCAGATTCGTTGGCGGACAGCAGCTGGTAAGCGCCCCATGCTTTGATGGGCACGCTGCCGTCGCTGTACAAAATCCCGTCCTTGGGATTGCTGATGTGGAACCACACGTCCCCGTTGGCCGGGGTTTCCGGCTGCTCGTCCGCCACGGTGATGGTTGCGACAGTGTCGGTGGTGACGGCCACCATGGTACGCTTCTGCACGGCCTCCGGCTTGGCTGCCACTGTGGTGAATTTCCAATCGCCCGCTTTGGCGATGCCGCCCGTGGTTGTGTTGAAAATCATTTTTGCCCCCTATAATGCTGCAATGTTCAGCGCAATATTTTCCGTTGGCGTGATCTCCGCCGTAAAACGCAGGCCGCCATCGATGTGCGATACCGTGATCTCGGCATCCGCAAAGCGTTCGCCATCAGCACCCGTAGCGCCTTCATACCACACAATTGAATTCTCCGTGACCGCAAGCGCGATATCCTGTACGCCATTCGTCCACCCGGCGATCGTCAGAACCATCGTGGTTTTCATCGCCACCGCATCCGCCCCACCGGTCTTGTGTCTGGTGGCGTGTACAATCGGCGCCGCCCCCACGTCCTCCGGCTGGGATGCCAGGTACGGCTTGTTTTTGATATATGCGTCGGATGTTTGATCGGTAACGGTCCAGTCCGATTGCACGTTCTTGTCGCCCAGTTTCTCGCCAATCTCGGCTACCGCAGCCCGCGCTTCCGCCGCCGCATCTATTGCATCCTTAGCCGCTGCAATCAGAGGGGGATACGCCGCGTTCTCGCGTATAATTTCTTCGCTGATTAACGCCCTCCGGCAGCGGAAATCAATGCGCTGGCTGGTGATCAGGATGGCCTTGCTCGGCGTGGTGTACACCTGCACATCCATGTACACCCAACCGGGACCATAGCTGGTCGGCAGCAGCTGTAAAGTGAACTCGCCCGTGCTCTCCCCAATGGTCACGCCGCTGTCGTTGTCCTGCATGGCAAAGCCGGACGAGGACGAGAACACCGCGCAGATATACCGGTTGTTCAGCATGTACGCATCGCCATTGCTTTTGAGCGTAATATGCAGCATATTCCCCGTGTCCCCCTCCACCACCTCGAACGGGTCATAGGAGTTTTCATATGCCATGTCGATGGCAAAGTAAAAGTCTTTTGTCTGCATGTTACCTCCAATCAAAAAGGGCGCCTGTTATAGCGCCCCCAAATTCCATATAGACTATGCCACCACCAGCAACCGGAATGTTTCCCGTCCCTTTGGGGTAATGAGCGTTTGCGTCCCGCTCCAATCGGTCTTGTCGTTAAAGCACTCCTTGACTTCAAACAACCCGGTCTCAGCGTGTTGGGCGTAGGGCAGCAGCTTCCCGCGCTTATCGCGGTATACATATTTGAACCGCGAGGCGGTTTCGCCGGTGTACCCCATGGCAAGAAACACAAATCCATCTCGCGTCATAACAACGCAAGGTTGTGTTTTCCCGCGATCATCTACATAATCTGACGGCACGAAATTGTGCCGCGAAAATTCAGAAGAGCAGGCACTATTTATTCTTTGGCGAGAACCAAGTGGATGCCTTGCCTTATCGCTTCCGCTCTTGTCACGCCGTTTTTCTTGCAATATGCCAAGAGGTTTCGGTTGGTCTCTCCGTCGATTCTGACCTTTACGTCAACATCTTTTCGCACATCCGCTATGGGTCTGCCGGTTCGTGGACTCATTCTTATCACCTCGCTTATTGAGTTCCATAAACTTATTATATTTATTGGAACTCGATAAGTCAACAACTTTTTGTTGCCTTGCGTAAGCCCGCATGATAATATTTAAATATCAGATCACACAGATATTTTACACATCGGAGGTTTTATGAATTACATCATTATGTGCGCAATTATTATCGTGCTATGGGCCATGATATTTTTACTTAGCGCTCGTCCACTAATTTCTGTATTCGGAAAAGACAATCCCTACTCAAAGAAAGCGATTGAAAATGGAAACAACACGCTTTCTTGTCTAATTGGCGTTGCCCTGATCTTTGTGGCCTATGAATTCTGGGCATTTCTAAAGTGGGTTATCTTGGTTTTCTATGGCCTCGCTTTCCTTTGGTCTTTCTTGATAAGCTTCCTGTTTCCACTTATATCCGGCCTATTTTTGCACGACACAAACAGGGCGGACATGCATTGCATGCTTGGCTCATTTCTGCAATCTCTTGCAGACTTGACGATTGTATTCTTTTGCATGCGAATGTGCTTCGGCTGGCTGTAGCTCCAAGCTTTTTGCAAAGGCGAGGGAGGCATTAATACCCGCGCCCGTTCCACGCTTCCAATCCCGCCGCCGCAACTTCGTTGATCTGCTTGCGAATCGCATCGATCTTTGCCTTGCGCTTGGGGCCGTCCTTTTCGGTTGCGATCAGTTCGCGTTCTGCCTTGCGCAGCTTCGAGATTTCCGACCTGCGATTCTTCATCACATCGTACGCTGTCTCGTCCACAGTTTTTCCAGGTACCGTACGCGCATCCTTTGCACTGCTGGCCGCCGCCTTTGCCTCGTCCAGCGTATCGTAGAACCGGCTGACAACACCGGAGGAATACAGCGGGTCGGCAACGAATTTCTGCTTGACGATGTTCGCAAGTGACGTGCCAACATTCCCAGCATCGCCCGCCGTCGTGTCGATAAGCGCGTTTCCAAAGAACCCGCCCATCTGGCCGATTGCGTAGTCAAGATGCATCGGCGCAATATCCGCGCCCATATCATGCAGCCGTTCCGATAGGTATACGCTGATAACCGAGGTCTGCGCGTTCTTCTGTTCGGTCACCGGCTCGTCAAGCATGTATTGCGGAACAATACTGCTTCCGAAGAAGTTTTTGTTGGTGGCATCCCCGATAACGCCAGTGGCGCGCAGCGGTTCCCAGAACGGAGTTAGGGAAACTTTGAAATTTGCTAAAGCATTTTCTCCCAATTCAGAGAATGCGGAATCAAAATGTTCGCCATCCGCAAACCGGCAGGCCCTCTCAAAGACGCTCACCAGAAGCAAGCCCCATTCTCGGCTCTTCGGCAATTTGATAAAGGTTGTGCAATACCCGTTGTCATCGCGTTTGCCAAGATAGTTCGGAATCAAATAGTGATTGTCCTTCACATATTCGGTAAGGTTTTGATAGTGCGGGTTCTCGTCGTTTTTCAAGCCGTACCGCAGGATTGCCGCAAGCGCCATGAACGGAATGTTCCGCGCAAGTGTTTTCGCGGGGTGCGCCTTGAACTGCCGCGCCATCTTGTCAAGGCCCTGAACCTGCGCATTGAGGTATAGGACGCATGAGTCCAACGCTTTTGTGTACGCGGCGCTTCGAGAAAAGTTGACCGTCACATCCGCCGACATCGCAATCGCCTTGCGCCGCCCATCGGGCGTGTCGCCGTATTTCTTTATTCCCTGCAGATACTCGGAAAAGCGAAACATGTTTTCCGTGTATTCACCGGAGGCACTCAACACATCGCCGACCTTTTGGACCGTCTTTCTAGCTGGGTTCTTCTGCTTTGCGA
>CAYUTA010000110.1:0-4126 GCA_964447605.1 uncultured Oscillospiraceae bacterium | reverse complement strand
TTTCCTGAACTCGCGCCCGCCGACCGGGTCATTGGCGGAACCGACGCGGTCGGGCAGGAGGAGCTTGCGCCCATGGAGCCGCCGCTTTCGGACGCGGAGCAGACCGGCGCAAGGCGCGCGCGGCGGGAAAACGCTATCCGGCAGGCGGCGGAACTCCAGCGGCAGGGGGTGACGCCCGCGCAATACCATGCGCGCGCTTCGGCGGACGGCACGTATCAAAGCGCCGTGGCGGCGCAGCTGCGCGCCAACATGCTCCGCAACGGCGAACGCGTGGGCGGCGCGAGAACGTATGCCGAGATGCAAAAGCTCGCGGAGGACGCGAAATTCTGGAAAAAGGCGAACCAGGCGCTGCTTAACGTAAAGTCGCCGCTGCGCGTGCTGCAGGACGCGGTCACCTGGCGCGACGGCAAGACCGCCGAGGGCTTCCTGCTGAATATGCACGCCTCCGAGGAGTTCAGCAACGAATACTTCGGCTATAAGAGCGCGCAGCTTGCCAAGCGCAATCT
Source organism: uncultured Oscillospiraceae bacterium (assembly GCA_964447605.1). Lineage (GTDB taxonomy): Bacteria > Bacillota > Clostridia > Christensenellales > CAG-138 > CAYUTA01. Next base: position 3,620 of record CAYUTA010000110.1, on the reverse strand, counting down.
GTTTGCCAATGAAAAGATTGCGCAAATCGCCGCCATCGGCGCGGACGACACGGAAAGCGCAATGGCGCAGGTGGTGGGGGAGGCGTTGATCTCGGAGGACATGGCCAGGCGCGCCGTCACGGACGGGCGGCATATTTTCATTCCGCTTGGAAACGGCGCGCTGGTGCTTGACCGCAGGGGCAACCGCAAGTACCTGACGGACGGGCAGACGCTGTACGTCTGGGACGAGGGCTACCGGGAACGCCGCAAGGAGATCGCCGCCGAGATCGACCAAATCTACAAGGATAAGACCGGGAAAAAATCCGAGCGCCTCTATGAAGCGCGGCAGCGGCTCGACCGGCTTGCGCCGACCGAGATCCCGGGCAACAGCTTCAGCGTGATACAGGACGGCAACCGTTTTTCGTTATACAACGGAACCGCGCTGGTCTTTGAGATGACCGGCGAGCGGCAGGCGTATACGGGGCGCGCAAAAGCGCTCCAGAACGCGCTCAGGAGCGTCTACGACGAGATGTACCCGATGTACCAGGCGTCGCTTGTAGACAACGGCTACAGGCCCGCTGGGCGGCGGGAGAACTATTTCCCGCATATCGGGCGCGAGCTGGAGGGCATGCAGGAGGCCGTGGCCTCTTTGCAACAGGACGATCTTCCGATCGATATTGCCGGCATGACGGCCATGTTCAATCCCGGCAAGCCGTTTGCGGCCAACCTGCTGGAGCGCATGGGCGACCAGACGGAATACGACGCGATCAGGGGCTTTCAAAACTACATCGGCAAGGTTTCCGACGTGATCTTCATGACGCCGGTGGTGCAGCGGTTCCGGCAGTTAGAGCGAACGCTCCGAACCGGCTCCGGCGAGGGTACGGACATTGACGCAGAGTATCAGAATCAGAACAACAGTCCGCTGGTGCAATGGCTGCACGAGTACACCAACCATCTGGCCAACAAAAACGCGGCGATTGACCGGGGCTGGGAGCAACTCTTGGGAAGAGGAAGCGCGTACCGGGCGCTTCCCAAGCTGGCGGGGACTGTGGGCACGACAAAGATCGCCGGGAATCTATCAACCGCGTTTTCGCAGCTTATCCCGTTTGCTCAAAACGCCGGGCAGATGCGTCCTAAATATGTGCTCATGGGCGTCCGCGACGCGCTCGCGGGCAAGGACAACGGCGAATCTGGCGACGGGCTGGAAACGCAGCTGACGTTCCTTGTCAACCGCACGAACGCAGCCGACCAGATCGCCACCAACGCAAGCGAGCGGCTCACGCAGAAAGGCATGAAAGCGCTTTTCTTTCTGATGGAAGCGATAGACCGGTTCTCGACCGAGTCGGTCGCGCGCGGCAAGTTCTATGAGCTCATGGAATCCGGAATGACGGAGGCCGAGGCGCTGAAACAGACGGACGCGTATTGCATGCAGCTGTTCGGCGACCGTTCCAAAGGCTCCAAAGCGGCGCTGTTCAACAGCAAGGTGCTTTCGCCGCTTACGCAGTTTCAGCTGGAGCCGGTCAACCAACTCTGGCATTACCGCGACATCCACCGGAACAATCAACTCAAGGAGTACCAGCGCGTCCTGAAAGAGCACGGCGGCGTGATCGACGGAATCGATTTTGTAGCGATTGAAAACGAAATCCGGCGCGGCGGCATCGCCTGGAAAGACGCGATGCAGATCATTGCGCGGCTGATTTCGCTCTCCCTGTTCGGAGCGTTATCCCGATTCCTCAAGGGCTCCGATACGGGTTGGAATCCATATGGTATGGCAAAGGATTTCTTTGACGATTACACAGACGAGGGCGCGGAGGCGGCGCTCCAGAAAGCCTGCGATACCATGCTTCAAAACATGCCTTGGGGCACCCTGACTTCGCAGGGCGTTCCGCTGTTTCAAGGGATTGCAGACACGGCACAGGCGATCGGGGATTCCAGGGAGGCCGTAAAAACGGCAAATGAAGAGGGCGAACCGGTCGACTGGTGGTCCGCAATCGGCGCTCCTGCCCTTTCCGTCGCATCCAACGTGCTGCCGGGCGGCAGTCAATTGAACAAGACGGGCCGGGCAATTCACGCAATCAGCCAGGGCGGCAGTTTCACCGGATCCGGAAAGCTGCGATATCCGATTGACGACGGCGGGGATATGCTGCGCGCGCTGCTCTTTGGCGCGTCCGCCGCGGCGCCGCAGGGGTACGATTGGGGCAAGGATGTGCTTAGCGCAAAAGAGACGGAAATCTATGAAAAAGCGCAGGAAAACGACCTCGCCTTTGATATGTACGACTTTTTGCTTAACGGTTACAGCTCGAGCGACAGCGACAACATCAAACTGATGTCGCTTGCCGCAGCGGATCCGCCTAGCGAAGAGGTTGATATCATTTCGGAACTGCTCGGGCTCGAGTATCGCGGCAGTCTGGATAAAGCGGCGAAAAAGGCGTCTATGAGCGAGCGGCAGGAACTCGAATCAGAGATGAAGCAAAACGAGCGAAAGCTGAAACAGGGCAAGCTGACGCAGGTCGACTTTGAAAAGAAGCAGAAAAAAGCGGAGGAAAAGCTCGATCGGGTATCGTACTTTTTCGAGCTGCTCTACGGCTAGGGAGAAAGAGACTCTCCCCAGCCCGGAGAGATACGGTCTCACACAGAAAAGCATGACAGGAAAGGATGCTTGCAGCCTGAGGAAAGGAAAGGACTATGGTAAGAAAAATCTTTGCGGCGCCGCTTGACCTGAAGAAACCATCGTCGAGCCGTTCATTTGACGTGGTGGAGGGCGACAGCGGGAATGTAATCATTATTACCTTGACGGACATGGGTCTGCCGGTCGATTTGTCGGGATGTAAGGTACTCGCGCTGTTTTCGCTCACAAGCTCCGACACGGCGCAGCAGGACAGCGATGGAAACGGCATCACAATTAATGGCAATGTGATCACGATCGATCTTTGGACTACCTCAATGTCGCCGGGCATTGTGATGTGCGAATTGCAGATATACAGCGGAAAGGATTTTGATACACTCGTTACAACAGCGCGGTTCAGTTTCACATGCAATCGATCCATTGTCAACGACGATACCATAAAACAGGTTCCGCAGTATCCGATTCTTCTTGAACTAATCAGCAATGTGCAGACGCTCACCAATGGAGCGCAAAGTGATTGGACGCAGACGGAGAGTGCAGAACTTGATTATATCAAGAACAAACCGGCCGCTTTTGCACCGACGGCGCACGCTGCGTCTCATGCGGACGGCGGGAATGATGAGGTAATACCGGCCAAGCATGCGCTTAGGCATGCGACCGGCGGCGCGGATGCGCTTGCGCCCGCCGATATCGGCGCGGTAACGGTAAAGGCAATTGAACTGACGCTCCCGGCGGACGGATGGGCAGGGGAGATCGAACCGTATACACAGACGGTTGCCGTACCGGAAGTAACGGCGGATACAAACACTTGCCATATTGTTGTCGCGCCCGCTTCCGCTTCTCAGGCCGAGTACGGGCAATGCGAGGTAACGCCGTATGCGCAAGGCGCGGGAAGTCTCGCGTTCCGCAGTTTGGAAAAACCGGAAAACACACTCACGATCAATGTACTGATACTGATTTAGGGAGTCCTGCAAATAAAAGTCAAGCCCCAAAATGAATGAAATTTGCAGGAAAC
>CAYUTA010000109.1:0-4274 GCA_964447605.1 uncultured Oscillospiraceae bacterium | reverse complement strand
CGCATCCACTGCTCCTGCCCGTATCCATGCAGCCGCTCCGCCGTGTCCTTGCTCCTGTGCACGGCATGCGGCGCGTGCCGGTGACAGTCCGGGCAAAGATATACAGTTAAGCCGTCCGCCTCGCTCAGCTTCCGGTTCGCCGTGCCGCCAAAGATGTGGTGTCGCTCTACATATCCGAACCTGCCGCAGATAAAACACCCGCCTAACATGGGTCCTTCCTCGCGTACAGGTCATAGACGTCCAGGATTTCCCCCGCCACCGCCCGCGTCTGCGCTTCCGTCAGGATGATACGCCCGTTGTCGGTCAGGATCGCAATTCGGCTGTCCTCCGGGTGCGCCAGGTAGATCATGCCCTCCGCTTCGCTTTCCACCGGGATTCCGCCCGTCTCCCGCTGCACTTTTTCAATCAGTTTTTCCGTCATGCCCTATCCTCCATAAACTCAAACAGGGTCGGCGCCGTCCGCTCCGCCTCCGCCTCTTTGCAGTAGCCAACGCCGTCCCGGAAGTAATCCGGATTGAGCTCGATTCCTATGCCGCGCCGGTTGCCTTTGATCGCGCAATAGGGCACGGTGAAAAGCCCCGCAAAAGGGTCCAGAATCACTTCATTTTCGTTCGTATAGCGGTTGATCAGCCGTTCCGCCGTATCGATCTGCAGCGGGCATACGTGCATCTGCCTGCGTCTCTGGCTCTGTGTGGTGTTCAACGTGCGCATGCGGTTGATATCGTCCCATACCTCGTCCGTCCAAGACCCGGGCGCGACCACCATGAACGTCGCGGGCAACTTGTTTGTTTCATCCAGCTGTTTTGCCAGCGCCACATGCTCCGCATAGCTATATACGCTTTCTCGCGAGAACCTCCGATAGGCCTCCTGCAATCGATCCACCGGCATAGCGGCTAATTCTTCTTTGCTCATGGGCCGATTTCCGGAACTGCGCCAATACCCGTGCGCGTCAATTTGCCACTGCGCCCGCGTGTAATCGGCTTTCGTTTTCTCAACGGGTTGATCCGCATACGCGCGCGACGTGTCGCTCGGCAATTTCCGCAGCAACAAGATATATTCCGGGCACCCAACGCCCATCTTGGTCCCGTCCTTGCATTGCTCCGACCAGCCGAGCCGGTACGTCTGATTATTTTCCCTGACGACGTCCGTTACTACCGTGATCATGCCGAAGTATTGGAACCCGTGTTGCATGAAATGCTGGATGCAGAACACATGAAACGGCTCCATCGTTGGCATGCCCGTTCCAGTCGCGTTACCGAACAGAACGCGGTCTTTCACGTGCACGGCGCATACCCGACCCGGACGCAGAACGCGCAGCAGATTGGGTGTCAGATAATCCATCTGCTCAAAGAACCGGCCGGTATCCGCGTTGTGTCCGAAGTCCGAATAGTTCGCACTGTATTCATAGTGGTTGGAAAACGGAATGGACGTTAAGATCATATCCACGCTGTTTTCTTCCATCCGCGCAACTTCCGTCACACAGTCGTTGTTCACCGCCTGATACAGTTCCCCGTTGATCTCCACTCGCTCCACCCCCAATTTTCGCTCCAGTCGCTTGACGAGCTCGGCGTTGCATAATCCATACCGCCGGATGATATCCGTCATGCGCCGCTGCATTTCGTCATGCTGTCTCCATTTCACCAGCAAATCGTCCAGGATCTTCTGCTCGTTTTCGGTATAGATCACGTCGATCACCACGTTTCCTGTCTGCAAAAACCGATAGATGCGATAAATCGCCTGAATGAAATCATTGAAATCATAGTCAATGCCCGCAAATATCGCGCGATGGCAATGCCGCTGAAAATTACAGCCTTGTCCTGACAAACTCTTTTTTGTGGCAAACAGTCGTGTTCGTCCCTCCGCAAAGTCGATTACGCGTCGCTCGCGCGTATCGTAATCCATGCTCCCATAAATGCTGACCGCTTGCGGTATCCGGCGCTGTATCTCGTTCCTCTCCGCCTCCAGATCGTGCCAAAGGATAAAATGCGCCCCGGGCGAGGCATTGACGAGCTCGGCCATTTTGGCGATACGCGCCTCCGTGCTTTCCCGCTTCTCCCGCGCGCCCTCCTGCAACCCGGCCGCCGCGTCCCGAAATAAACGGACTTGACCGTTCTTCTCGACCTCAACGCTCTTTTGCGGCAGGCTGAGCTTGTGGTACCGGATCTCCATTGGCGGCAGATCGTAGCCGTCGTCACGATACCCCAGATCGGAGGGCTTTGTGATTACAAGCGCCCAACTGGATACCCATAGCCAGAATTCTTCCTCCTTGCCCGGATACAGCGTTAGATGGTTTGCTTTTGTACTGTCCCGTTGGAACCATCTTGTAAGGGCTTGTCCGGTATCCATGACCTCCAGATACCCGGCATAATGGATCAACTCCTTATACCGGTTCGGTGCAGGCGTCGCTGTCGCCACCAGCTTATACGGCACGCCCTTGAACAGCCGCATGAACGTCTGGAATGTCTTTGACCCGTACGACCGCAGCACGCTGGCTTCATCCAGCGCCGTCACGCAGAATTCGCGCGGGTCGATGTCCCCGTCGCGCACCCGCTCATAGTTGGTGATCAGTATGTCGCCCTTTGCCGCGGCAACTGCCTGCGCGCTGGTTACATACTCCGGCGCTTTCATGCCGAGCAGTTGCACGGCGTCTCTGACAAACTCCTGCCGCACTCCCAACGGCATGACGATCAGTGCGCGCCCGCCCTCGTGTCGCGCCGCCTGCCGACAAAACTCCAGCTCCTGTACGGTCTTGCCGAGGCCGAAGCTCTCGAACAGCGCCCGCCGTCCGCCCTCGAGCGCCCATACCACCGCATCCGCCTGATGTGGCATGAGCGCGGGGTGTAGCTGCTCGCGCGCGACTATAACGCCCGTCTTTGCCGCGATATCGATTTTGTTTTTTAAAAATCCTATGTAGTTCATTTCGCTCTCCGTCACTTGACGTCCCGGTATGTCCGATAGCCTTTTTTATCCCAGTCGGCCAGCGTGGCCCGCATGTATGCGGCTACGTTGGATGCGCCATATGTTGCGGCCCGTATCAGCGCCGCTTTGAACAGGTCCTCGCGCGTATCCGCGGCTATGGCCAGCAGCTCCCGCATTGTTTTTGCTTCAATGGGCATGCCGATCATGCGCCCCCATACGTCACGGATGATATGCGTCCGGTGTGGTACGCTGTTTTCCCAATGATCCGCAGCACGCGCCTCCTCGCGCGCGGTGATAGCGTGTATATTATGGTCTTCCGTCTTACCTGACCTAGACTGACCTAGACTGACCTGTGTATCCATAGTGTGTACATCTTGTATACATGGTTGATTTTCGCCTGGGTCCGGCAGCCGATACGCTTTGTTTTCGTCGAGTTCGAGCATCCGCATTTCGTCCTTGTATTTTGTTTCGGTGTATCGGTCTTTCTGGATGTAATTGTTGATCCGCCAATGCTTGATCACGCATACGCCGGAGCTGAACGGGATCACGAATTTTTTCGCGAAAAGGATCATCATATCATCGTCTTTGCAGCCCGCTATGCGCATGATGGACTTCGGCTTATTGACAAAGCCGTCGTCGTCGGCGCGCATCGAAAGATGGAAATATAACAGCTGTGACGATTGCGGCATTTCAAGAAACGCGTCGCTGTCTATGATCGTTTTGGCAAACATTCTGCGTTCAGCCATGCGTGAGAATCCTTTCTTTCGGCAGGCAATGCGCCTGCCGAATTTTGCTAACGTCCCTATCGTCCTCCGCCGGGCGGCGCCCTTGCGTTACACACTTTGCTGCCTCCGATTGGGTAAACTCAATACACCTGCAAAATGCTGGGCTTTTGCAGATATCCCTTCTATATTTAGCCGCCCGTTATCTCGCGATAATCCTGGGCAATGCGCTCAATATGCCGATTGCCGGTCATCCGCTCCACCAACCGCGGCACGTCGATGTTCATCGCCGCGCCGCGCAGCGCTATGATCTTATACAGCACCGCAAGATCGCAGATCAGGTCCGGAAATTCCCCGTTCAGCTTTATGGTGACGCTGTTTTCCCCCTGCCGGATGCTAAGCATGATCGTCCGCGGAGACAAATTTACCGTCTGCCACCTTATAAAACGTATCCGGTTTAATCTCCCTGCCGTCGACGATCGTGGCCGCATAACTGATGATATCCCCGTCCTCGTCAGCCTCGACGCCCACGAGGACTGCATATAGCGCGCCCTTTACGCAGCCGTCAAATGCTACTGCAACACCGCGCCCACCAACGGCCGCATATCCGCCACGACGCACAACGGCCGCGCC
>CAYUTA010000108.1:0-4293 GCA_964447605.1 uncultured Oscillospiraceae bacterium | reverse complement strand
TTGCGGGCCGCCCCGCCAGCCCAAAGAATCCTGTCAAAAGCGGCGGCGTGCGCGGCGTGTTTGACGCCGGACTGAAAGAACCAAAGAATCCTGTCGTTTGCAGCGACACGCGCGGCGTGTTTGACGCGCGGCGCATGTTGCCGCCCGGGAGCGCGAAGCGCGAGAGGCGGCATGCGGTTGTCCGGCGTCAAACACAGGGCGTTTGCCGGTCCCCGCCGCGGCGGTTTGCCGCCGGAGTTGAAAAATAACAGACGGTGCGATACAATGGAACCAACGCAAGCGCGAGAATGTTTCGCCGGCAAGGACAACGCTTACGCTGCCCCGGGAAGAACAAAAGCATGTGATTGAGAGCGCTGGAGAAATTGCGTTCCCCGCATACAATGCATTTTACATTCGGGATGAGATCGATGTCGGAATTGAAATTCTGCCAACAAAAGAACTTCAATTAAAAATGTCGTCCGGCATTGGCTGTTAGGAAGGCGAGGTTTATAATGTCATCAGGCAAGGGCGCAATCCGCCGGCGGTTCCCCTTGTAATCCTTGGAATCGCCCCATAAAAACGGCTGGAAAACAGAAGGCGGATACCCCTGCGGCCGCCGGGCGATCGCAGGGGCGCAGGTTCCCGCAGGCGCTTCACGGGGGGTCCGTCCTGCAAAAGCGCGCGGGCAAGGGGCCTGGCATAGCCGCATCCGGGATACCGTACCGGCGCCAAGAGGGGACGCATGGAACAGACTGTCAGGAAAACCGATCTGGACGCGATCCGGATTATCGCGAGCTTCGGCGTGGTTTACAGCCATGTGTTCGGATACCGGTTTTTCGACGCGCCCGGGCCTGGCGGGCTTGCGGCGCAGTTTGCGTTCTTTCTGTCCAAGATGGCGGCGCCGCTGTTTTTTATGATCTCCGGCGCGCTGCTGCTGCCGCGGGAGGATTCCTGGCGGAAGACGTTTTCGCGGATATTGCGCATGGCGATCGTCCTTACCGTCATGTGCCTGTTTTACAATCTTGTGGATTGGCGCAGGACGGGCGGCGCGTTCGACTGGCGCGCGCTCGCGCGTTCAATCTACCGCGACGAACCCGCCAATACCGACGGGTTCTGGTTTTTATACCGCTATCTAAGCGTGCTCGTGATGCTGCCGATTCTGCAGCGGCTGGTAGCGGGCCTTGAAAAAAAGGATTTTGGTTACTATCTGAGCATCGCGGCCGTTGCCGGCGGCATTGCGCCCATGGTGCGGCATCTGTGGCCGGGACTGCCCGGCAACGCCCATCTTGACCTGACGGTGTTTTCCTCCTATATCGGCATGATGCTGCTGGGGCTGTATATCGAGCGGCACACGGGACCGAACCGCCGGGGGGCGTGGATGGCCGTGGGCGGGATCGTTCTGTTTACGGCAATCTCGGTCCTGCTGACCCGGCTGGACGGGAACGCCTGCATATACGGCAAGCTGTTCTACGATAACTGTGCCTGGCTGCCCATTCCCGCGGCGGCGGGCTGTGGATTCTATCTGTGCAAATACCTTGGCGCGGCCGTAACGCTGCCCGAACGGGCAAGGAAACGGATTGCGGCGCTGGGCAGGCTGACGTTTTGCACGTACCTGTTCGGCGATTTCTTCATCCGCCTGCTGGAACCGGCGCGGGTGTTTTTGACGCAAAACCATGCGTCGTATGCCGGAACGCTGCTGTACGCGGCGGCGGCATATGGCCTGTCCATGCTGCTTGCGGCGGCGCTGACCCGCGTACCGGGGCTGAATAAGCTGCTGTAGCGCCACGGGGGGGAACGATGGAACGAACGGAACCACGAAAAACCTATCTGGACGCGCTGCGCATCCTTGCCTGCCTGTGCGTGATTTACAATCATGTTGCGGGCCAGAGCATGCGGCTGTTTTCCGGCGCGTTCGGGGCGGCGGCGCTGCTGCTGTTCTTCCTGAGCAAGGGCGCGGTGGCGCTGTTTTTAATGATCTCCGGCGCGGTGCTGCTGGGCCGGTGTGATCCCTGCCGAAAAACGGTCTTACGCATCCTGCGTATGCTGCTGGCGCTGGTTCTGTTTTCCGCGTTTTATTACGGCATGGATTGCCTGAAAAACCGCGCGGCATTCGAACTGCCGGCATTTCTCCCGCTCCTTGCCGGGGGGCGCGCATCCAACGCGCTCTGGTACCTGTGGCTGTATCTCGGGGTGCTTGTCGCGCTGCCGCTGCTGCAGCGGCTGTCGATGCTTTTGACGCGCGCGGATGATCGCTATTTCATCCTGTGGGCGCTTCTGTTTACCGGCGTCATGCCGACGCTTTCCGCCAGATGGCCGGCGTTACAGCTCAACGACTCGTTTCAGCTGGCGCTGTTCAGCGTGCCGCTTGGCCTGGTGCTGCTGGGGCGGTACGCGGATACGTCCGCCGGGCTGAACGGGCGGCGTGCGCTGGCTGCCGCGGCGCTCGCCGTGCTGCTTGCGGCGGCGCCGACGGGACTCACCCTGCGCGACACGGCGCTGCACGGCCTGTTTGACAATTACTTCCTGCCGACTGCCACGGGCACGGCGGCATGCCTGTTCCTGGCGGTCAAATGGCTGGATACGCGCCTGCCGCGGGATGCGCGCTTGCGCGGAGTCGTGTCACGCCTCGGCAGGTTGACGTTTTGTACGTACCTGATCTCCGACTTTCTCATTGAAAAGCTGCAGTTTATCCGCCGGGCGCTTGTTCCGCTTCTGCGCACCAACGGCGCGGGCATGGCTTACGTGCTGATTGTGATGGCTGCGGGCCTGGCCGTTTCCGCGGTGCTTACGCGCGTGCCGGGGCTGAAAAAGCTGCTGTGACGCGCCGCGGGGGGGCCGGACGGGTCTGGGATAAAGCAAGGGAATATAAGGCGTGCGGGCGCAACATTTGTTCCGTGCGGGCGCGGCCCGTCAAAACCGTGAGCCCTCCTGCCCACCGAAGGGATGGGGACAAAATCACATCAATGAAAGGAACGGGCGGACCATGCAGCAACGACATGTCGCTTCAAGCCGCGGAAACACGTATTACTGGATTGCAGGGAATCGCCGTATCCCCAATAAAGCGCTGGTGCTTTTGCATGGGCTGACGGCCAACCACCATCTGTTCGACAGGCAAATCGAAGCCTTTTCGGGCGAGTATACCCTGATTGCCTGGGACGCGCCCGGTCACGGAACATCACGGCCGTACGACGGATTTTCCTACGCCAATCTCGCAGAGGAGCTAAAGCGCATTCTCGATGCGGAGTCCATACAAAAGGCGGTGTTGATCGGCCAATCCATGGGAGGCTTTGCGGCGCAGTCTTTTATTGCCAGATACCCCGGGATGGCGGAAGGGTTCGTTGCAATCGGCACCTGTCCCTACAAAACGATGTATTACAGCAAAGCCGATTTCTTCTGGCTGAGGCAAATTGAGTGGATGGCGCATTGCTTTTCAGACCGTCTGCTGCGCGCGTGCATGGCAAGGATGTGCGGCGTGACGGAATACGCACGGTCCAACATGATAAAAATGCTTGGCGACTATACCAGGGATGAACTGTGCCGCCTGCTGTACCTGGGCTTTGCGGGCTTTATTCCGGAAGTGCACGACCTGCACATTCCGTGCCCGGTCTGCCTGATTCTCGGAGAACACGACAAAACCGGGAAAGTCCGGCAATACAACCGGCATTGGCATGAAAAAGAGAACCATCCCCTGCACATCATCAAACACGCGGCGCATAATGCGAACGAAGATAACCCCGATGCAGTAAACGAAATCATAAAGATCTTTTTAAAAAGCGTGGAAGGCGGAAACGATTTTGATACCGTTTGACGAATATGGCCGGAGAAGCAATTCAACCATTCTGCTGCTTCACGGCGCGGCGGCCCTCGATACGTTTTGCCGGTAATACGGTTTATCTGAAAAATATCATTCTTTCGGCGTTTCCTTGGAAGTTTGGAAATCAAAGCCAATATAGAACGATGTTAAAAAATGTTATCATAGGTGGACTTGGGGCGCAATGCAGCTGCATGAATTGAAGCTCCCGGCAACGACGGCGGCCAATCAGGACACACCCGGCCGCGTGTGTATAAAGAGCGGAGAAGGCCCATGGAAAGGGGATTTTTGTATCCTGAAAGATTTTTTGCGTAAACACAAAAAGTGAAGAATAAGAGAGATAAATGGAAATATAGTATGATATTTTAAAATAAAGGATGATAGATAACAAATACAAAGAATTATGACGGAAAATGACAGGGGTATCCTGTTGTGTTCGAATGCCTGGGTTGCTATAATACAAAAGCTGTCGCGAGGGGAACCGGGGAGAGGAAACGAAGAAA
>CAYUTA010000107.1:0-4561 GCA_964447605.1 uncultured Oscillospiraceae bacterium | reverse complement strand
CACCATGATTATCACATTCCCCGACGGAAGCGTACGCGAATTTGCCGACGGCATGACCGGGCTTGAGCTTGCCGCTTCCATCAGCCCCCGGCTGGCCAGGGCGACGCTTTCCATGGACATCGACGGCATAAACAGCGACGCGTTCCGCCCGATTACCGGCGATCACACCGTTCAATTCAACACGTTTGACGATGAAAACGGACGCTGGGCCTACCGCCATACCGGCTCGCACCTGCTGGCGCAGGCGGTTAAGCGGCTATATCCGGCCGTCAGGCTCGCCATCGGCCCGGCCATCGACAACGGTTTCTATTACGACTTTGACGCTCCGGAGGCCTTTACGCCCGAGGATTTACGCAAAATCGAAAAGGAAATGGAGAAAATCCAGCAGGAGAACCTGCCGCTCGAACGCTTTGAACTGCCGCGCGCCGAGGCCATCGCCTATATGGAGAAGCTCGGCGAGCCGTACAAGGTCGAGCTAATCGAGGATTTGCCCGAGGATGCGGCCATCAGCTTCTATAGACAGGGCGAGTTTATCGACCTGTGCGCCGGCCCGCACGCACCCGCTACCGGCAGGATCAAAAACTGCAAGCTGATGAACGTCGCCGGCGCGTACTGGCGCGGCAGCGAGAAGAACAAGATGCTCCAGCGCATCTACGGCGCCGCGTTTGAAAAGAAAGCCGACCTCGACGCGTATTTGGCCCGGCTCGAGGAGGCCAAAAAGCGCGACCACAACAAGCTCGGGCGCGAACTGGAACTGTTCACCACCGTGGATATCATCGGCCAGGGGCTGCCCATATTGCTGCCCAAGGGCGCGCGCGTCATCCAGCTGTTGCAGCGGTTTGTAGAGGACGAGGAGCAGAAGCGCGGCTACCTGCTCACCAAAACCCCCTTCCTGGCCAAGCGCGAGCTGTACAAAATCTCCGGCCACTGGGACCATTACCGCGACGGCATGTTCATTATGAGCGACTCGCCGGATGTGGAGGACATCAACGCCGAGGTCTTCTGCCTGCGGCCGATGACCTGCCCGTTCCAGTTCATGGCCTACCTCAACCGCCCGCGTTCCTACCGCGATCTGCCGCTGCGGTATAACGAGACGAGCACGCTCTTCCGCAACGAGAGCTCCGGCGAGATGCACGGGCTGATCCGCGTACGCCAGTTCACCATCAGCGAAGGGCACCTCGCCTGCCGCCCCGATCAGGTGGAGGAGGAATTCAAGGGCTGTCTCGATCTGGCCCAATCTATGCTCGAGACGCTCGGACTGGACGAGGACGTGAGCTACCGCTTTTCCAAGTGGGACGAAAACGACACGGAGAAGTACATTGGCGACAAGGCGGGCTGGGAACGGACGCAGGATATGATGCGCGTCATCCTCAACGACCTCAACGTACCGTTCACCGAGGCCGACGGCGAGGCCGCGTTCTACGGGCCCAAGCTGGATATCCAGATTCGCAACGTCCACGGCAAGGAGGACACGCTCATCACCATCCAGATCGACTTCCAGCTTGCGGAGCGTTTCGGCATGCAATACACCGACGCCGACGGCGAGAAGAAGTACCCCGTGGTCATCCACCGCACGTCCATCGGCTGCTATGAGCGCACGCTGGCGCTGCTGATTGAAAAATACGCCGGCGCGCTGCCGGCGTGGATTGCGCCCGTGCAGGTCAAGGTGCTGCCCATTACCGACCGTGCCTTTGCAAAGAGCGGGCAGGTCGCCGCAGAGCTTGCCAATCTCGGCGTGCGCGTGGAAACCGATCTGCGCAACGAAAAGATCGGCTTTAAAATCCGCGAGGCACAGATGCAGAAGGTCCCCTACATGCTCGTGCTGGGCGATAAGGAGATTGCGTCGGACCTTGTGGCCGTTCGCTCGCGCAGGGACGGCGACCTCGGCGCCATGCCGCTCGCCGATTTTTCGGCCAGACTGCTGCATGAAATCGCGAGCAGGGCAAAATAGGGGTTCGCCGATCACGCTTTGGCTTTCAGCGTGCTTGATTTGAGGGGCGGATACCGCAGATCCGCCCCTCAGGCCGTCAAAAACTCCGTTTTTTGAGAGGGGCGCGCTCCGCCGCCGACAAGCTCCGGTTTGTCGGTGGGACGCGCGGTAAGCGCGGGCTTACCATGCCGCTTCCACTTCGATTGCCTGCTGCCTTTGTCGGCCTTGCCGCAGGCAGGGTTTTAAAATCACCGCATGTCGCCGCTTGCAACGGATCGTTTTGGCTGACCCCGCATGTTCTCGCACGGGATTACGGGCCAGGCCGGCTGCGCCACTTTTTCGATAGGCTGAAGCCGGTCGTCCATGCAGGGCATCGACGGTTTGCGCCGCGCGTCGAGACATAACTTTTCTTTAAATATAATAATTGCGCAAGCGGAAATTGGCACTCCAACCAAAAGAGTGCCAATTTTTCACCGCCATGACATACTCATGTAAAAATCGGTTACTATACTATCAGTAAAGCAAAGGGGAACCCAAATAAAAACCATAAGGAGGCAATCATGATGAGTAAATATGCTATGCTGCCGTATCGCAGACCCACGGACATCGCCCGCTTCTTCCATGATTTTGACCGCGACTTCTTCTCCCCGTTCCCGTCGTTTGCCGCGGCGTTCAACACGGACATCACCGACGAGGGCGACCATTACCTGCTCAGCGCCGAGTTGCCGGGCTTCGCGCGCAATGATATCAGCGTGGACGTGGAGGGCGACCAGCTGGTCATCCGCGCCAGCCGCGAGGAGGAGACAGAGGAAAACAAGAGCAAGTACATTCACCGCGAGCGTACCTGCGGCACGTACACCCGCCGCTTTGACATCAACGGCATCGATACCGAGGGAATCAACGGCAAATACGAGGACGGCGTACTCAAACTGACCCTGCCCAAGCAGGAAAAGAAAGCGCCCGAAGGCAAGAAGATCTCCATCGATTAATTGCCGCTCAGGGTGCATCATATAAAGCCCAAACGGCGGCAAAGGGGCCGTTCTGTAAGCTTACAGGGCGGCTCCTCTGCATGGCCGGAGCGCCCGCTTTGATTTTTCCGCGGCAACGGTGCGTCATCGTTTCATCGATCCCCTTTCCCCGGTTTTCCAATTGCCTGTCCATTTCGCCGCAATGGGGGGTTCTTTTTTTGTCCAACGTCGGTCGCCAAGTCATAAAGCTCTGCTCCGGCGCGCAGCGTGCGGCGTGCACCGTTCGTTCCGTTTCGGACCGCCCGCAAACCATTGCATATATTGCATATATATCAGTGTGGAAAAACGCCTTCCGGGAGGCGGCGCGCGAGAATCAAGTGGGCAACGTGGATTTCATCGATTCGGTTCCCGCCCGTTACGGCGGACATGTTGATGGGTCGTATATCAAGCCGGCGGAAGGCATTTACGAAAACCGTCAAAACGTGTACAATAACGGTGATACCCATAAGCCGGAGGTGTTCCCATGATATTGGACCACATCTCGCATTGGGAGCAATATGCCCGTTTCCCGCAAATCTATGCGGCGCTCGCCTATCTGCGTTTGCTCGATACGGAGCATTTGCCAACGAAACAGGTGGCGTTTGATAACGGCGCGTTTCTGAATGCGGTTACGCTTATCACCAAACCCGCTGAGCAGTGCAATTATGAAGCGCATAACCGATTCATCGATATTCATCATACCCTGTTGGGTACGGAACGCATCGATGTGCAGGACCGCGCAAGGCTCCTGCCGCTCGAGGAGCTGTTCCCCGAACGTGACATCGGGTTCTATACGGGGGAGGCGGCGGCGACCTGCCTTGTGCGGCCGGGTTGGTTCCTCGTATGCTTCCCCCCGGACGTACATCGGGTCGCCATGGCGGCGGATGCGCCGGAGCCTGTCCAAAAAATTGTGGTGAAGATTCCCGTATAGAAATAGAAAGGCGGCCGCATGCTCAACCACGTTTTCAATCCGGATAACTTCGTGTGGCGTACCGTCGGCAAGCTCGTGGACGTAGTCGCGCTAAGCCTCCTTTGGCTGGCGCTCTGCGTGCCCGTCGTCACAATTGGCCCGGCCGCCGCGGCGCTGTATTACTCGGTCGTCAAGTGCGTCCGCCATAACGAACCGCACCCTTATAAAAACTTTTTTCGTTCCTTTCAGGAGAATTGCAGGGTCGGAATCCCCGCCTCTCTCATCGTGGCGGCAATGGGGCTGCTGCTGGCATACGAATACAGGGTCATGGAAGCATTGGCCGCTACGGGTGAGCCAAAGTATATCGCGCTGTTCGTCGCGTTCCATGTGATACTGGTGCTGCCCATGGGGATGGTCGTCCTGCTCTTTCCGGTGCTGTCGCGGTTTACCTGTACGCTGGGCAGCCTGCTTTCCAATACGTTTCGCATTTCCCTCAAGCACCTGCCCAGTACCGCCGTCATCGGGCTATTGGTATTTGAGGCGGTGATCTTCGCGCTTGAGCACTTCTATGTCGCGCCGGTTCTGCCTGTGATTGTGACGCTGCTCGTATCATTGTTTGCGGAGCGCATATTGCAAAGGTATACGCCCGATTCCGAAACAGAGGCCGGGAACGCGGCTGAAGCGGATGAAACCGCGCGTCCCTGGTATCTGAAA
>CAYUTA010000106.1:2109-4583 GCA_964447605.1 uncultured Oscillospiraceae bacterium | reverse complement strand
CAACACCGCGCCCACCAACGGCCGCATATCCGCCACGACGCACAACGGCCGCGCCCCAGTCGCCCGCATTGGCCGCGCCGCGGTAACCCGCATTGGCCGCGCCGCGGTTGCCCGCATTGGCCGCGCCCCAGTCGCCCGCATTGGCCGCGCCGTGGTCGCCCGCATTGGCCCCGCCGCGATCCTGATACGTCCGCGCCTGAAGCTCGCCGACCACCGCGACCTTTTTCCCTTTGGAAAGATACTTCGCGCAGTTATCGCCCAACGCCCGCCACGCATTGCAACGGAAATAGTCGGTTTGCCGCTGGCCGTCCGCTCCGGGGAAGCGTCGGTTCACCGCTATGGTGAATGAACATACCGATACGCCGCTTTGCGTGGCGCGCAGCTCCGGAGCAGCGATCAAATTGCCAATCAAAACCAGCTTATTCATAGATAGTTCCTCCCGAAAATCTTTACAAAATCAAGATACGAATACGCCTTTTCGAATGCCCGCTGTCCGTCCTGCTCCAACGTGCGGCGCTTATTCTTATTAAAATGCACGCCGCCCGGCGGCTCGTTGTGCTCCGCATGCGTGAGCCATACGGTTAGGCCGTACAACTCCGACAGCTTGCGGCGCCCGCCGCCATAGAACACATGGTGGCACTCCAACCCATCCGTGCGCCCGGTAAAATAGCACTCGCGCGATTGCTGCATTATGCTTTCCATGCGCCAACCATCCTTTCCAGCTCCGCTGGCGGAAGCGTCTCAATTCCGAGTTCCTTTGCCTCGGAAATCGCGCCGTCGATCAGCTGCGACATTTCCGCAGTATCCATGAGATGCGTTTCCTTATATTCGATGTAAGCGTCGCACGGTTTTCCTTTCACATCTACAAGGGCAAACCATTTCGGATACTTGCTTCGATCGCGTGGATCGGCTCCCTCCGGGATCACAAACCAAAGCGGGCTCCCGTCGTCGCCGTGCTTCTGTACCCCATATTCAAGGACAAGGCGCGCCTTTGTTTCATCATTCCCGGCGCTCAAGACGCTGGCGATTTTGTCGCACAAAACATGGAAGTACGCGTTGGCGTCGAGGCTGCGCGGATTCTTCCACTTGCCAACGTCAATCGAGACGTCGGAGCCGTTCAGCTCGTCCACCCACAGCTTGGCCGTGGTCAAGTGGTCGCCGTTGATATGGGCGCTAAGGTACCAGCCGTATCCATATTTCTGCGATAGCGATAGCTCCGCGCCCTTGATCTTCATTTCTTGCTCTCCGCGATCTTCTTGGCAAGCCGCACCTTGACGTTGGTCAGCTGCCGGATATTCATGGTTTCAAACTGCACGCCTGGATAAATCGCCTCGGCATACGTGACAACGCGGGAAACGTCGCCGTCCCCCAGTTTGTACAAAAGCCGCCGCACTTTTTCACGCGCCTCGTCGGAATCGTCTTGGTCGGCAGCGGGTACGTTGGGGGCCAGCTCTTGCTTTTGCTCGGGTTTCTTCTTGCCCTTGGCCCCATCAGTCAGGCGCTCGGTGTATACGTCAGAGGAAATGGCGTCCGGGTCCTCGCCTGTTGGGATGGCGAATGTGCGCAAAAGCATGTACTTATAGGCGTAGGTCATGGCCTTGCCAATCCCCTTGTCCTGGGTATCCACGCCAGTTCCAGAGGACGCTACTTGAATCGCTTCGGCAGGATCGTCCTTGTTGGCCATGGTGTATACCACGTCGATGTGGGTCAACCGATTGATGCGCTCTCCATCCCGTGTCTGCACGGTCTCGCTGGTTACAGCGGTTTGCATGCTGGCCGGGAACACCACGATGCCGTGCTTGATCAGCGACTCCCGGATGGTACCCGTCACCTTTTCCTCGGTTACGGCCTTATACGTTTTGCCCCGGCCCGCTTCCACTTCATCGTCTTTTTGCAGATACCGCACGTCTTCCATGACGGCGGCCATGCGCTGATATAGATTCATGCTATCTCCTTTTGTGCGTCCAAGCGCACATCGCCATAGATTTCGCACAGCCGGTCATATACACCGGCGGGCAGCGCGTTCAACGCCGCGTTGAACGCGGCCACATCCTTGTTGATGCAGTCGTTGCACAGGCCCTCGACCGGAAGCCAGAAATTCCCGTGGACCGATTTCCACTCCCCGCAGTGCTTGCAGCGCTTATACTCTTCAATCGCCTCGCCGTGACATGACGGGCACCGTATGAAATCGCCCTCGTCATCTCGGCATATGGGCGCGATGCCGTAACAGGCGCCGCATGCCTCACACTTCCACATCAGGCTTGTCCTCGGCCAGCACAAACTGCCCGCACATGATATTGCGCGGCTCCTCTTTGGCCGTTATAGTTGCGCGCTCTGCCTTTTGAGACACGCGAACGCGCAGCCCGGCGTAGATGCCGAAATCGAATCCAGCCTTGATGCCCGCGCCAGCCTCGATGCCCCAGCCAGCCTCGATGCCCGCGCCAGCCTTGATGCCCGCGCCAGCCTTGATGCCC
>CAYUTA010000106.1:0-2009 GCA_964447605.1 uncultured Oscillospiraceae bacterium | reverse complement strand
GATGCCCGCGCCAGCCTTGATGCCCCAGCCAGCCTCGATGCCCGCGCCAGCCTTGATGCCCGCGCCAGCCTCGATGCGCTTTGCACAACGAATATGGCCCTTGCAGACGATCGACCCGGAAAAGATGATGGAATTATCAGAATTGAGCTCGTCAACCTCAAGAACCGCGCCCGTTTTTCCAAACGCGTTTAGCAACCACGAACCATAGTCGTCCTTGTCAGCCGCCGCGCATGCGTCCAGCAGCTCTTGATAGTCCACCCCCTGCGGGTACTCCGATTCGGGGTACTTGCCGAGGAACGCACGCATGCCGCCCGTGCAAGCGCACTTTGCCCTGAGCATGTCGATTGTGATGTGGAATGTTTTCATACCGCTCTCCTTTTGATTTGTCGTTATGTTTTGCCGCCCAGGTATTTTCCCTTGCGGACTGTGCTCTTGAGATACCGGGTATAGCTCTCGTTGACATACTCGTGATACGCGGCGTGATCTTTCGTGTCCTTCCTGGGCTTGTCCTCCATTTACAAGGTTATGACGGGCGTGTTATACTTACGTCGAGATTGGTGATGTTGGTCATGCGCCCGTCACCTCCTCGAAATATCGGACGAATCCGAGCCGTGGGATTCGCGTGCGCGAGCCGTACACCTCTACTGGGAACGGCAACGGCTTGTTTCCAAACCGCGCTTGATTTCGGATGGTCTGCGGGTCAAGCTGCAATAGCTGATATACGTCGTTCGCGGTCAGATACGGCTTGTCGCACGCTTTGATCTCGTCGAAGGTCATCCCCACGCACCTCCTGCGAAAACCGCGATGATTGCGCAAACGTCCAGCACGATCAAGCGCAGAACAATGATGTAGGAGCGGTGGATGCGGTTGATGGTATTCATAAGCGCGTCTACCTCCAAAATACAATCATGAATACAACGTTTAGGACGATGGTTATCAATCCTATTGCGAGTGATGCAGTTCCTAACGGGCTCACGATGCCTCCTTTTCCTTCTTAAACCGTTTCATACTGTCTACACATAACCGTTTGGTGATATTTCGTGCAAAAAAATTTCGCGATACGTTGATTCCCGTAGCTGAAGTTTAACCGCAATAACGGCAGCCTCGTCTACATCAGGAACGTATTTTCCGGTCAACATCTTTGACACTTTATTTTGATCCCATCCAATGGACTTTCCAAACGCTTTTTGCGTTTCGAAATTGGCAACGATTTCCGCGCGTAATCTCCTTGTATTCAATGCACACCCTCCTTTCACCGTTTGGTGATACATGTACCATATCACCGTTTAGATGATATTGCAATACCTTATTTACAATTTTTTCATTGCATTTGGTGACAAGCTGTGTTATCTTCGTTTTATGAGGTGTGACACATGAAGCGCATATCGACGTTTGGAAAAAGAATAAAAGAGTATCGAGACGAAAACAAGATTCCGCTTGCAGAGTTAAGCGATCGAACAGGCATTCCGGCTCAAACGCTCAACAGATATGAACTTGAACAGCGTGTGCCAAAAGTTGATGTTGCAGGAGACATTGCACGGAAGCTTAGAATCAGTGAATTGTGGTTGCAAGGCTATGAAGTTGATGTAAGCGGAAACTTCATAGCAAACAGTGCACCCGCCGTTTCCAGCGAGCGCGACGAAGCCATAGCTGAATTTCAATCCGTATTTAAGAAGTTAACACCTAAGAATCGGGACAAGCTTCTTGGGTACGCAGAAGCTCTTTTGCAAGATCAGTCAGATGATTAATTTGCTCCGTTGTTAATTGTTCGAGGATATGATCGTCCATGAAGCTTTCTCCCTTCGGATAAGAACGTTTGTTTGTATATTTGAGTATAAAGCGAAAGGCTGTCGATGTCAATGTTCGTTTTCGTCAGAAACCATCATGGAATATTTCGTTTAGACATGGTTCGGCTTCCTATTTTGATTTGAAAATGGTTTTGTGTTGTGAGGCCTCAAGTTTGAAACAAAACCACCCAAAACAGCAAGACAAGAGGCATAGGAAACAGA
>CAYUTA010000105.1:0-4618 GCA_964447605.1 uncultured Oscillospiraceae bacterium | reverse complement strand
CGGGTGAAAACTGGATCAACAAGCTGAAAAGCGGGAAAGAGTAAGGCGCGCCAAGGCCCCCGGTAACGCTGCCCGAGTGTTGCCGGGGGCTGGGTTAGATTGCACCTATTTTTCCAACAGCGCCTCACATGGGATGTTAAGCGCGGATGCTATCTTGACGGCGTACCCCAACGTCATGTTGCTGAGGTCGTACTCGCCGTACTCGTACTTTTGCAGGGATCGCCAAGGGACACTCGCCGCATCTGCAAGCTGTTTTTGGGTGAGGCCGCGCTGAATCCGATAGTAGGCCAAAACATTAGCGGGCGCGTTACGGCAGTCGCGTCCATTGCTTGACAAGGGGCAATCGGCGCAGCCGGAAACCGTATGTGGGCAATCATCGTAGCGTTTCACATTATGCCGCCTTTCTATGCCGCACGCCCCCCGACAACGCTGCCGGGGGGCGTGGGATATGTCTACTATCCAATGACCAAGTCATATTTGGCCAGGTCCAAATACCGGGTCAAAAACTCCAAGTCGGTGCAGGGGGCTATCTCGGCATGTACCGCCTCGCGGGTGTCGTCGTCCATGTAATTAACAATCGTGTCGAGGCTCATTTGATCGAGCGTTTCCGCTGGGGTGATATAAGAGTTACCATTGTCGATGCTGATGCGTACCATGTTGTTTCCCTCCGTTGCTTTATTTGATAGTTGTATCATACCACTATATAGTCGTTCTGTCAAGGGGTTGCGCGAAATTCGCATAATATATTTTGAGTCGTTTGCGCCACAATATGGATGTTATAGTGGGTGTTATAGAAAAATTTCTTTCACTTTTTTAGACTTTTTTTCCTACAAATCTTGGCTCATCAAGCGTTGATACAAAGGAAAAACCGCCCATATTTAGGCGGTTTCCAGTGTTTTGGCGGAGAAGGTGGGATTTGAACCCACGCACCGGTTAACCCAGTCTACTCCCTTAGCAGGGGAGCCCCTTATAGCCACTTGGGTACTTCTCCATATTGCGATTGCTGGCGGAGAGAGAGGGATTCGAACCCTCGGCGCCTTGCAGCATCACCGGTTTTCAAGACCGGCTCCATAAACCACTCGGACATCTCTCCATAAGCAATGTATGCAGTATAGCAAATGTTTGCCCGGGTTGTCAACGCAGAAACCGTCGCTTGGGCGAGAACGATGCGGGTTCGCCCATTTTTTTATATTTAAGGCCGGCAATCCCTCAGGGAAAGAAAGTCTGGTGCGGGTCGTCCGTTCCGGCGGCCCATACGTCCTCTCAAATCGGTCATCCGGTTCTTACGACCAGTATTGCTGGTACTTCTCTACGTTTTTCTGATGCTCCTCGTAATTTTTGGAGAATACAAGCTCATTGCTCTCCTGAATATTCCCATTGCAGAAGAACAGGTAGCCGTCTTCGCCGAGATATTCTTCGTTTGGATACAACGCCGCTTCGATGGCCGCTTTTCCAGGATTGCCCACCGCACCGACCGGCAACCCGCTGTGCTTATAGGTATTGTAGGCGGACTCGGTTGCAAGTTCGGATTCCGTAAACGTATACTTGTTTACCTTGAGCACATAGGAAAGGCTTGCGCATGACTGCAGCTGCATCTTCTGACGCAGGCGGTTATGGAACACAGCCGAAACCCTGGCAAAATCATCCTTTGCCTGCGCTTCGCGTTCGATAAGCGACGCAAGCGTCACAACCTGATCGACACTCATATCGAGCTCCTGCGCACGGGCTGCGTACGCTTCCGTAAAGATCTCATTAAACCTGTTGAGCATGCGCGTCAGGATGGATTCCACGCTCGAATCGGCATATACCTCATACGTATCCGGGAACAGGTATCCCTCCAGCACATAATCGCGTGAAGCAGCCGTGTTGCCTGATGCAACACTGTCGATAAAAGCGAAGTTGCGGAATGATCCGCCGCTTCTGCATATCGAATATAGCGCATCCTCGCCCGGAATCAGCCCTTTTTCAACCAGCACGCCCGCAATGTCCCGGATGGAATATCCCTCAGGAATTGTAAATTTAATCGTCTGCTTGGGCGGATTGCCTTCGCAGATAACATCCACCATCTGTTTAACGGACATGTTCTTGCTCAGCACATAGGTACCCGCTTTCAAACTGTTTGCCTTGCCGACAAAGTCAACGTAAACCTTAAATACGGCGGTGTTGTTAATCAACCCCTCGTTTTCCGCGCCGCAGGCCCCGTAAAGAATGCGGGCAATGCTGCTGGCGGATGAAGATGCCGGTATCGTGACCTCGATGGGCGTCGCGTCATTTCTATCGACGGGCTCAATAAAATTTTCCACAACATAATTGACCGCATAGCGGGAAACAACAAACACGATCAGCACGCTCAGTATCAGCGTACAGGCCGGGCGCGCCTCCCGCCAGATACGTTTGAGCTTTCGCTTGTTGACAGTATTTTTATTTGTGTGATATCGATCCATACGCATCAGTATAGCGGATTTTCCCGCAATGTCAATTTTCCAGTGAGCCGAGATCGAGCCCTACAGCCTCGGCAAGCGTCTTGTATACATCGGCAAGCATACGGTTGAGCCGGAATTCCGCAATCAGATATGCCGCTGCGGCAGCGTCAAACTGAAGCAGTTCCCCCACCTTTTGCAGCCGCTGCAGCAACTCGTCGCTCCGTTCGCCTGCAACCGCCGCCGCCTGCGCGCGGATTTGCAAACGGTGATATTCGTCGATAAGCGCGCTTGTGGTCTCATTCTCCGTTGCAAGCTCCTTTGCGCTTTCGTAGGCAATGAATTCCTCGCTTTTTTGCATCTCGCGCGCAAGCTGCCTTGCGGTGTCGTATACCATTGATCCCTCCCCTTTCCTAACGGTTGTGCCGGCGGCCCTTACAATACCCGTCGGCATCAGATTTCCAGCACAATGGGCATAACCATCGGCGTACGCCTGGTTCTGCTCTTGAAAAAGCTGCGCAGCGCCGTCCGGATACCGTTTTTCACACCCGCATAGGCGGATTTATCCGCGCTTTCAAACTTCTTTGCTTCCTCGGTCAGCCGCGTAATCGCATCGTTGATCAGCACCTCGGACTCGCGCATGTAAACAAATCCGCGGGACACAATTTCCGGTGGCGCAAGCAGCCTGCCCGTTTCCACGTCAAGGATGATAACCGCAACCACCAATCCATCCTGGCTGAGCAGCTTGCGATCCTTGAGCACGATATCGTCGATATCGCCGATGCCGTCGACCATCACGCCGCCCGCCTGAACGGAGCCGTTTATTTGACCACGCTTAACGGTGAGCTCCACCACGCTGCCGGCCTCGGTTACAAAGGTGTTTTGCAGCGTAACGCCCATTTCGGCGGCCAGCCGCGCATGCATGAACAGGTGCCGGTACTCGCCGTGCACGGGGATGAAAAACTTGGGCTTGACAAGCTGCAGCATCAACCGCAGTTCCTCACGGCAGGCGTGGCCGGACACATGCACGTCCGCCATCCTGTCGTAAACCACCATCGCGCCATGTTCGAACAGCTGGTTGATGACCCGGGAAATGCTGCGCTCGTTTCCCGGAATGGCCGATGCGGAAATGATAACCGTATCGCCCTGGCCGATGTTGAGCTTATGCGTGGCAGTAGCCATACGAAACAATCCGCTCATTGGCTCGCCCTGGCTGCCCGTTGTGATCACACAGATCTGGTCGTCGCGGTAGTTCTTCAATTGTTCGACCTTGACGATGCTCTCCGGCGAAATCCTCAGATAACCGAGCTTCATGGCAATCTGTACGACCTGCTCCATACTGCGGCCCTGGAAACACAAAACGCGTCCGTGCGCAATCGCCACATCCGCAACCTGCTGAATCCGGTATACATTGCTTGCAAACGACGCAACGATCACCCGTCCCTTTGCCGTGTCAAACGTACGTTCAAACGTGGGTCCAATCTCCCGCTCGCTCTGCGTATGCCCCTGGCGCTCAATGTTCGTGCTGTCGCTCATGAGCGCCAACACCCCGCGCGAACCATAGTAGGCAAAGCGGTTAATGTCGATTGGCTCTTCGTCAATGGGCGTAAAATCAATCTTAAAGTCTCCCGTGTGGATAATCGTGCCGATGGGCGTCATAATCGCCAGTGCAACCGCGCCCGCAATGGAATGACCGGTTTTGATAAACTCCACCTTGAAGCATCCGAGCTCGATTTTATCGCCCGGCTTGACGGTGTGCAGCCCGTGCGCGCTGACGCGTGCTTCCTCAAGCTTGTGCTCGATGAGCGCCATTGTAAACGCGGTGCCGTACACCGGCAAATCGAATTCGCGCAGCGCATAGGGCAGCGCACCGATATGGTCCTCGTGCCCGTGCGTAATCAAAAATCCGCGCAGCTTGGCGCGGTTTTCCGCAAGATATGCCATGTCCGGGATGACCACATCAATGCCGGGCATCTCTTCGTCTGGAAAAATGATGCCGCAGTCGACAACAACGATGTCGCCGCCATACTCGAGCACGGTCATGTTCTTTCCGATTTCCCCAACGCCGCCAAGCGGTATAATCTTTAATTTGTTTGCCATAAATGCAAGTTTCCCATCCTCATTCGTAATTATTTGTTTTTGCAGTTTTATCTAAGCGGCACCCGGCCGCGCGGAAAACGCGCTGTTCCCATTCAGCG
>CAYUTA010000104.1:0-4809 GCA_964447605.1 uncultured Oscillospiraceae bacterium | reverse complement strand
GGGCTTTTTGTTTTGCCTTGCCCCGCCGCTACGGCCATTTCTTTGCCGTCGATGCCTTTTTCACGCTAACAATCTCCTTCCTCACGAATACTTTTGTGAGCCAAGCGGCTCGGCCTGCTGTTCCTAAGTCAGATGCGCCTTATTTTATCTACCGTAAAGAACGTCGGCCGTTTTTTAATTTTAATAAACGGGCGTACTGTTGTCAACGGCAGACATGCCTTCGGTGTACAGGGATACGGGTTTATATTGTTTGGGTTCCCCCTTCCATCGGCCTAGCCAAATCCTCCCCGCAAGGCTTTGAGGCCGCAAGGGCAACCCGGCTTTGGAAAGGCGCCCGATACCGAATACATCTTCATCATTTCTTAAAGAACTTTAGAGGATTTTTAGAGGTTATTCTGTTACCATTTTCTGTGAAAACAACAGGAGGGTTATTGTCATGAGGAAATGGACTTCCATCATTCTTTGCATCATCCTGCTCGCTATGGCGGCGGGCTGTAAATCCAAGCCCGAACCGTCCGGCGCCAAACATTCGGACCAGGTTGCCGACGCCTCCGGGCGTTATGTGGAGCGACAAATTCCGTTGCCGCTGCCGGATGGCTTTTCCAAGCAGTCCGTTCTGGGCATCGGCCGGAACGGCGATACGCTGAATGTGTTTACCTACGCCTATTCCGGCGACGCGGAGGAGCGTTTCTACTATTTCCGCCATACCATCGCTTCCGACGGCACGGTGACCACGGCAGACGAACCCTGGCTCAACCAGCTGGCGCCAAAGGGCGGCAACAGTCTCAGCCTGATCTGCGCCGACAATGGCACGCTGTACATGGCGTACTTCGACTATGACGAGGAAGCCAATTCGGTTGCGCATATTCTTGTCAGCAGCGACGACGGCGTATCCGGCGCAGCGCTCAACGGGGACGGCATCGCTTCGCTTTCGAGCATCACCTCCATCGGCGTGCTGGACGACGGCAGCATTGTCGCCGCGGATTTTTACGGCGGCGCGGCGCTGCTGCTGGACGCGCAGGGGAATCTGATCGAGCAGCTGGATGTGCAGGCCAATGATCTGGTCCCCTGCGTCGCCCGCGGCAACCGGATCGCCTGCCCGACGCCCGGGGGAAAGGCCGTGCGTGTGTTTGACCGCACCGCCGGAACCAGTACGGATTATGACTTTGCCTTTCAGGAAAACTCCGTTACACAGCTGGCGCTTGGCGCAGACGGCTCCGTGTTTCTTGCCGATTCCACCGGGCTTTACCGCCGCGCGGCAAACGGCACCCTGTGGGAGCGTCTGGTCGAGGGAAGCGTCAGCACGCTGGGCATGCCGAACTTCTATCCAATCCAGCTGCTAGTTGATTCCGGCGCGGATCGCAATACGCTGTATCTCTGCGGATTGGACAGCGTCTATTCCTATGCCCTCGATCAGGACGCGGCGGCGACTGCCGACAAGGAATTGACGGTTTTCTCCCTCACGCCCAACGAAACCGTCCGGCAGGCCGTGGTTGTGTTCGGCCGGGAGCGCGGGGACGTCAAAGTGACCTATACCGTGGTCATGGACGGTTCCTCCGGCGGTACGGAGCAGGATTATATCAAAGCGCTCAATACGGAGCTGCTCGCCGGTACCGGGCCGGATATCCTGATCCTGGACGGACTGCCCGTGGACTCCTATATCGAAAAGGATGTTCTGGTGGATTTGGCGGACGTCGTAGCCCAGGCGGAGCCGGTGGAAGAGAAACTCCGCGCCGCATTTGAAGCGGACGGAAAGCTCTATGCCATGCCTACGGGCTTTGCCGTTCCGCTGGCCGTTGCGGCAGATGGAACCGGGCCGGCCTTTGGCTCCCTTTCCGCGCTGGCGGAGGCTGCTGAGCAGGCCGGGGAAATCCCGCTGCTGTCCAACTGCGCGTTCAGCTTCCAAACGCTTTCTTCCTATTTGCTGAAGTATTACGGCGGCGCCCTCCGCTCGGGCGACAAGGCGGGTATTTCCGCATTCTTAACGGATGCAAAGCGCATTTCCGAAAGCACCGGCTGCACGGACCGGTTGGGCGAGGGCTGGCGCCTCCTCAACGACATGCCGCAGGAGGAGCTCTATGAAACATTCAGCAAGCATATCGGCCCCCTGCAGATTCCGGCATGCATCGGCGGCAGCGCGCGGGCCATTCTGGCTCAGCCCATCACCTCCATATACGACAGCATGCAGATTCTGGCGGTGGCCGATCAGCGGGGCGCGGCCATCACCGATATCAACCGTCAATTTGTGCCCGTAGGAATCGTGGGGATCAACAAGGCCGGGCAGGAGCAGGAGGCGGCGGCCTCCTTCGTGCAGATGCTGCTGTCCTATGCCGCGCAGGGCGGCAACCAGTACGCCGCGCAATTCCCGGTAAACCGGCAGGCCCTTTCCGAGATGATCGCCCAGGAAAATGACGCCGTCAGCAGCGGTTACAATCTCGACAGCGGCGAAAGCTTCGTCGCCCTGTGGCCTTCAAAGGCCTGGCGCGACCGGCTCTACAGCCTGATTCAGAATCTGGATACGCCCATTGTGGAACAGACGGCGCTGAGAGATATGCTGCAGCCTGAAATCGTGGCCTATCTCAATGGCGGCAGCGCGCTGGAGCAGGCCGTAGACAGGATCGGAAGCCTTCTTGGCACCTACCTGTCGGAGTAAAAAGATGCGCGCCGTTACGCCAAAGCGAACCCGGCGGAGGGAGGCCCGCATAGCCCTGGCCTTCCTCCTGCCAAGCCTCACCGGCCTGATCGGAATGTTTCTCCTTCCCACGGCGGACGTGATCCGGCGGTCGTTCTATTCTGCAATGGGAAATTCCTTCGTGGGAACCGGAAACTACCAGACCGTGCTGCAAAATGAATCCTTCCAGCTTGCGCTGGACAACACGGGCAGATTCTTAATCGTATGCATTCCGTTGCTGCTGCTGCTTTCGCTCATTGTGGCGCTGTTGCTTTACCGGCGGAAGCGCCTGCAAAATCTGTTTCGTACCACCTACCTGCTGCCGTTGGTGGCGCCTGTGACCAGCGTGGTGCTGATCATCCAGACCGTGTTTCAAAAAAACGGTCTGCTCTCCGCCCTGTGCGCACTGTTTGGAAAAGCGCCGGTGGACTGGCTGAACAGCGGATACGCCTTTCCCGTGCTGGTGGCCTGCTATCTGTGGAAGAACCTGGGGTATCACGTTATTCTCTGGATGGCGGGGCTGTCCGCCATACCGGACGCCCTGTACGAGGCCGCGCGGGTGGACGGCGCCGGCGAGGTCCAGTGCTTCTTCTCCATCACCCTGCCACAGTTGCGGCCCACGCTCTTTATGACGGCCGTGCTGGCGCTGATCAACTCGTTCAAGGTCTTTCGGGAGGCGTACCTTATTGCCGGGCAATATCCGCACAGCAGCATCTATATGCTCCAGCACGTGCTGTCCAACTGGTTTACAAATCTCGACATGCACAAGATCAGCGCGGCCGCCGTTCTGCTGATGGGCGTGATTCTGCTCGTCGTGCTGGCGGTACAGGCGCTTTCCGGCGCGAGGAAGGAGGAGTCCGCATGAACCCGCGAAGGCTGCGCCCGGTTTCCTTCCTGCTGCTCTTTTTGCTGGCGCTGCTTGTCTGGACGCCGCTTGCCATGCTGCTAACCGGCGCGCTCACGCCCACAAACGAGCTGCAGCAGCGGCTATCCGGCGTGCTGGGCGCAACCAACACGCTGGCCAGCTGGCGTTTCCTGCCGGAACGGGCGACGCTTCGCCATATCGTCGAGCTGCTGCTGGATACGCCCGCTTTCTACCGGGTGTTCTGGAATTCCTGCCTGCAGGTCTTTCCCGGTGTGCTGGGACAGGTGCTCATCGGCGCCCCTGCGGCCTGGGCACTCTCGCAGTTTCGTTTTCCGGGCCGGAATGTGCTGAGTTGGTTGTACATCGTGCTGATGATCCTGCCGTTTCAGGTGACGATGGCGTCGAGCTACATTGTGCTCAACCGTTTAGGCTGCGTGGATACGCCGCTTTCCATCATCCTTCCCATGATGTTTTCGGCGTTCCCCGTGTTCATCATGACGAAATTCTTTTCCAAGATTCCAAAGGATATGCTGGAGGCGGCGCGGATTGACGGAGCGAGCGAGTGGTCGCTGTTTATACGCATCGGCCTGCCGCTGGGCCTGCCGGGGGTGTTGTCCGCCGCGCTTTTGGGCTTTGTGGAAGGCTGGAACGCCGTGGAGCAGCCGGTCACCTTTTTGAAAACGCCGTCGCTGTACCCGCTTTCCGTATTCCTGCCAAAGACCACGGTGGAGAATGCGGGCGTTTCCTTTGTAACGGCGCTCATCACGCTGCTGCCCGCCGTACTGATTTTTCTGATGGGGCAGCAGCATCTTGAACAGGGTATCATTGCCTCGGGGCTCAAGGAGTAACGTATGGAAGAACACATTCGGGCGGAAACGCCGAAAAAACGCATTCTTGCAAGGCGGGCGGGCATTGCGCTGATCTGGTTTTTTGCCGCCATGCTGGTGCTGACCTACCTCAGCCGGGCCGTGGGGGAATCCCTCAAGGCCGAGATCAGCGTGGGCTATGCCGGCCCGTCGGCTCTGGACGAAAGCGTGGAAGGCACGGGTGAATGGGCGGTCGGCCCGACCCAGCTTTACACCACCTACTATACCCGGCGCATTACGCAGGTGTTCGTTCGCCCCGGGCAGACGGTGGCGGTCGGCGACCCGTTGTTTGCCTACGACGTATCCACCATCAAGGGCGGAAAGGACGTTTCCGACAAAAAGGTTCGGGCTGCCAAGCGTGCGCTGAAAAAGTCGGAAGCGGCGCTGGAGGACGCGGAAGACCCGGC
>CAYUTA010000103.1:0-5334 GCA_964447605.1 uncultured Oscillospiraceae bacterium | reverse complement strand
TTCCGAAATCCGTTACTCACTCGAATGGAGCGTAAATTCATTATAGTAGGAGATTTGAAGATGGGATTTTTCTTTGAGGGATACTCCGTTGTCGCCGTGCTCACCGTATTGGCCCTTGTGCTCGCGCTGATACTGCTTAACGAGCTTACCCGGCGCTCCAGGTGGGCGGCCATCGCCGCATACTGCGTGCTGCCGGTTGTGCTGATCGTCCTGATTGCGACCGGAACGGTCAGCAGCCCCTCGAGCAAGACATGGTTCGGCGTAATCAAGACCCTCTCGGCTCTGCTTGGCGTGGTCGGCTTTATGCTCATCCGCTACACAAAACTTGGGGAAAAGAAGTTCGCGGCCGTGTTCCCGGTGGCGATCCTGGCGATCAATATCGTGGAAGCGATCTTCCGGGACATCGAGGTCTTTACCACCTACAAGACCGTCACCGTGGATGCCGCGGGACTGACGCTGCTCGGCGGGCCGTGGAACATCCTCAACGCGCTTGCCGGCGTATTCCTGCTGCTGACGCTCACGGGCTGGATGTCCATCCGTGTTGCCAACACCAAATCAAAGGACATGGTCTGGGCGGATCAGCTCTGGTTCTGGATCATTGCCTATGATCTGTGGAACCTTGCATACTGCTATAACTGCCTGTCCACGCGCGCGATGTACGCCGGTGTTGCGCTGCTTGTTTCCTGCACGGCTGCGGAGCTGTTCATCAAGCGCGGCGTCTGGCTGCAGCACCGCGCGCAGACGCTGGCGCTGTTCGGCATGTTCTCGCTTGCGGTCGATTATCAGGCCATGCCCGCCTTTGGCATCACGGCCACCTATAACCCCACGGCCTGGACAATTATGAGCGCGCTGGCGCTGGCGTTCAATGCGGGCGTTTTCTTCTACGAAGTGTACCGCATTGTCAAGTATAAAAAGAATCCGCTCAAGCAGGAGCTGTATCAGGACCTGAAAGCCTATCGCCGTAATCTCGAGGCCAACGGGCTGTAAGCCGCTGAATGGCCGGGGCAGGATCTCGATTCCGTCCCGGCTTTTGTTTTCAGGGCGCACTGAGGCTGGGGCTAAGGCCCCGGCCTCAGTGTGTCAAAAAAGTGACTTTTCCACTTTTTTGAGGGTTACGGGCGTTGCCTCTCGCCTTGTGGGCTCCTGTGCGGCAAAGCCCGCAAAGACCGAAAACCCTTACGGTTTTTATCCGTTTCGGTGTGCGCGCCGGCACGCATGCCCCACACCAGACTTTCGTTCCCCACAGGACCGCCGCCCCAAAATTTCTACAAATTAGTTTGCGTGAACCCGCATCATTCTTACGCAAATACATGAAAATTGCCGTTGCTTGCGTTTGTCCCGGCCGGCATTTGTCCATCCGTTGACATTTGTGACATTTTTGTGATAATATCTACTGACTATATGGACTAATTATAAATAGAAATAGGATGGAATCGTTTTATGAGTAACACAAAGCCGAAGCGTCAGCATCGTGGCGACCGTGTTGACGCAACGCTGGTTCGTGGTTTAGACGGCATGCACCTGATTATTCCGTCCATGCTGCCCAACCGGACCGACAACGAGGCCTATATTCGCGAGCTGATCGACGTGACTGCGCTTGAGGCATATGTGGCCGGGAAAAATGCGGAAGCGCCCGCGCACAGGTATACCATGTTTCAGGTGATTCTTTCCGCCGTGGGACGGACGCTTGAGATGCGCCCCCGCATGAACCGCTTTATCATGGGCGACCGATACTATGACCGCAATCACATTTCCTTTTCACTCATAGCCAAAAAAGCGTTCTCCGACGACGGCGCCGAGGGAATCGCCATCCTGCGTTACAACCCGGAAAGCGAAAAGAGCAGTCTGGATGAAATGCACGACAAGCTTTGCGATTATGTCTACAGCCTGCGAAAAAAGGAGCAGACCGACAGCACCACCGATACCATCGACATCATCACCAAAATGCCGACATGGCTGGTGCATTTCTTTATGCGCCTGCTATACCGGCTGGACCAGCACGGCCGCATGCCGTGGGCCATTGCCAAGGACGATCCCTATAACAGCACCGTGTGGATCAGCAACCTGGGTTCCATCAAGCTCAACGCCGGGTATCACCACCTGACAAACTGGGGCAGCAACAGCATTTTTCTGGTTATAGGCGAACGGCACATGCACCCCTGCTATGACGACGAGGGCAACGTCACCATGAAGCCCAGCATCGAAATCGGCCTTACGCTCGACGAGCGCATTGCTGACGGATATTACTATTCCAAGACCGTCAAGCTGCTCAGGCACCTGCTTGCCAACCCGGAGCTGCTCGACACGCCCTGCAAGGAGGCATTGAACATTGAATACTGAAAACGCTTATCGGGAGAATATGGAAAACGTCAAGGCGCCGTGGCTGAACTTTTATGGCGACGTGCCGGCGCACCTGACCTATCCCGCGGGCTCCATGGTCGATATGGTCGAGGCCGCGGCAAAAAAATATCCGGATTACACCGCGTTTGCTTTTATGGGAAAGCGCACCGGCTACAGGCAGATGCGCGCGCAGATCGACCGCGTGGCCAGGGCGTTCGCCGCCATCGGCGTG
This sequence comes from uncultured Oscillospiraceae bacterium, assembly GCA_964447605.1. Lineage (GTDB taxonomy): Bacteria > Bacillota > Clostridia > Christensenellales > CAG-138 > CAYUTA01. The sequence continues at coordinate 2,762 of CAYUTA010000103.1, read as the reverse complement.
AAGGAGGGCGATCGTGTTACGCTGTGCATGCCCAACTGCCCACAGATTGTGCTGTGCTTCTATGCGCTCAACAAAATCGGCGCAATTGCATCGCTGATTCACCCGCTCTCAAGCATCGGCGAAATCGAATTCTACATCCGGGATTCCGGCAGCAGGGTTGCCGTTACGCTCGATCAGTTTTATAAGAAGTTTGTTGAGGTACGCAAAAACGTTGCGCTTGACACGCTGATTATCACCGGCATTACCGACGCGCTCGCGCCCGTCAAGGCCGCGGTCTATTATCTCTTGGAAGGGCGCAGGTTCAAGCTTCCCAAGGACGCGCCCGTGTTGAAGTGGAAGCCGTTTGTCAGCGGCGGCGATGCGTTTGCCGGCGACTGCTTCGTTTCCCGCAAGGCCGACGATCCCGCCGTCATCCTCTTCTCCGGCGGTACAACCGGCGTAACCAAGGGCATTCTGTTGAGCAACCTCAACTTCAATGCGCTCGGCATCCAGACCATCGCAATGGCCAACTGCTTCCGGCCGGGTATGAAAATGCTGGCCGCCATGCCCATGTTCCACGGCTTTGGGCTCGGCGTTTGCATCCACACCATGCTTGCCCACGGCGGCATGTGCATTCTTGTGCCGCGCGTTTCGGTGGAAAGCTATGCAAAGCTGCTCAAACAGGAGCAGCCCAACCTGATTGCGGGCGTTCCGACGCTTTACGAGGGCATTACCCGCAACCCATACATGGACGGCGTGAACCTTTCCTGCCTCGTCGGCGTATTTTCCGGCGGCGACAGCCTGTCCATCGAGCTGAAAAAGAAGTTTGACCGCTTCCTGCAGGACCACGGCGCAACCATTCAGGTGCGCGAGGGTTACGGCACGACCGAGTGCGTAACCGCAAGCTGCCTGACGCCTTACGATATGTATCGTGAGGGAAGTATCGGCCTGCCGTTCCCGGATACGTATTATAAAATCGTCAAGGCCGGCACCACCGACGAGCTTCTCTATGGCGAGGAGGGTGAAATCTGCCTGACCGGACCGTCGATGATGCTCGAATATGTCAATCAGGCCGAGGAGACCGCCAATACGCTCAAAAAGCATGCCGATGGACACGTATGGCTGCATACCGGCGATCTTGGCACGATGGACGCCGATGGATTCGTCTATTTCAGGCAGCGCATCAAGCGCATGATCGTGACCAGCGGTTACAACGTGTATCCTTCTCAGATTGAAAACGTCATCGACGCCCATGGCAAGGTGCTCATGAGTTGCGTCATCGGCGTGCCCGATTCCTATAAGATGCAAAAGGTCAAAGCGTTTGTCGTGCTCCGGCCCAACACGCTGCCCACGCCCGTGCTCAAGCAGGAGCTTTTGGAGCACTGCCGCCGCCATGTGGCCAAGTACGCCATGCCCTATGACATTGAGTTTCGGAACGAGCTGCCCAAGACGCTCGTGGGCAAGGTTGCGTATACCGTACTTGAAAAGGAAGAGCTGGAAAGGCAGGCGGCAGCCGTCTGACAATCCGGCCGCCAGAAAAATAACCGGCAAGCAGGGCGATTCCATTCATGCGGGCTCCCTGCTTTTATTGTCTGTTTTTTCCATTTCCAGCCAATGGATTTACAATTTGCCCACTTTATCGTAAGATAATACTTCACAAAGCAGCAAGGAGGATGAATCGATGCCGTTTACCCTGTTTACAGACTCCTCGGCCAACCTGCCGGAAAATATCGTGCAGGCCCTAGATATCCGCGTAGTCTCTTTAACCTATCATGTCAACGGCCGGGAGCACCTGTGCTATGACCCGAACGCCGCATTTGACGGCAATGCGTTTTATGCCGCGATTAAGGAGGGGTCGTTTATCCCGCGCACCTCGCTCGTTAACGCGGATACGTTTATAAAAGCCTTTGAGCCCGTTGTACAGGCGGGCAAAGACGCGCTCTATCTCGGCATGTCCTCCGGCATCAGCGGCACCGTGCAGTCTGCGCTGACCGCCGCGTCGGAGCTTGCCGAAAAATACCCGCAACGCACCGTGCGGGTGGTCGATACGCTCGGCGCCTCGCTTGGCGAGGGGCTGTTTGTCTGCCATGCGGCCACGCTGCGTGACAGCGGCGCAACCATAAACGACACCGCCACGGCCATCGAGTCGCTGATACCGTCGCTGTGTCAGCGGTTTTTGGTGGACGATCTGATGTACCTCAGGCGCGGCGGCCGTATCGGCGGCGCTTCGGCAGTGATTGGCACGCTGATCAACCTCAAGCCCATTATGAAGGGCGTGCAGGGCAAGATCGAACTGGCCGCCAAGGTGCTCGGGCGGCAGAAGGCGCTGCGCGCGCTTGCCGAATACTTCGCGGCGCACGTCATCGAACCGGAAACCCAGACGGTCGGCATTGCCCACGCAGCCTGTGAAGACGATGCGTTTGCGCTCAAACGCATGATTTGCCAGCGTTGCGCCGTAAAAGATTTTTTGATCGTCCCCTATGAGCCCGGCACCGGAGCGCACGTCGGTCCCGGCACAGTCGCGCTGTTTTTCCTCGGGCAGGATGAGGGAGGCGCGCTCAATCCCCTGCTTGCGGCGGTCAAAAGCCGCATTGAGGCCATCGACGCCCGCCATATCCGCGAGGTCATCCACGGCATGCTCCGCAAAAAGGACGACCCGCGCGCTTAACCCGGCGCGTGTGCTTATCCCCCGTCTGCCGGAAAGCAAAGGTTCCGCCGGACAAAAAACGGCTCTTCGTCAATAGTTGGGGTAAGAGCAAGTAGACTAAGCAACATGGGGAGCC
>CAYUTA010000102.1:0-5409 GCA_964447605.1 uncultured Oscillospiraceae bacterium | reverse complement strand
TGCGGCCATCGGGATGGCGGAGGATGTGACCAGGCGGCTCGAGCAGGAGATGGCCTATGTAAGATGGCGGCAGTCGTTTGAGAATATGCCCGCCGAGAAGTACCGGATGGCCGAGTATAACCTGACCGCCGACGCCTGCGAGGGCAATGCGGGCACGCTGTTTTCGTTCCTGGACGACGGCGAAAGCGCCGCTGCGTTCAACGGGCGCATCGGGGCGATTGCCGGGCTGTGCGCAGACCCGGAGGATGCGGCGAAGCTTCAAAGGGTATTTTTGCGCGAAAGCCTGATTGCCGAGTATGAGGCGGGCCGCAACAGGCACGAACTGGAGGTTCATATTGACGAGGGGGCCGGGAAGGGCTCAAAGTGGATTCGTATTGATGTACAGGTGCTGCCGTATCCCAACTCGCAGGACCTCAAGGCATACCTGCTTTGCCAGGATATCAACGATGAAAAATGTGAGAGCCTTGAGATGATCCGGCGTTCGGAAAACGACCCGCTTACCGGCCTGCTGAACCGCGGCACGCTGGTCAAACGCGTCGGCGAGATGCTCGACGCCGGCCGGCCAACGGAAAAGCACGCGTTCATCATGATCGATATCGACGGGTTCAAGTTGGTCAACGACGCGTTTGGGCACATGGAGGGCGACCGGCTGCTGATTGAGCTTGCCGGCAGCATGCGGGCCTTGCTGCGCAGGGACGACATTGTGGGCAGGATCGGCGGAGACGAGTTTGCCATCTGCATGCGCAACGTGATGTACGACACCTTGGCCGCGAAGAAAGCGCAGCATCTGTGCACCCAGATGCACCAGCGGGTTGGCCTTGGCCTTGCATACGGCGCGTCGCTGAGCATGGGCATCGCCATGTATCCGCGCGACGGCACGACGTTCGACGAGCTGTACCGCAATGCGGACGCAGCGCTGTACTTTACAAAACGGCATGGCAGGAATGGATACACGTTCTACCGCGAACAGATGCATAGGGCGTACAGCGCCGATACGGCCGCCGCCGAACCGCCGGCTGCAAAGGCCATAAATCCAGCGATACAGACAGTCGCCATCCCGCGCAGATATCTGCTGGTGGTGGATGGCTCTGAAGAGCGCCGCAACCGCTGTAAAGAACTGTTTTCGCAGGATTACACCATTGTGCTGGCGGATAGCGGCAGGGCGGGGATCGAGCAGATGCGGCGGCTTGCCTCGGGCATCGCCGTGGTGTTGCTGGACATGGACATGCCGGAGATGAGCGGCTTCGAGGTGCTTGAATACCTGCATGAGCAAAAGGAATTCGCCCGCATCCCGGTCATCGCCGTGAGCGCGCAGGAGAATCAGGCCGTTGAGTTGCGGGCCATCCGCGCCGGCGCATTGGACTTTATCTGCAAGAATGCCGATTTAGAGCTGCTCCGGCTGCGGGTCCAAAGCGTTCTTTTGCGCATGGAAACCGAGTTCCTGTACGCGCAGAATCTGTATCTGCATATGCAGAGCGAGGAGGAGGCGCGCTTTGAACAGGTGCTGTGCGCCACCGATACGGTGGTCTTCACGCTGGATTTAGTCAACGGCACATACCTGTACGATCAGCGCGCGGGCAGGCTGCTGGCGGGCAACTACGACCGGCGTCCGCTGCTGCGCATTTTCGCCGAAGACCGGGTGGCCGATCCAGAGACGGTCAAGCTGATTGCCGATCTGATCGGGCGGGCCAAAACCAACCGTGAACGGGGCGAGCTCTCCGCCCGGGTAGAACTGAAAACGGCGGCGGGAGAAACGCATTGGTTTAAGCTGCAGGCCATTCCGCTGTCGCTTGCGGATAGCCCGGTTCCCAAGCTGATGCTGACGATAAGCGACGTCAACCAGGGCGTTCTCGCCGAACGGGAGTTGCAGTTCCGCGCCGAGCGCGATCCCTTGACGGGGCTTTACAATCGTACGGCCTTCATCGAAAAGGCGGGCAGGCTCATTGCCGCCGCGCCGCCGATGAGCTATATGCTCCTGTGCGCGGACGTGGAGAATTTTAAGGTCATCAACGACCAGTACGGACGCCCGGAGGGCGACCGGCTGCTGCGGGGCATCGCCGACGAAATCAGACGCGGCACGCAGGCGGCCGGCGGCGTCTGTTGCCGACTTTTTGCGGACACGTTCGTTGCGCTGTACCCATATGCCGCGCAAGGGCGCTCGGCCGTTGCCGAGCGCCTGAACGCGTGGATTGAGCCGCGCAGCCTGCCGTTTAAAGCCGTGTTGGATATTGGCGTTTATGTGGTATCGGATACCGCGCTCCCGGTCGGCGGAATGATCGACCGCGCTATTTTGGCCCAGCGCAGCATCCGTAAGGATGCAACGCAGTTTGTCGCCTACTATCACGAATCCATGCGTGAAAACCTGCTGCGGGAGCAAACCATTGCCAACCATATGGAAGCCTCGCTGAAGGAGGAGCGGTTCCTGATTTACCTCCAGCCACAGTACAACCATGTTACCGGCGAGCTTGCCGGCGCGGAGGCGCTTGTGCGCTGGGCGCATCCGACGCTCGGCCTGTTCGAGCCGAACGGATTCATCCCGCTGTTTGAGAGAAACGGCTTTATAACAAAGCTCGACGCCTATATTTTTGAACATGCGTGCCAACTGCTGCAAAAGTGGCGGAACATGGGTAAATCGGTTCCGCCGGTCTCGGTCAACATCTCGCGCCACAGCCTGCTTCAGTCCACGTTCGCGCGGGACGTTCAGGCGCTTGCTAAGCGCTATCAGATACGCCCGGAGAAGCTGTGGCTGGAGATTACCGAAAGCGCGTTTGTCGATGTTTCAGAGCAGTTATACGACATGATAAAGCAGCTGCGCGCAAGCCGCTTCCTCATTGAGATCGACGATTTCGGCAGCGGATATTCCTCGCTCAACACGCTCAAAGACGTACCGGCCGATATCATCAAGCTGGATATGCGCTTTTTTGAACAGACGCAGAATGACCGGCGCAGCAATATCATCATCGAGTCCATTGTACATATGGCAAGAAGGCTCGAGCTGCGTACGATTGCGGAGGGTGTGGAAACGCTTGAGCAGGCAAATTATCTCAGGAGCATCGGCTGCAACGTGATACAGGGGTACCTGTATGCAAAGCCCATGCCGGTTGAAGCGTTTGAGGAGCTGATCTGACAGGCCGCATGCGTGGGGCCCCGGATGTTTTCCAGTCTGTGTCATTTTGCCGGTTTGTGCGGCGGCGGTTGGCCGCAGTTCTTGCAAGATCGTTATTTTTTTCGTAAAATTTTAAAAAGGGGCAAAGGATTGGGTGTTATGGAAATAGTGCAGGCTGCTTTTGAACAGGCGGTGCAGGGCGCGATTCTGCTCATGGAGCTGATTGGCGTGATTGTGATGGTAATATCTGCGGCAAAGGCGGTCGTGGGCGTGCTCAAGCGCGACGAACATGTGCGGCTCAACCTGGCCGGGGGGATTGCCCTGGCGCTGGAGTTCAAGCTCGGCGGAGAGGTGCTGCGCACGCTGGTGGTGCGTTCGCTTGACGAGCTGGCGATCCTCGGCGCGGTGGTGCTGCTGCGCGCGGCCATAGCGGTTTTGATTCAGTGGGGGATCAAGAAGGAGGAGGCGCGGCTTGAGGACGATAAACGCGAAACGCAGCGTAAACGAAACAAGAAGCCCGCCGTATGCACGGAGGAGGAGGCCGCGCAGGCCGAAGAATCGCGCGGGAGGGCCGACTTGTCGCGTTAAGGCGCCTTTCTCTGCGTTTAGCCCCGCTTGCTTTGGAATCGTCGGGCGCGCCGCAAAAACGCGTCTCCGCCCGGACCCGCACAGACATCCGGCTGAGGGAGGCCGTGTCCGTCCGCTTTTGACCGGCAGTCTTTTCATAATCTTGGCCTGGTCATTCGAGCCAGTTCGGAAAACCGCAGCTGGCCCGGCAGGCCGGTCCGTTTCTCCCTGAGGGGAAATGTTGCGTCAAATTCCTCCGCAGCCGCTTGATCAATTTCATAAATGGCATCCTCGAAAAAACGTCCCTTATGGGCTTCCAAGGCGCCGGGCGTCAATTCGCAGGCAAGCAACGAAGCCGCGTAGGTATTGGCGGACGTGCCGATGGAGTATGCTTCGGCCTGCCGGAAGCCGGTTCTTTTATAAAATTCGGGATCCCCATAGATGATAATGGCGGCATAACCCAAGTCCCTTGCGATGGACTTGGTATGTTCAATGAGCCTGCCGCCGACGCCCTTCCGCTGAAATTCCGGCAAAACGGAAACGGGGCCAAAGCTCAATACCGGGTGTTTTAACAGGTCGTCCCCGAGAATAAACGCCCTGGTATACATGATGTTGCCCATGACTTTGCCGCGGCAAACCGCAACAAAGTCAAGCTCCTTTACGAACGCATCGGAGTTTCTGAGAATATGGACGAGATAGTGCTCGTTACAACCGGGCGCATGACGATTCCAAAATGCCTCGCGCGTCAACGCCTCAACAGCCCTGTAATCAGCCTCATTTTCCGGTCTTACATGAAATGCCATCGTACCGCCCCCCGTCTTTCAATAACACCGATGCGTTTCCCGCTCATTATAGCAGAAAAACCGGCGAAAGGGGGAAGCGCCGCGTTTGGGAAGGATGTTTTTTCAGCATGCGCATACATAAATTATGAACGGTATGCGGGCGCGAGGAGTTCCGCTTTCCTTCGAAAGGGCCGATATGTTGAAGATAAGATACATTTTTGTAATATTCATGTCACTGGCCTAAGCTAGACTCGATCTGTTATACTATATAGAGTATGTTCTGACAGGAGGCCGCTTTCGGAAGGGACCGCATGCCGCGGCAGGGCGCCGTTTTAACGCGCCTTCATCGATGCTCCTTCCATAGCGGAACAAGGTGGGTTGGATGCAACAGGTACAGGAAATCATCAATCAGGTACGGAAGGTCGTTGTGGGAAAGGACGCTATTATCGGCAGGATTCTGATGGCCATGCTGGCCGAGGGCCATGTGCTGCTTGAGGATGTGCCGGGCGTGGGCAAGACCACCATGGCGCTGGCGTTTTCCAGGGCCATGGATCTTTCCTACAAGCGCATGCAGTTTACGCCGGACGTCATGCCCTCCGATATTACGGGCTATACCATGCTGCAAACCGGCGGCGGCGCAGGCGTATACGTGCCGGGCGCGGCCATATGCAATCTTTTCCTGGCGGATGAGATTAACCGCGCCTCGAGCAAGACGCAATCCGCCCTGCTCGAGGTTATGGAAGAGGGCAGCATTACGGTGGATGGCGTTACGCATCCCATGCCCAAGCCCTATCTGGTTATTGCAACGCAGAATCCTGCGGGGTCTTCCGGCACGCAGCCGCTGCCCGAATCGCAGCTGGACCGTTTTATGGTCCGCCTTTCAATGGGTTATCCGGACCGGCGCAGTGAAATGGAGATGCTGCGCCGCCATCAAAACGCCGTTTCGCTCAATGC
>CAYUTA010000101.1:0-5510 GCA_964447605.1 uncultured Oscillospiraceae bacterium | reverse complement strand
CGAGAGGGGATTTCTATTAAGAAATCGCCGCGAACAAGCGCAGTCCGCGGCGACGTGGTGGGGATGGAGGGGCTCGAACCCCCGACCTCTTCGATGTGAGCGAAGCGCTCTAACCAGCTGGGCTACATCCCCGATTACTGTTTATTTTACCGTATTGGGCCGTATATTTCAAGCCCTATTTTTCTTAAACCGGTTTTGCCGCCCCATGAACCATAGCAACATCCATCCGGCCGTTCAGAACGCGGCCGCAGCGGGTCAAAAAAGCGTTCCCCGTTTTCCACCGGCAAGGCGCTATCGCTTGATCAGCACAGCGGACAGGTCGTTGACGTTTGTCCCCGTCGGGCCGGTCATGATAAGCCCGCCGCATTTTTTCAGCGCGTGGTAGGCGTCGTTGTCGGCGAGCGCGGCGGAGATATCGATCCCCTGCTCGCACAAGCGCAGCCGCGTGGTGTTGTCGCAGTAGCCGCCCGCCGCGTCGGTCGGGCCGTCCGTGCCGTCGGAACCAAAGGAGAACACGGCTGTGCCGCGCAGCGCGCCAATCTCAGCCGCGGCGGAAAGCGCGATCTCCTGATTCCGCCCGCCAAGCCCCGTTCCGCTTAGATGCACCACGGTTTCCCCGCCCGCAATAAAAGCAAGCGAGCGGTCGCTGTCGGCGTGGTACTGTGCGATGGAGGCAAGGAAGCTGCCTGCGTCCCGCGCCGTACAGCGGAGGCTCGCGGTCAGAACCGCGGGGAGATAGCCAAGCCTTCTGCATGCCGTTTCCGCCGCCGCGCAGAGCTGGCGCACGCTGCCGGTGATATGCGTTTCCACGTTGTCAAGCTGCTTGGGCGTTTCCTGCCGAAGCAGCGTTTCCATCTGCGGCGTGAGCGCAAGACGATACTTTTTAGCAATGTCAACGGCCTGCGCGCAGGTGGACGAATCCGGGTAAGCGGGGCCGGAGGCGATCATGTCCAGCGGGTCGCCGAGGATATCCGACAGCACGATGGAAAATACGCGGGCGGGCGCGCAGATATTGGCAAACCGCCCGCCCTTGACGGCGGAAAGGCGCTTGCGCAGCGTATTGATCTCCACGATATCCGCGCCGCAGGCAAGCAGTTGCCGCGTCAGCGCCTCAAGGTCGGATTGCGGAATCAGCGGACTTTCAAACAGCGCCGAGCCGCCCCCCGAAAGCAGAAACAGCACCGCGTCGTCCGCACCCAGGTTTTTGACCGTTTCGATGGCCTGCGCGGTGGCGTAAAATGAGTTCCGGTCCGGCACGGGATGACCCGCTTCAAACGTTTTCACGCGCGGCAGGGGCGCTTTTATATGCCCATATTTTGTGACGACCACACCGTCGTCAATGCGTTCGCTCAGAATGTCGCAGGCGGTTTTCGCCATCTGCCACGCCGCCTTGCCCGCGGCGATAAGCACCAGCCGCCCACCGGGCGGACAGAACCGTTCCAGCGCCCTGGTAACGGCCGTGTCCGGCATGGCGGCGTTCAGCGCGGCGTCAATAATAACCTGCGCGTCCTGGCGAAGCGTGTTCATGGCGTTCCTCCTTGTTCCGCGCCAACGGGTACGGCGGATTGTTTTGAGAAAAGAGGGGGCCGGAGCCGCGCGGCCCGCCCCCTCTTTTTGCGTTGCATCAATCCAGGAACCGCCGGCGGGGCGCCGGCAAAACGCGGTTCACCCGCCAAAAAGCAGGTTTCCGGCCGACGCTCAGTGCAAGAACAGCGACACGATGAATACGCCGACGATTGAGGCAAGGCCGATGACCAGCGTGCCGAGCGTCTGGGTTTTGTAGCCGTCCTGCGGGGTCATTTCGCCGAAGTTGGTAACGACCCAGAAGTACGAGTCGTTCGCGTGCGAAACCGTCATGGCGCCCGCGCCGATGGCGATAACCGTCAGGCTGGCCAGCGCCGGGGAGCCAAGCCCGAGCACCGGCAGCAGGGGCGCAACGATACCGGCCGTGGTGGTGATGGCCACGGTGGAGGAACCCTGCGCGGATTTCAGGATGGCGGCCAGCAGGAACGGGAAGAAGATCCCCACAGCCTCAAACACGGTTGCGTTGTCCTTGATGAAGTTGACCATATCGGAGGAGGCGATGACCTTGCCCAGCACGCCGCCTGCGGCGGTGATGAACAGGATCGGTCCTACGGTTTTGAGCGTCTCGTTGGTCAGGGCGTAAAAATCCCCGCCCTTACCGGCTGCAAACAGACTGATGATGGCGATGATGGCGCCGGCGGCCAGCGCGATAATCGGCGTGCCCAGGAACGCAACAAACGGAGCGGAAACGCCGGCCATGGAAAACGCGGACGCAAGACCCATGAGAATGATCGGCACCACGATTGGCGCAAACGCAAGCCAGGCGTTGGGCAGCTTGCCGTATTCGGCGACCAGCTCTTCATAGGTTTTCACGAGCTCGCCATTGTCCGCATCGTCCGCGGCCTTGACCTTTTTGCCGATGAACCTGGCAAAGAAAAAGCCCGCAACCAGCGCCGGTATGGAAATCAGCGCGCCAAGGCCCATGACCAGCAGCAGATGGTCGCCTACGCCCAGCGTGCCTGCCGCGGCAATGGGGCCGGGCGTCGGGGGAATGAAGCAGTGGCTGATATATAGGCCCATAGACAGCGCGACGGTCATGGCCACGCTCGAGGCGCCCGTGCGCTTGACCATCGCCTTGCGGATGGGGTTGAGGATGACAAATCCGCTGTCGCAGAACACCGGGATGGACACGATCCAGCCCATGAGCTCAATGGCCAGTTCCGGATGCTTTTTGCCCACGAGCCTGACCACGCAGTCGGCCATCTTCAGCGCCGCGCCCGTGCGCTCGAGCAGCGTGCCGACCAGCGCGCCAAAGATGATTACGATGCCGATGCTTGAAAACGTTCCGCTAAAGCCCGCGCCGATGACGTTGGCGATGCCGGGCACGGTGCTGCCGTCCGCGCCGGTGGCGTTGACCAGCGGAATGCCCGCGATCAGGCCAAAAATCAGCGAAATGGCCATGATCGCAAGGAATGGATGGATTTTGAACTTGCTGATTGCAACAATCATGAGCGCAATGGCAAGCACAAATACGATAATGAGTCCAATACCCGTCATATTGTTGTCCCTCCCGATTTAAAAATGTGTGATATGCGACGTTTTCGTCATAAGAATAGTATATCGTCAAATCTTTTTCTTTTCTATATTATACAACACATATTATTTTCATAAAACCTGGTTTGTAAGACAAGCAATTGGGGTTGGACGTGGCGCAGTTGCGGGCGCCGGCCTCGCGGGCGTTATGCGTATGGGATCGCCCGGTTTGGGCGGTTGCGCTGTGCTTCTTGCCAAACGCCGGCCCGCAGGGCGAGCGGCAGGAAACGGTTGCTCCGTCAAAAACAACGTTTTTTGACGGCCTCGCGGAGGCGCAGCATACGCCTCCGCAGCCATACAAGCAGGGGGAATCCCTATTGCAGGTTAAGCCGGGTTTTGAGCAGGTGGCGCGACCAGAGGAAGAAGCCCACCGACAGAACGGCCGAGATAACGATGGTTATCAGCAGCGTTGCGTTCGCTACCGCCGTGGCGTTCAACTCCCCGTTCAGCACAAAGTTGATGCCGTTCATGCCGTAGCCTGCCACGGTCAGCAGGCTCCGAACGATGCCTACGACAAAGTTGATGACAAGATACATGCCGATGCCCGCAAGCACCTTATGCTTCTTTGCAATCTGGCTGCCGACGATCATTGCAAAATAGAGCTCCAGCAGGAACGCGGCAAGCTGCAGCACGCCGGCAACGGGCAGCTCCACCGCCGTGAGCAGGGAAACGTATCGCGCGGCGCCTGAAAATACGCTGCAAATATCCTTTATCAGTTCCACGTTCATCACGCCCGCCGCAACCGTGCCGAACGTAAGGACGATGACGCTTGAGACGCAGATCACAGCGCCGCTGATCACGAGCCAGAGCATGCCGGTAATCAGCTTCGACCAGATCAGCTCCCCCGTGCCGACCGGCAGGGTAAAGGTCAGGTACCCCTGGTCGCCAAGAAAGTTTTTAAAGAAGTGCATGCACACGACCAGCAGCGCCACCAGCCACGAGGCCATGACCGCCATGCCGATGAGAACGACGATGATCGCCGACATGCCCGCAAACAACCCTTCCCCGACCGTTACGGGATCCGTCTGGAAAATTGCCGTCCGCAGGGTGATTGTCATCAGCACCGCCGCCAGCAGCGAGCCGCACAGCACGCCGATCTGTACGGGAACCAGTATGCGCGAGAGCGCACGAAAATCCTGTTTGATCAGTTTCTTTAGCATTTGAACACCTCCCGGAACAGTTCGTCAATGGATTTGCCCTGGGTTTCGCGCACATGGTCGGTCTGATCGTGCATCGCCACGGCCCCGTTCTTAAGGAATATAAACTCGTCCAGAACCTTTTCGACATCGGCAATCAGGTGCGTGCTGATCAGAACCGTGGAGTCCGGGTCATAATTGCCGATGATCGTGTTGAGTATGAAATCCCGCGTGGCGGGATCCACGCCGCCGATCGGCTCGTCAAGCAGATACAGCTTTGCCCGCCGCGTCATCACCAGCACCAGCTGCATCTTCTCCTTCGTGCCCTTGCTCATGGTTTTGATGCGCTGTTGCCCGGGAACCGCGAGCCGGCCGAGCATCTCCGCCGCGTGATCGCGGTCAAAGTCGGCATAGAAATCGCTGAAATACTCCAGGCAATCGTTTACCCGCATCCAATCGGGCAGATACATGCGGTCCGGAAGATAGGAAACCATCGCTTTTGTGGATAGCCCAACCTCCTTTTCGCCGACAAAGGCCCTTCCCGCATCCGGCTGCAGCAACCCGGCGACAATTTTAATCAACGTGGTCTTGCCGCTGCCGTTTGGTCCGAGCAGGCCGACAATCCTGCCCTTTGGGAGCGCCAGGCTCACGTTGTTAAGCGCAACCACGCTGCCAAAGGTTTTTGTTAAGCCTTTTAGTTCAAGCATTGTTTCCATCATTTCCCTCCTTGCCGTTTCGCCCGGCCAGTCTTTGGTTGAGGAGATCGAACACCTCATCCTTTTCCAGGCCAATCGCATGCATCTGCTGAATAAACGCATCCGCCAGGCGTTCCGCCCAATCCCGCCTTGCCGCATCGATTACGCATTGATCCGTCGTGACCGAGCGTCCGCTGGTTCTCTGTGTGCAGACAAGCCCGAGGCTCTCCATCTCGCTGAGCGCGCGCTGCATGGTGTTCGGGTTGACGGCGGCGGTCACCGCCAACTCCCGCACGCTCGGCAGCTTTTCTCCTTTCGGATACGCGCCGCTGAAGATGCGGCGGCTGATTTCATGCACGATCTGCTGATAGATCGGCTGCTGTGATGTAAATTGCCATGCCAAACCATTTGCCTCCTTCCCTTGTGTTATTGTACTACTGTTCTAGTACATTATGCACGAAAGATTCGCCCCTGTCAAGCATGTTTTTATATCTGCCGTGCCGAAATTTTTCACGGATAAAACGCAGGGGCCGCGGCGCGTATTGGGGCGCGGCCCGCGAAC
>CAYUTA010000100.1:2030-5585 GCA_964447605.1 uncultured Oscillospiraceae bacterium | reverse complement strand
CTTTGTTTCATCCTATTTTTACTCCCACTCGCTCCTGTTAAATGTGTTCTAAACAGTTTTGCTTATGGGATTTAGCTCAGAGTATTTGCATTGTTTTCATTATCCAGATAGTTTGGGCTATCTGATTTTTTGTTGCCATAGCGTTGCCACAGCTTCAAGAGATAACAAAGCTTTCTGCTAATCTATCAAAGATAGCGTTCTCCAATTTGGTTTTCAAAATTCGGATATTGTCGTATCGTTCTGCATTTTTGATAAACCAATTCAATATGTCTGCCTTTTGAATTTCTTCCCTCTCATCTTCGACTCTCATAAAATTGTTGTTCTCCATAGACGCTCCTCCTTTTTGCATAGTAATACTTTTTTAGTATCGGATACTTTCTGTCCGCCATCCGATTTGCCCGGGCGGACACACCAGACCTGCGGTGTGCGGCAGTTATTCTATTTGCACTAAGCTTATTTGCTAAGTGCATTGCCATTGTACTATACTATTATGTTTAAGTCAAGTCGGTTTGCAAGAAAATATTAAACAAATTTGTTTTAATTCCTCTTGACAATATTAAGCATATAAGCTATACTCGTTCTCAAAGACATGTGACACAGGAGTTGATAATTATGGCGATTGGAGAACGCATTCACTTTTTCCGCATATTGCGCGGTATGACGCAGAAATATCTGGGTCAGGCTATCGGTTTTCCAGAGAAATCTGCTGATGTGCGCTTGGCTCAATATGAAACAGGGACAAGAACCCCAAAAGCGGATTTGACCGCTTCTCTTGCTAAAATACTTGATGTATCTCCGCAGGCTTTGGCTGTGCCGGACATTGACTCCTATATCGGTCTGATGCACACCCTGTTTACGCTGGAGGACAGATACGGCTTGAAAGTTTGTGAGTGTGATGGAGAAGTCCATCTTCGTGTAGATGTATTCAAAGGCAAGGATGCCGCCACGCTTCACGAAATGCTGTGTGCTTGGCGGCAGGCTGCGGCTATGCTGAAAGCTGGCGAGATCACGCAGGAGGAATATGACCGTTGGCGTTATCACTATCCTAAATTTGATACTTCCGGCAAATGGCATAGGGTAACACCATCCCAAGGATTGAGTGATATACTGGTAGAGGCATTCAAAGAGGATAAGGATTGAGCATAAACAGAAAAGAGAGCTAACTGACTTAATCAAAATCAGTTAGCTCTCTTTTTATGAATAATGAAAAAATGTTGCCATTTCGTTGCCACGAACGGCTTTAGTCCTCAAAAAGTCCAGTGTTTACGGGCTTTTTCAGACCTCTGAAATCATTCCCACTCAATCGTTCCCGGCGGCTTGCTGGTGATATCGTAGACCACGCGGTTGACGTGCGGAACCTCCGCAATGATGCGCTCGCTGATACGCCGCAGTACAGGATAGGGGATTTCGGCAAATTCAACGGTCATGGCGTCGGTACTGGTGACCGCGCGCACGCCGATGGCATAATCATAGGTACGCTGGTCGCCCATCACGCCCACGCTGCGTACGCCGGTAAACACCGTAAAATACTGCCAAATACACGCGTCCAACCCTGCCAGGCGGATTTCCTCGCGGAAAATCCAGTCCGATCTGCGCAAAATGGCCAGCTTGTCCTCGGTCACCTCGCCCAGCACGCGGATGGCAAGCCCCGGGCCGGGGAACGGCTGCCGCCAGACAAGCGCATGGGGGATGCCAAGGTGCTCGCCAAGCGCGCGTACTTCGTCTTTAAACAGCATGCGCAACGGCTCGACAAGCCCAACGAACCCAACGTCCTTGGGCAGGCCGCCGACGTTGTGGTGGCTTTTAATGGTGGAGGCGCTTTCGGTGCCGCTCTCGATCACATCCGGATAGATGGTGCCCTGCAGCAGATAATCCGCGCCGCCAAGCCGTCTTGCCTCCTCCTCGAATACGCGGATGAATTCCGTACCAATAATCTTGCGCTTTTCCTCGGGGTCTGTTACACCGGCGAGCTTGTCCAAAAACCGCTTGCGCGCGTCCACCATTTGAATGTTGAGGTTCAGGGTGTCGCGGTAAAAACCGATGACCTCCTCCGCTTCCCGCTCGCGCAGCAGGCCGTGGTCAACAAAGATACAGGTCAACCGGTCGCCAATTGCCTGGTGCACGAGCACGCTGGCCACTGAGGAATCCACACCGCCGGAAAGCGCGCCGAGCACGCGGGCGTCGCCGACCGTTGCGCGTACATCCGCAATCAGCTCTTCGGCCAGATTGGCGGTGCTGTAGCCGCAATTCAAATTGCAGATATTCTTTAAGAAATTCTCAATCAGGCGCTCGCCCTGCTCGGTGTGCGTGACCTCCGCATGGAATTGGATGCCGTACAGGCGCCGCGTATCGTTTGCAAAGGCCGCAACCGGGCAATTTGCGGTATGTGCAATTACGGAACATCCGTCCGGCACGCGGGTTACGGAATCATTGTGATTCATCCAAACCACATTGCCCAGCCCGGCAAGCAGCGGGTGCGTCCCGCAGACGATGGGCGTGCGCCCATACTCCTTCACGCTGGCGGGTTCAATCCTGCCGCCGAACCGGTTGGCAAGATACTGCATGCCGTAACAGATTCCTAAAATGGGTACGCCGAGGGAAAAAATTTCCTCCGTGCAGGTTTTGGCGTTCGCTTCACAAACGCTGTCCGGCCCACCCGTTAAAATAATTCCGGAAAGACCGTTGCCCTTGATGCGTTCAATGGACGCAAAATGCGGGATCAGTTCGGAGAACACGCCGGCTTCGCGCACCCTGCGCGCAATCAGCTGGTTATACTGGCCGCCAAAATCGAGAACAACAATGCGTTCATCCATACGTCAATCCTCGCGGAACACGATACCGGTATCATCCGCGGACTCGATAATTGCCAGCGAAATCAGGTTCTGTCCGGCCTCGCGCAGGCGCTTTCCTCCCGACTGGAATCCCTTTTCAATCGCAACGCCGATGCCCGCAAGCTCTGCGCCCGCCTCTTGAACAATTTCGACAAGGCCGCGCAGCGCCTCGCCGTTTGCAAGAAAGTCGTCAACAATCAGGACACGGTCGTTTTTACCCAGCCATTGGCTGGAAACGATCAACGTGACCCTCTTGTTATAGGTATAGGAATAGATGTCGCTATGGTAGAGACCGCCTTCAATATTATCGGACTTGGCTTTTTTTGCAAACACCATTGGCACGCCGAACTCCTCCGCGCAGATGGTGCCCAGCGCAATGCCGGACGCTTCCACGGTCAGCACGGCGGTCAGGCCCGTCAGGTCAAATCTGGATTTGAACTCCTTGGCAATATCGCGCATCAGTTTTGTGTCGACCCGGTGGTTTAAAAAGCCGTCTACCTTGATAATATCTCCCGGGAGTACCTTTCCCTCTTTCCGGATGCGATCCTGCAACTCTTTCAAATGACGTTCGCTCCCCTCAACAATATATTATATTGTGTCCATTATGCTTCAAAAATCGACTTGAATCAATACCTACAGGCATCTTATTATAAAATTTCTTTATGCTCAAAAATAATTCGGCAATTTTGTATTTGTTTTATCGAGAATAAACGTACTTAATCGT
>CAYUTA010000100.1:0-2020 GCA_964447605.1 uncultured Oscillospiraceae bacterium | reverse complement strand
CCGCACATCGGGCTGCAATGGATGGTGTCGCAAAGGCAATCAGGGAAAAAGGGGATATGCGGCGCGTAGTGGAACGTGATACAATTAAATAAAGGGAAGCCTTGGCGGGCTGCATTTGGCAGAGCAGAGAACCCCGATCACATAGCAAAGCGTGCAAGTAAGAATCGCTTCAAAACCATGAACCGGACAAAATCGAAGAAGGAACCCCCGTATTTTAAGGGATTCCCGGCGGCCGATTCCCCGGCATAGGCGCGGCGGCCGCAGGCGCGAATACAGGCGGTTTCCTTGCGCGGTGTTCCGGACCGGTTCTGCGGCAGGCAAGCGAAAAAGGCCGGACATGCCGCCTGATCTGCGGATGAACCGGTCCTTCCCGTATGCCGGAGCGCGGGCTTCGGGCCTTAAGCTGCGGGGTATGAGCGGAAGGATTCTTTCGGGTACGGGCGAACGGTCCCGCCGGGGTGTGGATGGCCGGCGGCATTTTGTGGGAGCGGGGCGCATGGAACGGCTGTATGACAAATGGCGGCAGAGTGGGGATGGGAGACGGGACATGCATACGTTGGAAGAACTGATCGATGTCTACAGCGAGAATTATGACGAATTGGCAAGAACGGCGATCATGATCGTGAAACACCGGGAACATGCGGAGGATCTGATGCAGGAGCTGGCGCTGAAAATCATGGAGAATCCGGAACAATTTGCAAAGGCGAAAACCGTGGTTGCATACTATAAGACATGCCTGGCAAACGCGGCAAGAACGCGGTTTAAGAGGGAAAAGCGCGTAACGCTGGCGGAACCGGAAATGCTGGCGGAATATTACGGGTGGTATCACGATATGCGGTTGGAGCACTCTGAATGGATGACGGATTTGGAGAACTTTCTTTCAACGTATCCAAAGCATATCCGCACGGCGTTCAAAATGCGCTACCTATACGGCTATCAGGTAGATGAAATCGCGGCGGTCCTTGGGGTGAACCGGAATGCGTTGAATCAGCAGTTCTTCCGAATGAGAAAGAAGCTGGCGGCGCAGCTGCCGGTTGTGATGATGATGCTCAACCTGCTGATGCAGACGCGCTGACTGGAGGGCGACGGCATGACAATACGAAAGCTGAAAAAGCTGCTGCATGAGTATCCATACGCAATCGACGATACATTCATCCTCTCGCGCACGCAGGCAAGGAGGCTTTACCAAACCGGGGGATTCGCCACAATGCGCGAGGTTGTGGCGCGCGCCAAAGCAAGCTCGCGTCTTCCGCGGGAGGCTTGGGCATATTTTGAAAAAGCGGCGCTTGCAAAGGAGCGGCGCGATTCCCGGAGAGAGACGGCGCGCAGGCGGGCAAAGGCGCTGCAAAACGGGATGCGGACACACCGGCGGCTGGCCATAGCCGGCGTGGTCGTTGCGCTCATCCTTGCCTTCTTCACGATGATTCCGGCGGGCCGTGCGCTTGCAAAGGAGATATTCGATTATATCCTCGGTGTGTTTGGCAGCAGGATTGAGATCGTCACGGCGGACTATGCTGGAAAAGGTGTCAGCGATACCCCTGCCAATGGCAGAGCGAGCGACGAAGTTTTGTTTGAAACCATCACAGAATATCAGAGCCTGGAGGACTTTGCTGCGGCAACCGGGTTGACGCCGTTTGCCTTGGACATACCGGGCTTGCGTTGCACCAGCATTGTTGAGAATAACTCGCCGTTTACGGGCCGATCTCTGAAATCAAAATATGGGATCGGTGCGGACGGCTTGCTGGTTATCACGCAGAGATGGTCGCTTGATCATAAATATCGGGTTCGTGGAAACGATGATGTCAAAAAATGTCTTATTTTAAGTAACGGTACAACTTTGCATTATTCGATTGATAAACTGGATGGTAGTTTTGATGGCACATGTTTACTGAAAGACTCGATTTGCCAAATTTATATCAACAAAGAACCGTATATTAACCAAATAATCACAGCACTGCAAAATGGAAGGGGCTGTATCAAAACAGCCGGACACGAAAACGGAGTCGAGGCGATGCGAAAG
>CAYUTA010000099.1:0-5593 GCA_964447605.1 uncultured Oscillospiraceae bacterium | reverse complement strand
GTAAACCTACCGCAGAAATGCGGCAAGGCGGCTCATCCCTACTCTACCAGAAAAAGGCTGTGCGGTCCGGATATGATATACCCGTCCGCATGTACAGTCCGCAAAAATGCTGTATTATATTCAGAATAGAACGGCTGCATATCGACGAGCCGGAGCGCGAGCAGCCGGAGACTCCTGCCGCTGAGAACTTTCATATTACCGACGATGCTTTGGGCGCGGGCGGCGCAAAGACCAAGTACCGCAACAATGTGGAGGCCATTCGCACCTTGCAGCGCATCGAGGCCGGGGGTCGCGCAGCGACGCCGGAGGAACAGGAAATCCTTTCCCGCTACACGGGCTGGGGCGGCGTTCCGCAAGCCTTTGACAAAGCCAATACCGATTGGAGCAAGGAATACGTGGAGTTAAGCGCCCTGTTGCCCGAAGCGGAATATGCTTCCGCACGGGCTTCCACGCTGAACGCACACTACACCTCGCCCGTTGTGATCAAGTCAATCTATTTCGCGCTGGAGCGCATGGGGTTTCGCGGCGGCAGCATCTTTGAACCCGCTTGCGGCGTTGGTAATTTCTTTGGCCTGTTGCCGGAGAGTATGGCGCAGTCCCGCTTGTTCGGCGTGGAGCTGGACAGCATCAGCGGACGCATTGCCAAGCTGCTGTACCCCAATGCCGATATAAAAGTGACGGGCTTTGAGAAAACGGACAACAGAGACTTCTACGATCTCGTCATTGGCAATGTCCCGTTTGGCAGTTACAAAGTGGCTGACCGCCAATATGACAAGCTCAATTTCTACATTCACGACTATTTCCTTGCCAAATCCATCGACCAGGCGCGTCCGGGCGGCATCGTGGCGGCTATCACCTCAAAAGGCACGATGGACAAGCAAAGTCCTGAAGTGCGCCGTCACCTTGCCGAACGCGCGGAGCTTCTCGGCGCGGTACGCTTACCCAACAATGCGTTTAAGGCCAATGCCGGAACGGAGGGCACAAGTGACATTCTGTTCTTCCGCAAACGAGAGCGCCCTATGGTGGTCGAGCCGGATTGGGTGCATCTGGCGGAAACCGAGGACGGTATCCCCATCAACAGCTACTTTGCCGATCACCCGGAAATGGTGCTGGGCAATATGGCGTGGGACGACAGTATGTACGGAAGCCGCAAGGAAACGGCTTGTCTGCCCATCGACGGCGCGGTGCTTGCCAATCAGCTTGCGGAGGCTATGACGCGCATCGAGGGCGAGTACGCCGAAGCGGAGTTGCCGGACTTGGGCGACGAACAGCCCGTGGACGATTCTATTCCCGCCGACCCAAATGTAAAAAACTACGCCTACACTGTGGTAGACGGCGAAGTGTACTACCGGGAAAACAGCCGCATGGTACGTCCCACGCTCAACGCTACCGCAAAAGAGCGCATCCGGGGCATGGTGGAACTGCGGGATTGCGTCTATCGGCTCATCGACCAGCAGCTTGACGGATGCGCGTTAGCAAAGGCAAGACCATCGGGCAGAGCATCTCCGACCGCACCGATTATGCCATGAATCCCGCAAAGGCCAACGACGGCGAATTGGTGTCCGCCTACGAGTGTGACCCGGCCACCGTGGACGCGGAATTTCTGTTGAGCAAGCGTCAATACCGGGAGCAGACCGGGCGAACGCAGGCGCGGGACGTGCTGGCCTATCAGCTTCGGCAATCGTTTAGGCCGGGGGAGGTTACGCCGGAGGATGCCAACCGCATTGGCTACGAGCTTGCCATGCGCTGGACGAAGGGTAGGCATGCGTTCATCGTAGCAACGCATATTGATAAGGCGCATGTCCATAATCACATCATTTATAATTCCACGACGATGGATTAACACCCGCAAATTCCGAAACTTCTGGGGCAGCACCGCCGCCGTCCGGCGCTTGAACGATACGATTTGTTTGGAGCATGGATTGTCCATCGTGGAGCAGCCCAAGCGACACGGTATGAGTTACGGCAAGTGGCTGGGTGATAACAAAGAGCCGAGCTAGCGCGACCTTATACGGCAGGCTATCGACGCCGCCCTTGCAAAAAAGCCACGCTCCTTTGATGCGTTCCTTACGGAAATGACCGCCGCCGGATATGTGGTAAAGCAGGGCAAACATACGGCGTTCCGTGCCGAGAGTATGGACAGATTCATTCGGCTGCGTTCCCTCGGCAGCGGCTATGCGGAGGATGAAATCCACGCTTTCATCTCCGGCGACCGGGCGCATACCCCGCAGAAGAAAACCATCCCCACGCCTGTGCCGGAGCGGGTGAATCTGCTGGTGGATATTCAGGCCAAGCTGCAAGCGGGCAAGGGCGGCGGGTACGAACGCTGGGCAAAGGTGTTCAATCTCAAGCAAATGGCGGTTACGATCAATTATTTATCCGAACACAAGCTGTTGGACTATGCGGAACTGGAAGCCAAATCTGCCGAGGCCACCGCCCGATTCAACGCCCTGTCCGGGCAGATTAAGGCCGCTGAAAAACGGATTGCCGAGTTGACCGCCCTGCGTAAAAACATCTTCCAGTACCGCAAAACCCGCGACGTATACGTGGCCTATCGGAAAGCCGGATACTCGAAGCAGTTTTACGCCGAGCATGAGGGCGACATCCTGCTGCACAAGGCGGCAAAGGCGGCGTTCGACACGCTGCCCGGTAAAAAGATACCGCCGCTCTCGGCGCTGCAAGCGGAATATGATGCACTCCTGATCGAAAAGAAATCCGCATATGGCGAGTACGTCCGTGCGCGAAAGGAAATGCAGGAGATCATGACCGCAAAGGCCAATGTGGACACGATCTTGGGAAAGGAGCTCGGCGTAATCAACCGCGAACAGGAGCGCACATAAAAGGCTCGTCAGAGCCGCTAGCAGCCGACCGACAGGGAGGCTTGTTCAGCAGGGTTTGGGATGCCATCCCAACAAGCAAAAGTGCGTCTGGGCGACCAGAGGCATTGCTTGCTGGGAACGATTGGGAACAAACAGGACTGTTACGAAGAATTAGCATTGTGCTGGAGGAGAACGCATGGTACAATACCAATATTGATTAGGAGGGCTTGCCGCATGACTGAAAACGAGGAACTGTTGTTGGCGATACAATCCATCGTCAGGCAGGAAACCGAGCCGCTTGCAAGGGAAATTCAAAAGATAAACATTCGCTTGGATACGGAGATCAGCGACAAGCTAGGCGCTCTTGCCGATGGCTTTATGAGCCTTGATGAAAGAACTGATCGCATAGAAAGCAAGGTTGAGGCTCTCGATGCAAGAACCAGCCGTATGGAGCTAGATATTTCTGTAATGAAAAGTGATATTGCGACGATCAAGGCAATCGTCAGTGAGCATGATGAGGAAATTGCAGAACTTAAACGAGCACAATAATTCTATTTCCGATTATCCGAACACATAGAAAGCATCTCAAACGAGGTGCTTTTTTACGTCCATCCATCTGTCCATGCTTCAAAAACATATCTATGAAAAAGACCAGCTATTAAAAGTCAAGCATAAAGGCGCAGATTTTTAATAAAGAACCTTGACATGAGAATATGGGATAAAAGTTACTCCGCCGCCCTTGACAAACAGCATTCAAATGCTGGTAAGAACCGTCGAGGGCGAAGAGAGCGGATATGCAGGAAAAATAAGCAGCGCCCTCGTGCCAACAGCGTAGCATTTGAACGCTTCGGTTTGTCAAGGATACGCTGCGACGGCTCAGTGCTGATCCGTCGCGGGCTTCCGCAAAGCAGATATGCCTTTAGGCGGCAAAGGCTCGTAAGGACGGTTCTCTTTAAGGATTGTGTAAATGATGTGGCACATCTTGCGGCATACAGCGCCTATAGCGGTCAGGTGATGCTTGCCCCTTTTCCGCAGTGATTGATAATACTCGGAGAGTATAGGGTCGCAGAAAGCAGCGCGTGAGGCGGCAAGCCAAATGGCGCGGCGAAGATACGGAGAGCCGCGTTTGGACATACGGTTTTTCGTTCCGTTGAACTCGCCGGACTGTTTAACAGTAACATCAAGACCCGCAAAGGCCACGAGCTTGTTTGGAGCGTCAAAGCGATGGATGTCTCCGATCTCCCCAAGGATGGCTGCGCCTAAGGTATCTCCGATACCGGGAATGGTGGTAATGAAAGAGCCCGTCTGCCGAAGCAATGCGGCGATCTCGTTATCCAAGGCGTCAAGCTGCTTCTCGATGAAACTGATTTGCTCTATGAGCTGTTTGATCTGGAATGAAAAAGCGTCCTTGGCAATGGAGATACCAAAAGAGGATTTGGCTGCATTTTTGATTTGCCGAGTCTTCTCAACGGAGAAACGTCCCTTGCTGGCTTTTGAAAGCAGCGTGGTGAGTTTCCGGGTAGAGATTGCGAGCATATCCTCCGGCGTCTGACATTGCAGCAGAAGCTCCTTGGAGGCAACGCCGAAGG
Organism: uncultured Oscillospiraceae bacterium; assembly: GCA_964447605.1. Lineage (GTDB taxonomy): Bacteria > Bacillota > Clostridia > Christensenellales > CAG-138 > CAYUTA01. Next base: position 1,185 of record CAYUTA010000099.1, on the reverse strand, counting down.
TGTCAGAGAACAGCTTGTCATATTCGGGAAACACCTGATCGAGCAATGCAATAACCTTGCGCTTGCAATCGCCGCATTCGCCCATCAGCGCGACCCGATAGCGTGAAAGCTGCTTGAGGGCAAGCATATCCTCACTGGCAAGCTGTGTGGAAGAGAACTGGCCAAAGCGCATGATCTGAGCGATCACGAAAGAATCCTTGGAATCGTTCTTGGTCTGCCGGATATACATCTTTCGGAAGGCGTCGGACTGAATGGGATTGATGACTTTCACATCATATCCAAGCTCGTCGAAGAAGGAATAGACCGAAAGCCAGTAATGCCCGGTAGCCTCCATGCCGATGACGATGTTCTCTTTGGCAATCTCCAGCTTGACCAACAGCGCGGTCAGCTTCTCGCAGCCCTCCTGTGTATTTTGAAACGAAAGACTGTCGAGCAGCAGCTTGCCGTCCGAGTCGATAACGGATGCTTCGTGCTTATACTTGGCGATGTCAATTCCGGCGTAGAACATAGAACACCTCCGCTACTGGGATATGTGCAGATAAAGGTGAACCCTCTGGTCTTTACGGAAACACAACCTCGTTAGATATTAAGCGCATATCGCTATCCAGCTCATTCGTATCTGCCCGTAAAGCAGAGGCGCAATTCTTTCTGCGGAGGCTAAACCTCAAGGAGCAATACTGCGCCCTCTACCTGTACGAACCTTATTATCCCATATGGCTTATGAGACAACAAGATTTATGCGGTTTTCTTGTTAATCTAACCGCAAATACATTATACGAGGAGGGATATTCGATGAAACGAATTATCTCGATAACCATTGTATTAGTTCTTCTTTTTTGCTGTGCTTGCCAACCAACGCCTAAGGAAACGGTAATAACCGAAAAGAACCAAATTGCGCTTATTGAAAAAGCAAAGAGGGAGCCGAATTCCTCTGAGCAAGTTGGACCAACTGTGCCGCCCGATGCAAGGTATCGTGACTCTTTTTCGGATAATTCTGGGAAACTCACAGTCGATATTGATGCGACTGTCGTTTCGCCAGCCATCGAGACTTGGTCTGTTACCCGCGTGGGAAAAGCTGTGTTTACTGGAAATCAAGTTCGAAAGGTATTAACCTCATTAACTCATAACGAATAGCCATGAGCAAAACTCAAAAAGATCAGATAAACAGGGCAAAAACAGCTCATG
>CAYUTA010000098.1:0-5797 GCA_964447605.1 uncultured Oscillospiraceae bacterium | reverse complement strand
CTCTGTATTTATATTCGACGCTTCACTCAAATATCCTTTTGGATACACACTCTAAGTATTTCTATCTGCTTCATTTTTTCCAGTCGGTTTTCACTCAGCATTATCTGTAAAAACCCCGTATCACCGTGCTTTTTATGCTTCTATTATACCATTTTTTACTCCTTAATTCAACAAAGTCCGCTACAACAGCGGACTTTGTCTTCAGTCTGAAACGCCGCAGTGTCGGCGTTTTTAGCGGCCGCGGAGCGCCGCCGACAGGCTGCGCGGCGCGGAGCGCAAGCAGACGGAGAGCGAAGCGGAGGAATCCTTTCGGGTACGCCAACGAAAAGACCGCCCGCGTGGCGAGCGGCAACATGCGGTTGTCCCCGTCAAAAAACATGGTTTTTGACGGTCTGACCACCCGTTTTTACGGATGGCTCGACTACCTGTTTGCGAATACGGTTCGGACTGCTCAGGCAAAAACCGCTTCGGTCACGCACAGCTCTGCCTGCGGCAGCGCGGCGGCGATGGAAGCGGGGACCTCGGCAGACGGCGCGTCGGCGTCGAGCAGCGCGGCAATGCGTTCGACGGCCGGCCGCTTGTTCGCGGTGTTGGCCATGATATAGATGCTTCGCGCCTCGCAGGCGTTGGCCAGCCCTATGGTCACGCCCTGGGCAAGCCGGGGCGCTGCGGCGGCAAAATACTTTTGCGCCACGCTGGCCGTTACGGAAGCGACCTCAGCCACGTGCGTTCGAAGCGCCGCGTCCACGCCGGGTTCGTTGAGCGCGACATGCCCGTTGACGCCCACGCCGAACACCACCGCGTCAATGCCGCCGTGCGCGGACAGGAACGCTTCTGCACGCGCGCACTCGGCCTCCGGGTCGGCCGCGCCGTCGAACAGGAACGTTTCGCCAAAGCCCGCGCGGTCCAGGAAGTGCCGTTTCAAAAAATCCGCCATTGCGCCGTCCGCGTCCTGCGGCAGGCCGATCCACTCGTCCATGCCGATAAATGCGGCGCGTTTCAACGACAGCCGGCCCGCCTCTACGCGCGCGAGCAGTTCGTTAAACACCGGGAACGAGGAGGTACCCGCAGCGATGCAGACCAGCGCGTCCGGCTTATCAGCAAGCGTACGGCAGATTCCATCGGCAATGTAGCGGCCGATGGCCGCATCGTCGGTAAATCGCTTCATGCGCTCACCGCCAGTTGTCCACGGGGCGCCTGGCCCTGGATGCGTACGGCAGAGCGACCTTTTTGCCCTCGCGCGCGGAGGTATAGGCGGCGTGGATGATTTCCAGCACTGCGCGGCCGTCCTCTCCGGTCACGAGCGGCTGCTTGCCGTTGCGCACGCAGTCGACAAAGTGCGCAAGCTCCTGCGGGTAACCCTGGTTGAACGCCTCTTCAAAGATCGGATAGGTCCAGCCGGTCGTTGCGCCCGCTTTTTCACTGGCATAGTCGTAGCCGTCGACGCTGTACAGCTGCGACGAATTGCCCTGAAACAGGTCGGAGTAAGCCACGCCCTTGTCGCCGTAGATTTCGATGCAGTCCTGCATACCGCCGTGCTTGGCCCAGCTGTCCTCGCCCACGCACAGGATGGTGCGGCCGTCCTTTTCAAACTCGATCTGCGTAATGGAATGGTCCTCCGCGTCGGTGTCGTGCATCACGCGCATGAAGTTGCCGTAGACATTTTTCGCCGCGGCGCCCCTGAGCATCCAGCGAAACCATGCGATGGCGTGGCAACCCATGTCCATCATCACGCCGCCGCCGGCCTTGTCGGACTCATAGAACCAGCGGCTGTGTGGGCCGGAGTGCTTTTCGGCCTGCTTGAGCATATAGATTTCGCCGAGCGCGCCGCTTTCAACGATGGCGCGGACGCGTTCATACTTGGGCGCAAAGCAAAGCTCCTCGGCGTACATGAGCAGCCTGCCGTTCTTTTTGCATGCGGCGATCATCTCGTCGGCCTCGGCCAGGGACAGGCAGAGCGGTTTTTCCATGATAACGTGTTTGCCCGCGTGGGCGGCCTTTATGCACGCGTCATGGTGCAAAAAGTTGGGAAGGCAGATATCGATGATATCGCAGTCCACCTCGCTGAAAAGCCGGTCGATGTCGTTATACGCCGCCGGTATGTCCATTTTTTCTGCAAAAGCGCGCGCCTTATTAAGCGAACGCGTGTAGACTGCCACGACCTCCGCTTCGGGCACGAACCGCCGGTAGGAGGAAACGTGAATTTCCGAGATGAAGCCGCAGCCTAAAACCGCGATTTTGGTCTTACCCATGTGTCTGATTCCCCTTTCGGATGGATATTGGCATCATTATACCAAACCGCGAACTTTGGTACAACCGCATGATCGCGTTCTTTTCCTCTTTGCCGTGCGCCGGATGTTGTGGTAGGATGATGATAATCATGGGATGGAACGTACAAACGGGTTGACAGATGCATGGGAAAGGACGGATGGCGATGGAATTTTATACGCTGAACAACGGCCTGCGCGTGCCGGTTACGGGCTTTGGTACCTATCCGATTGCGGGCGAGGCGGTACTGCCCGCGGTTACCGCCGCCGCCGCCGCCGGCTACCGGCTGTTCGACACGGCCTCGTTCTACCGCAATGAAGCGGAGCTGGGCGCGGCGCTGCGGCAGACGGGGCTCATGCGCGGCGAATACCTGATCTGCTCCAAGTGCTGGCGCAGCGAGATGGGCTATGAATCCGCGCTGACGGCGTTCAAAGCCTCTGCCGGCCGGTTGGGGATGGATTATCTGGACCTGTACCTGATCCACTGGCCGCGGCCGAACCTGACCGACCCGGACTGGCCGCGCGTCTGCCGGGAAACCTGGCGCGCGCTGGAAACGCTCTATTTCGACGGACGCGTGCGCGCCATTGGAATCAGCAACTTTCTGCCGCACCATCTGGAAAACCTGCTTTTGGAGGCCAGGGTCGTGCCCGCGCTCAACCAGCTGGAGTTCCACCCGGGCTACAGCCAGCCGGAGGCGGCGGAGGCGTGTAAAAGGCACGGCGTCCGCGTCGGCGCGTGGAGCCCGCTCGGCCGCATGCGTGCGGATTCCGCGCCGTTAATCAATGAGCTGGCCGTTCGCTACGGCGTGACGACCGCGCAGCTGTGCCTGCGGTACGACCTGCAAAAGGGCACGCTCCCCGTCCCCAAAACCACCAGTCCAAAACGGATGCGCCAGAATCTCGACATCTTCGGCTTTGCCATTTCAGAGCGGGATATGCAATCAATCGACGGCATGCCCGTTACCGGGTGGTCGGGCGAACATCCCGATTGCGAGCGGGAGCCCGTGTAAAACAAAAGACGGATTTTGCCGGCGGGGCAAGGGTATGGAAACGCATTTTCATGCGCGGGTCAAAACGATCGTTCCACATGCATGCGCTTGCTTTTATAAAAGCAGTTCATGCGTTTATTCTGATTATGCCGGAAACGATGCTTGTAGAAATCGCCGGTTTCCACTATACTATAATTTGTTAAACTTTGCGGCCGAAAGGAGAGACGCTATGTTTCCGATTGTGAAAAAGCGCGCGCTGCACGACACCGTGACGCTCATGGAGGTTGAAGCGCCCTATATTGCGCGCAAGGCGCTGCCCGGGCAGTTCATCATCCTGCGCATCGATGAAAGAGGCGAGCGCATCCCGCTGACCATCGCGGGTACGGACAGGGACAGGGGTACGGTGACCATCATTTATCAAAAGGTGGGGTACACGACCAGGCGTCTCGACCTGCTTTCCGTCGGCGATTCGCTGACGGACTTTGTCGGCCCGCTCGGCGCGCCCAGCGAACTGGAGGGCATGAAACGGGTTGCGGTCATCGGCGGAGGCCTCGGCGTGGCGATTGCCTATCCGCAGGCAAGGGCGCTGCACGAGATGGGCGCGGAGGTGGACGTAATCGTAGGCTTCCGCAGCACGGACCTCATGATTCTTATGGACGAGCTCGCGGATAGCTGCACCAACCTCTACGTCATGACCGACGACGGCAGCAACGGCCACAAAGGCTTTGTCACCACGGCGCTGGAGGAGCGGCTCAAGGCCGGGAGGGAATATGACCACGTCATTGCCATCGGCCCGCTGGTCATGATGCGCGCCGTCTGCAAGCTGACCGGGCAATACGGCGTTCCGACCATCATCAGCATGAACCCCATCATGATCGACGGCACCGGCATGTGCGGCTGCTGCCGCGTCACCGTGGACGGCCAGATGAAGTTTGCCTGCGTGGACGGCCCGGACTTTGACGGCCACAAGGTCGACTGGGACGAGGCCATCGCGCGCGCGCGCATGTATAAAAAGGAAGAGGCGCAGAGCATGGAGGTCCATGCCTGCAATCTGCTCAGGCAGGAGGTGCGCTGAAGATGCCGAATATGAGACCGACCAAGCTGCCCGCGCGCGAGCAGGCGCCGGACGTACGCAACAGGAATTTTTCCGAGGTATCTCAGGGATATGACGAGGCGATGGCCCGCGACGAGGCGGAGCGCTGCCTCAACTGCAAGCACAAGCCCTGCATGGCGGGCTGCCCGGTCAACGTGCGCATCCCGGAGTTTATCACCCTCGTCAAAGAGGGCAAATTCATGGAGGCCTACGAGGTCATCCGCTCGACCAACGCGCTGCCCGCCATCTGCGGCCGCGTTTGCCCACAGGAGACGCAGTGCGAAGCAAAATGCGTGCGCGGGATCAAGGGCGAGCCGGTCGGCATCGGCCGGCTGGAGCGGTTTGCCGCGGACTATGCCATGTCGCACGGCGCCGCGCCCGCGCAGCCTGCGCCGGATAACGGCAAGCGCGTGGCGGTTGTGGGCTCCGGCCCGGCCGGACTGACCTGCGCGGGCGACCTGCGCAAAAAGGGATACGACGTGACGGTGTTCGAGGCGCTGCATACGCCCGGGGGCGTGCTGGTCTACGGGATACCGGAATTCCGGCTGCCCAAGGCGCTGGTGCGCGGCGAAATCAAGACGCTCGAGGACATGGGCGTGCGGATCATGACCAACATGGTCGTCGGCCGCTGCATGTCGCTCGACGAGCTGCTTGAAAGCGAAGGTTTCGACGCGGTGTTCGTCGGCTCCGGCGCGGGCCTGCCGCGCTTCCAGGGCATCCCGGGGGAAAGCCTCAACGGCGTGTATTCCGCCAACGAATTTTTAACCCGCATCAATCTGATGAAGGCCTATTCGTTCCCGCAGACCGATACGCCCGTGCAGGTCGGCAAGGCGGTCGCGGTCATCGGCGGCGGCAACGTGGCGATGGACGCTGCGCGCTGCGCAAAGCGGCTCGGCGCGGAGACGGTGTATATTGTTTACCGCCGCAGCGAGGCGGAAATGCCCGCGCGCGTGGAGGAGGTGCACCACGCCGGGGAGGAGGGCATTGTGTTTAAACTGCTCACCAACCCCACCGAGATTCTTGGCGATGAAACGGGCTGTGTGCGCGCCATGACGTGCGTACAGATGGAGCTTGGCGAACCGGACGCTTCCGGCCGCCGCCGTCCCGTTGTCAGGGAGGGCAGCGAGCACACCATCGAGGTGCAGACTGTGGTCGTAGCCATCGGGAACAGCCCGAATCCGTTGATCAAAAACACCACGCCGGGCCTTGAAACCCAGAGATGGGGAGGCATCGTGGCCGACGAGGCAACCGGAAAGACCAGCAAGCCCTTCGTCTACGCGGGCGGCGATGCGGTCACCGGCGCGGCGACCGTTATCCTCGCGATGGGTGCGGGAAAGACCGCCGCCAGGGCCATCGACGAGGAATTGTCTCAAAAATAGCCGGGCGGAAGGCGTGTTTGCCGAATCCCTGGCTCAGATGATATGGAAGTTCGCGGGCCGCGGCGCAAT
>CAYUTA010000097.1:0-5884 GCA_964447605.1 uncultured Oscillospiraceae bacterium | reverse complement strand
GCCGTTTGGTATGGGCGGCGGGCGTACATGCCGCCCTTGTCCATGCTTGTAATTCTTTCCCCGGGGCCTTCTGTGGCAGGACTTTTCGGCTGGGGTCGGTCTTGTTTTATGCAGGGTGTTGAAATCGCCGCACATGTCGCTGAAAAATGACAGGCAGGATTGTTTGGTTGGACCTGCTTTTGCCGCCGCGGGATTGGCGGAGCAATTCCGATGCCCCTTTTTTGACAGGTACCTGCGTCCCTGCGCCTGAAGAGGCGGGGGACGTTGCTTTATGCCCGGCGGGGCCGGGCCGGCTGGAACCTGCACCCGCGGCGCGTTACTGCGTTTTGTAATTCCATTGCAGGGTCAGGCGGCGTTGTGGGCAGCGCGCAACGCAATTGCCGCAGCCGGAGCAGCGGGCCGCGTCGATACGGACCTCGCCCTGCCCGTTGCGCGCCGCCGCGTCGTACAAGCAACCGTCCATGCAGATGCGGCAGTCAACATCCATGCAGCGTCCGGCCGGGGTTGCGCAGAGCGGCTGCGGCTTGATATCCTCAAACAGATGCAGCGTGGGCAGAGCCGTCCCCTGCAATTCGGCAAAGCCCCCGCAGCCGTGGGCAGAAAGCCAGCTTACGCACGCGTCCAGCACGCGCGTAATCACCCCATAGCCGTTGACCTGTATGATGGAGGCCAGCTCCACGCCCGTTGCGCCGAGCATGATGAATTCGAGCACATGCTCATAGCGGAGCGTGCCGCCGCAGCCGCAGATATAAAACGGCGTGTACTGCTTGAGCGTTGCGGTCGTGGCCAGCGCCAGCGGACGAATGCTGCCGCCGTTGAATCCGCCGTAGGTGGGCATGGTCGATTTGCGGCTTTCAATGTCCACGCCCGCCAGCCCCTTGAGCCCGTCGATCGCGCTGACGATGCGCACGCCCGTCTCATAGACGTTCCTGGTGAATTCCACGGAATTGCACGCCTCATAGGACAGCTTTGCAATGACCGGCACGCCCGCGGACTTTACCGCCGCGCCCAACAACTCCCTGACCTGCGGCGCCTCCATGCTGAACGCACGGTTGCGAATGGGCGAGGACATGCTGACCTCCACCGCATCCGCGCCCATATGCGCCGCCTTCGCCGCAAGATAGGATATTTCAGACGGAGAATTGCCCCAAATGCTGCAAATCAGCTTGCAGTCGCCCTTTTTTATCAGCTCCAGCTCGGTTTCCCACTGCTCGAGATGCAGGTCGGAAAACATCTTGGTATTGAGCGTGTGCCCGTTTTGCACATACATGCGCGGCGAAATATTCGGGTTGGCCTCGAGCGTAATGGTCTCGGTGGTCACCGCGCCGGCGCCCGCGTCGATGCACCGCTGGATGGAGCGCGCGTCCCGCGCCCACGGCCCCGCGGAGACCATGATGGGATTTTTCAGCTGCAACGTATGAAGACAAACGGACAGGTCCACGGCAATCCTCCTCATTCCAGCGAGTCATAGATATATTTAATGTTTCCACAGGATCTGCGAATCTGCAATTTCGGTTTGAGCGTGATTTCCTGCGGGAGCTCTTCGGCAAGCTCCGTTCCGTCTATGATATCGAACAGCATGCGCGCGGCCATCATCCCAAGGCGCTTGACCGGCTGCGCAATGCTCGTAATGGGCGGCACAAGGATGGAGCATACCGGCGCGTCGGAAAGGCTGGCGACGGCCAGCTCCGCGGGGATGCCGAGGCTGTGGAACTGCGCCGCGTGCACAACGCCCATTGTTTGCTCTGCTGAACCCGCAATGACGGCATCTGGCAAAGTGTGTTCGGCAAGCATCTGTTTCACCGTATTAAACCCGCCGGAGACGGAGTTTTCCGCCGTATAAAACAGCGGTTTGGCCCCTTCCGGCGCCTGCTGCATCGCGCGCGACACGCCGATGCGCGCCTGCTCCTCAAGAATCTGTGCCAATGGGTCGAGCAGCAGCGCGACGCGGCGGTGGCCAAGCAAAAACAGATGCTGCATCAGCTTCTGCACGCCTTCCTCGTGGTCGATATAGCACAGGTGCCGGCATGCGCCGTCGATCCGCTTGCCGATATGCACGCTGGGAATTCCCCGGTCGGAAAGCACCTTGAGCTGCCCGGCGCCGAGCAGCGAATTGGCCAGGATCATGCCGTCCACCTGCCGGTCGGCCATGCGCAGAAGATAGTCTGACTCACGCTTGGCGTCGCCCTGGGTCGCGCACAGCACAACGGTGTACTGCTTTGAGGACGCGACGGTTTCCACGCCGGAGGCCGCCATCTGGAAAAACGTGTTTTCAATGCCGGGCACAAGCAGCACGATCATACCCGGCTTGCCAAGCCTGAGTCCGCGCGCAAACCAGCTTGGAGAATAGTTGCACGCTTCCATGACGGCCAGTACCCGTTCGCGCGTTTCAGGCTGCACGACCTCCGGATGGTTGAGCACCCGTGAAATCGTCGCCGGGGACACGCCTGCAAGCGCCGCGATCTCCGCAATTGTCATATCGCCCCTCCCATCGGCCGGGGACAAAAGCGCCGCGGCCCGTTTCGCGATGGGTTTATTATAGCATAATTCCGGCAGGAATTTGCTATCATGTGCCATCGTTTTCGGTTGCCGTCCACAGACGGCGGGAAAACGGATGGCTTCCAATCCTGCGGAGCATATCATCGCCACGAAATTCTTCCATAAATTGATGGTCATCCGCTATCCCGTTGGGCTGCCGGCCGCGCGCCTCCGGAAGCGAGAGGGCCGGTGCGGGGACGCAAAATTAAAATGCAATTGGAGGACATACTGACGTCGGCAACACAATCGGCCTGTCATAGCGTAACGCGATATCAATTATGATACGGCACGCTTCCTGAAAATTCAACTGTTTTCACCCAATATATGAAAAGTATTTCATAACATTTCGCAGGTTTTTTCATTTGCTGAACCGCGCTTATTGCCCGTATTTCATCAAAATCAGGCGTTTTTAGCCAAATATAGCTGCCATAATTTCTGCTTGACAAAATCATATCGCATAATTTATGCTGTGATTATTGTAATCGATTACATTTCTTTTCGAGACACAAATCAGAATATTGGGAGGGCTTATCATGAAGCTGGAAAAAGAGGGGATTGAAATTCTCTCGATCGATTCGCAAACCACCGGGCTGTGGGACATCGCGTTCATCTGGTTTTGCGCCAATGTCGCCGTTCCGCGCCTGATGATCGGCGGCTCGCTGGCCGAGCTGGGGTTCTGGAACCTGCTGCTGATCCTGATCCTTGGCAACATTCTTGTATTTTTGCCCCTGCTCGCACTGGGACACATCGGATACAAGGTGCGCATCCCCACAATGGCGGCCTCGCGTATGACGTTCGGCATCCGCGGCTCCTATATTCCGTCGGTCGCCAACGGCATTCAGCTGCTGGGCTGGGGCGCGAACGTAACCGTCATCTGCGGCGCGTCCATCAACACCATCGTCTCCCATATGACCGGGTTTGACAATCTGATGCTTTGGATCATCGTGACCGCGGTGATTCAGCTGCTGGTCACGGCCTACGGCGTGCGCTCCATCACGTGGCTGCAGCGCATATCCGTGCCGCTGCTGGGCATTTTGACCGTGGTTACCGCGGTGCTGATCTTTAGGCAGTACGGCTTTTCCTCCATCGTGCACTATGCGCCGGTCGCGCCGCTTTCCATTCTGCTGGGGCTCGATATTGTGGCCGGAAACGCCTTTGCCTGGGGGCCGATGGTCTGCGACTACACCCGGTATGCCAAAGATTCCAGGGCGTCCGGCTGGGGCACGCTGATCGGCTCTCTGGCGGGCGCGGCGTCGTTTATGTTTGTCGGCGCCCTGTCGGCGGTCGCAACGGGCAGCGCCAATCCCGTAGACTTTCTGCTGGGCCTGGGGTTGGGGATTCCGGCGCTGCTGATCATCGTGCTTTCAAGCGTCACCACCAACGTCGTCAACCTCTATTCCGCCGGCATCTCGTTTGTCAATGTCTGGCCGAAGGTCGCGCCGTGGAAAATCATCGTGCCCGCAGGCGTGGTCATGGGCGCGATTGCGATTATCCCCAACCTGATCGGGCATTTCATTACCTTCCTGATCATCGTGGGGTCCATCTTCGTTCCTCTGATTGCCATCATGCTGACGGATTACTTCTTTGTCAAAAAGAAAAGGGTGGACGCCGAGCAGCTGCTTGTGGAAAACAGTTCTTCAAAATACTGGTATCAAAACGGTTTTAACTGGAAGGCCATCCTCGTATGGATTGCCGGCATCATCCTGTACAACCTGCTCTACTACGTCTGGACGCCTCTGGGCTCCACCGTGCCGACGTTCCTTTTGATTGCGCTTTTTTACTACCTCGTATGCGGCAGGGAACGGGCGGAGGCATAGACGGCTATGGCAAAATATCTTCTCATCAGGCGGGCAAGGCTGCGCACGGGCGAGCTGACGGATATTCTGATTGAAAACGGCCGGTTTGCGCGCGTCATGCCGGAGCAGGCGGTAGAGGACGCGGAGATCATCGACGCAATGGGAAACCTGGTTACGCCGCCGTTTTGTGACCCGCATCTGCACCTGGACGCGACGTTGAGCGTCGGTAAGCCGCGTTACAATATGAGCGGTACGCTGCTGGAGGGCATTCAGGTCTGGGGCGAGCATAAAGCGGCGCTGGACAGGGAGACCGTGGTGCAAAACGCCGTTGAGGTGGTCAAGTGGGAGGTTGCCAACGGCTCGATGTTTCTGCGCACACACGTGGACGTGACCGATGTTACGGGCGTGGCGCTTGCCGCGCTGCTGGAGGTGCGCGAAGCCGTAAAGGACTATGCGGATTTACAGCTTGTGGCGTTTCCGCAGGATTGCATCTTTACCTCGCCCGAAACCCCGGCGCTCATGGAGCAGGCCATGCAGGCGGGCTGCGAGGCAGTCGGCGGTCTGCCGTATTTTGAGCTGAGCCCGGAAGACGGCGTGCGCGATGTGAAGTACGCGTTCGACCTTGCCGAAAAGTATGGCGCCATGGTGGATATCCATTGCGACGAAAATACCGACGATCACTCGCGTTATGTTGAAATCCTTGCGCGTGAGGCCATTGTGCGGGGCATGGGCGGCCGCGTGACCGCCAGCCACACCACGGCCATGCATAACTACAACAACGACTACGCCGCCAAGGTGATCGGCAACATCCGGCGCGCGGGCATGAACATGGTCACCAATCCCTTTGCCAACGCATGCCTGCAAAACCGCACCGACGGATATCCGCGCCGCAGGGGACATACCCGCGTCGACGAATTGCTGGCAGCCGGCGTCAACGTGGCCGTCGGCAGCGACGATATTATGGACCCGTGGTATCCGATGGGCAAGGGCAGTCCGCTTGCAGGCGCGCAGCTGTTGATGAACTATGCGCAGCTCAGCGGTTACAGCCAGGTGCCGCAGCTGTTCGACATGATTACGTCCAATGCCGCCGGGCTGCTGATGCTAAGAAACTACGGCATCCGGGAGGGCAATCCGGCCAACCTGGTCATTCTCGACGCGGACAGCGAGTTTGATGCCATCCGGCTTGTTTCCGAGGCGCGCTATGTCATACGCAACGGCCGCGTTGTCTGCCGTACGGAACCGGCCAGGCGCGAGCTGAGCGTTGACGGGCGCACGGAACGAATCGATTTTAAGGTCGCGAGATAGCCGCACGGTAAAAAACGCGTGGGCGTGACTTTGCAGGGACCTCAAGCCCGCCGCAAATGCGGTCCGCGCTCTGCAGAAAACAGCGGCTGGAGGCGATCTTGCCGCGAAAACGTCCGATTTTGCTTTCAAAAATACACGCAGCCGGCCCGTTGGCGGTTATCTGAAGAAAAAAGGAAACAAACCCGTTTCAGGAAAGACCAGCTATGAAAAGTCAAGCATCAGTTTGACGAAGTAGCGGGGACGTA
>CAYUTA010000096.1:0-5991 GCA_964447605.1 uncultured Oscillospiraceae bacterium | reverse complement strand
CAAAGCGCCGTCGATGGCGGCGCGCAGCAAGTCCCGGTGTCCGGGCTTTGCGTTATCGCCCAGCCACTTGTTATAGCTCTTGCCGTGCCGCTTCGGATTCTCCACGATGGACAGATGATTTTCAATGCAGATGGTGTCGCTGAGATTACGGACGGCTCTTGTGCTGCCCCAAAAGTTGCGAAACTTCCGGGTGCAGTCCAGCGTAGTGGAGTTCCATATGATGTGATTGTGAATGTGCGATTTATCAATATGAGTGCAGACGATAAAGGCGTTGTTGCCCTTTAGAAAACGATTGGCAAACTCTACTCCTATACGGTTTGCTTCCTCCGGCGTAATCTCACCGGGGCGAAAGGATTGACGGACATGATAAGCGATCACGTCGTTTCCCTGCGTCCTGCCGGTGAGGGATTGATAGCGGCCTTTTGAAAAAAGAAACTCGGCGTCGGCAATCTTACTGTCGCAGCCGACGCTTGTAATGAGCCTGCCGTTATCTGTTTTCTCCGGGTTTTTTACATAGTCGATAATGTCGCTGATGGCGTTGCCGATGCTCCGGCCTTTGCCGGTATGCAGCGGCATAATGCGAGTGGTGGCGATACGATTTCCCTCCTTCCGGCATAGAAAAAGACGGCCATTAAATGACCGTCTCCATCAAAATATTATGATTGCTGTAGCGTTTGTGCGCTGTCCTTGAGCGTCTGTTCTTCTTTCAGTTCCGCGATTTTCTTTGCATCCACAAAATGCGTTGCGTACCATTTTTCAATATCAGGGTCGCCGCTTTTGCTGAATCGCAGAATACGGACGGGCGGCTTGCCCTGACCGCTTTTCTTTTTCAGGCCCCATTGTTTGTAGACGGTCACGGACGGTTTCAGTTTTGCTTTTTGCGCATACACTCTTATTTGGTGCATAATGAAGGACAGTTTTCGGAGGTTGACGGTGCAGACGCGCTCCAGATAATCCACACGCCCACGCCGCCAGTCCTCATATTTCTCTTTTGGCAGAACGCCTATGTCCAGCAGCACATCCACCGGCGCGGCGTAGCCTCGCGCCTTGCATTGATGATAAACCGCCGAATGTACTTTGCCAATCAACTCACCGTCGTTCATAGGCACACCTCCTCACGATGATATAGGGATATGATACCATAAACGTGCACAGATTTCATCCGTAAACGCGCTCTTGTATGGCGTAACGCAGGTCTTGGAGCCTTGCCAGCAGCCATACGGCGAACATGGGGATACCGAGAGGGCTGACAAGGACGGCCAGCACTGTGAAGATGATACCGGCAACAATGGTGTTTGTCAGAAAAACATAGACCGCGCAGATTCCCATAAGCGTACCGGCGACGCCGAATACCCATGCGGAAATGTAGAGGATGCCGGAGCAGAGCCAAACGAAAATTGCTAATATAGCGATGATGGGCGCAACAAGTATTTTCAGCAGCAGTCTCATAATGTGGCCTCCTGTTCGCATTTCTCGGCAAGCGCCCTACACTCAGCCTCAATTCTTTTCGTTTCGGCATCGGTCAGATCGCGGTCATTCTCATCGGTCATTTTCGTCTCCGCAAAGCCGGAGTAAGCATCCAGCAGAGCGTCGCGCAGGGCTTCCGGCGTGGGGCAGTAAACAACATTCTGCCAGTCCTCCCGGCAACAGTCCCAGCCCATGACCGTATAGCCGTGACTGGTGAGAACCACCTCATAATCCTTGTCTTGTTGCAGATATTCGGCAAAAACTCTCAGGACAATTTCATTCGTCAGCATATTTGAAGCAACTCCTTTTCAAGCGGATTTTGTGTTCTGATGACAGCATAACGGAAAGAGGCTCGCGTCGCAAGGATGCCGCCGGAAAGAAATGCGGGCGGCCTGCTTTTTTTGCAAACCGCCCGCGCATTTCATTTCAGCTTGGCAAGGGCGGTGAGAATATCCGACGCCGCCTGCCATAGCCGTTCCTGATTCTGCTTCACGTCCTCCATGTCGGCATCGTAGACACGCCCCGTCTCATTGGCGCGGCGGGCGAGCTGATTCAGGTTGTTGCTTGACCGGCGCAGGAGCGATACCATCTCCCGCAGCTCCGGCAGGTCGAGGTTAATCACATAGCCGTCTATTGACATTTTGCGAAGGTACGCCGCCATGTTCCGCGTCCCAAACTGCGCCATCTTCCGTTCAATGAGCGCACGTTCCTCCGGCGTCACCCGGAACTTGATCTGTATTTCCCGTTCCCGATTTGCCATATCACAGCTCCATATCCTTTTTTCTGGAGGGCATTGGCGCTTTCGGTTCTGCCGCAGCCTTTTGCAGCTTGCCGAGGACGGAGGGCTTTTTGTCCGGCGCGTCCAGCTCCTTCGCAAATTCTTTTCTGGCACGGGTCACGAACAAGTCCACAAGGCCGGGATGCGCCTGATCGACAACCATATAGCAATTCCTGTCGCTGCCCCATGCGTCCGGGTTTTCGGCAACGGGAACGGTACTGGCCCACTCCTTGTTGTCGTGGGAAATGCGCCCGTCCCAATCTTTTTCTCGGACAGTCACGGCGAGGACATACTTCATACGCTCCGCGCCAAACTGTTCCGCAACCTGTGCGTAGGCTGTTTTCGTGTCCAGACAGTTATCCCGGTAGTTACCGTTGATGGCTTTTTCCAGCGCCTCCTTGCAGGAGATATTTGCCTTATTGGAGGCCCGGTAAATGTCCAGTTCGTTATTCTCACGGGCGTATGAGGCGGGGTGTTTGTAGACCGGTGTATTCAGCAATTCCTCCCGCTGGCGCTTCAAAACATCGTCGGCACGGTTTGTTATGGAATCCCGAATGTCATCCATGTGGTTGACCTCCATATCCATAAAGGTGTCGCAAACATCAGACAGCGGACTTGGCGACGCCAACAACGCGGACGCTTGTTCATCTGTCAGATTGTTCATTTCCAGCGACATGACAATATCTTCACGGACGGTGTATTCGTAGGTGTGCCGCAGGATTTCGACCGGGGGCTGCGTCAGCAGCCAGTCCCGATACTTGTCCTGTTCAGCGGACATTTTTTCATAGAGTTTCAGGTTCAATTCCTCATTATTCATAATCATCGTTCCTCCATTCCATGTGGTTTTTTCCTGTCCTGCCTGCCGGGTATGCAGGGCGCTTTCAGCTTGTCCAGCACGGACGGACGTGCGCTTTTGGCAATGTCCGGCTCTGCCATGCGCTCGATGGGCGTCTTATCGTCGATATTCAATTCGGCGTTCAATTCTGCCAGCCGTGCGGATTTTTGTTTCAGCTCCTCCTCCTGGGGGAAGGGCTTTCCCAGCTCGGCTTTCGCCGCTTCCATCTGCGCATAGATGTTGTCCAGCTTCGCCCGGACAGCTTGCAGGCGCTCCGGCATGGCGGCGAGTGCGTTGTCGATGCGGGTGAGGTTGCCGCGCGCGTCCTTGCCCAGCGATACGCGGTGGGTCATCTGTCCTTTGAGGGTGAGAACAAAATCTCTGCCGAAGTCCTCCACAGTCAGGCTCATGGCAAAGCCGCGATAATTCCCGATGGGAACGGCCTCCAAGCCCCTTGCATCCTTGAACGCCTCCAGGATGGCAGCTCCTGCGTTGTCCTTGTCGGTGAGCACATCGCTCTTGACCTCCATACCGGCAAAGCCGTCTTTGGGGTGGGGGTGTGCAGCCAGCGTTTTTATATCCGATTCAAAACCGGCGATGAAGCCCTTGTTTTGCTCCGCCTGCGCGGGGAAATATTTAAGAAGATTGTCCTCCAGCTTATATTGCTGGCTTTGGTGGTTGGCCTTCATCAGCCGCAGACGGGACACGTCCACGTCTAAATCCATCTTTTCCTTGATGCGCTCGTCACCGGCGCACAGCGCCTTGATCTCCGCATAGGAGAGCGCGGTTTCGTCAATGTCCTCGCAGGAGCGCACCGGGGATTTTGAGGTCATAATCTGAGAGATAAACTTCTGCTTATTCTCTACGGTCTGCCACAAATAGCTGTCGAATGTCCCCTCCGTAACGTAGCGGAAAATGTGTACTTCCTCGTTTTTATTGCCCTGCCGGATGATACGCCCGCTGCGCTGCTCCAAGTCTCCCGGCCTCCACGGACAATCCAAATCATGGAGCGCCACAAGGCGATCCTGCACGTTCATTCCCGCGCCCATCTTAAAGGTACTTCCCATAAGGACGCGCACCTGTCCGCTGCGGACTTTGGCGAACAGTTCCTTTTTGCGAACTTCGGTGTTGGCCTCATGGATAAACGCCACCTGTTCGCGGGGGACGCCCTTTGCGGCAAGCTTTTCCCGGATGTCGTCATAGATGGAGAACGGCGGCTCCGGGTCTGCCACCGGCGTGAGCTGCTCCAGCGCATGAAGCTCCGGGCTGTCGAGGTTTCCTGCCGCCGCCTTTGCCGCCCGCTTTGTCGGTGCGGTCTTGGGTGTGGACAAATCGCAAAAGACGAGTTGGGTCAGCTTGTCGCTCTGCCCGTCCTGCCATATCTGCATGATGTTGTCCACGCATTTGTTGACCTTGCTGCCGGGATTGTCGGGCAAGTCGGGATTGATCACGCGCTGGTCAAGCCCCAGCTTGCGCCCGTCCGAGGTGATTTTCAGCATATTGTCCACGTTTGGCTCCACCCTGCCGGAATGGACAAGGGCGGCGCGTTCAGACAGCTCCTGCACCATTTCCTGCTGAAGCTCAGAGGGCTTCGCCACTTCGTTGTGGTAGACCGGCGTGGGCGTGGGCAGGTTGAGCTGGTCGGCGGTCTTAATGTCCGCAACCTCTTTGAATAGTGTCATCAGCTCCGGGAGGTTGAAGAACTTGGCAAAGCGTGTCCGCGCCCGGTAGCCTGTACCCTCCGGCGCAAGCTCAATGGCGGTCTGCGTCTCCCCAAAGGTAGACGCCCAACTGTCAAAGTGCGCGAGGCCCTGCCGCTTGATGGTATCGTGCTGGAGATAGCGCTGCATGGTGAAAAGCTCTGTCATGCTGTTTGAAACGGGTGTGCCGGTGGCGAATACCACACCCTTGCTGTCGGTGATTTCGTCAAGATACCGGCATTTGAGAAGCATATCCGAGGATTTCTGCGCGTCGGTGGTGGATAGACCGGCGACATTTCTCATCTTGGTATAGAGAAACAGATTTTTGAAGCTGTGCGCTTCGTCCACATAAAGGCGGTCAACGCCGAGCTGCTCAAAGGTCACAACATCGTCCTTGCGGTCATTGGCTGAGAGCTTTTCCAAACGGGCTTCAAGGCTTTTCTTGGTGCGTTCCAACTGCTTGATGCTAAAGCGTTCCGCATGGCTGTTTTTCAGCTCCTGCAAGCCGTCCTCAATCTCCCATATCTGCTCGTTCAAAAGCCGTTCCTGCCTGTCGCGGGATACGGGGATGCGCTCAAACTGCGAGTGGCCGATGATAACCGCGTCATAGTCGCCGGTGGCGATGCGGGCGCAGAACTTCTTGCGGTTGCGCGGCTCAAAGTCTTTTTTCGTGGCCACAAGGATATTTGCGGAGGGATAAAGCCGCAGAAACTCCGACGCCCATTGCTCCGTCAGGTGGTTGGGCACTGCAAACAGGCTCTTGTGGCACAGGCCGAGGCGCTTGCTCTCCATGGCGGCGGCGACCATTTCAAAGGTCTTGCCCGCGCCAACTTCGTGGGCGAGCAAGGTGTTGCCGCCGTAGAGGATGTGCGCCACGGCGTTTAGCTGATGCTCCCGCAGGTGGATTTCCGGGTTAATGCCGGAGAAGGTAATATGCCGCCCGTCGTATTCGCGGGGACGAGTGGAATTAAAAAGCTCGTTGTACTTTG
Organism: uncultured Oscillospiraceae bacterium; assembly: GCA_964447605.1. Taxonomy (GTDB): domain Bacteria; phylum Bacillota; class Clostridia; order Christensenellales; family CAG-138; genus CAYUTA01. Next base: position 222 of record CAYUTA010000096.1, on the reverse strand, counting down.
TTACAAGCTCATAACGCCTGTCCGGGTCTTTCCATACCCAGTCCCGAAAAGCGTCCTTGATGGCCTGCTGCTTCTGCTGGGCGAGGGTGGTTTCCTTGCTGTTGAGGACGCGGCGTTCCTTGCCGTCCGGTTCCTGCACGGTGTCATAAATGCGAACATCCCGAAGATTGAGGGTATCTTCAAGGATGCGGTAGGCGTTGGCGCGTTCCGTGCCGTAGGTCA
>CAYUTA010000095.1:0-6181 GCA_964447605.1 uncultured Oscillospiraceae bacterium | reverse complement strand
TCCATTTTGGGTTGCGCGGCGGGCGTCTTGCCGGGCATACGCCGCTTCGCTGTGCCCGGGCCGCCCCATTGGCGGCCACAATCGCCCCCGGCAAGCAGGCTCCGTTCCAATCGTTCCGTTTCGCCGGCCACAACGGGCGCTTCCCGCGTTTCCGTTCCGCGCTGATTCCTCACAACCCCTCCTTGCTTCTCGCTCACGCCGGCGCCTTCAGCCATTTGAGCAGCGCGACCCCGTCCGGCAGGCCCTGCCGGCAGACAAATGGCAGCTCCCGCGCCATGTCGTCCTCCAGCGCAAGCTATTTTCATACATAATAGGATAATACATCGAAAATTATAGTCTAATTTGGACTATAAGTCAATAGTCTGTTTTGGAATATAATACGGTCTATCTGAGGTGAACTGTATGGATTATGTGGATCGTTTAACAGCATTACGGGTAGATCGCGATATTAGTCAGAAAACCATTGCAAAAGTACTTGGATGTAAGCAATCTGCTGTATCTAAGTATGAAAAACGCCGTGTCGATTATAAAGTGGAGGATATCATCGCGCTTTGCAGATTTTATAACCTATCGGCGGACAAGCTGCTTGGTTTGTCTGATGGAACGGATCGTGCGGAGAATCGTCCGTAACATCGCCGGCGCGTAAAAAAAAGCGTGCTGCGGGCCGCCCCGCCAGCCCAAAGAATCCTGTCAAAAGCGGCGGCGTGCACGGCGCGTTTGACGCGCTGCCGGGGGGATTGCGGCGTCAATCCTCCCGGAGAAAGCCCGCCACAGCGATTATCCGTCAAAGACAGTTTGTTTGACGGGGAACTGAAAGAACCAAAGAATCCTGTCAAAAGCGGCGGCGTGCGGTTTTTACGGAACTACCGGCTTCATGGTGGGAAAGAGCAGCACGTCGCGGATGGACGCGGCGTTGGTCAGCAGCATCACCAGCCGGTCGACGCCGATGCCGATCCCGCCCGTGGGCGGCATGCCGTATTCAAGCGCAAGGCAGAAGTCCTCGTCGATCATCATGGCCTCGTCGTCGCCCTTGTCGCGCTCGCCCGCCTGCTGCGCGAACCGGCCGCGCTGGTCGATGGGGTCGTTGAGCTCGGAGAACGCGTTGGCGTACTCGTGCCCGCCGATAAACAGCTCAAACCGCTCGGTCAGGTGCGGCGCGGACGGCTTGCGCTTGGAGAGCGGCGAGATTTCCACCGGATAGTCCGTGATGAACGTGGGCTGGACGAGCGTATCCTCCGCAAACGCGTCGAACGCCGCGGAAAGCAGCTTGCCGCGCGAGGCCGACCGGTCCTTGTAGGTCAGATGCAGCGCGTCGGCCAGCGCGCGCGCCTGTTCGTCGGTCCCGCAGGCCATAAAATCCGCTCCGGTCGCCTGCAAAACCGCGTCGTTCATGCTCATGCGGGCATAGGGCGGGGTCAGGTCGAGCTCCCTGCCCTGATAGTTGATTTTTGTCGTGCCGTTGACCGCCATGCAGCAGTGCGAGATCAAATCCTCGGCCAGTTCCATCATGCCGCGGTAGTCGGTGTACGCCTGATACGCCTCAATGGTCGTAAACTCCGGGTTATGCATGGGGTCCATGCCCTCGTTGCGAAACAGCCGGCCGATCTCATACACGCGCTCGAGCCCGCCGACAATGCATTCCTTGAGGTGCAGCTCGGTGGCGATGCGCAGGTACATCTCGATATCCAGCGTATTGTGGTGGGTCACAAACGGGCGCGCGGCAGCGCCGCTGGCCGTGGTGTGGAGCACGGGCGTTTCCACCTCGATAAAGCCCAGCGCGTCCATGCGGCTGCGGATTTGCGCAATGATCCGGCTCCGCTTGAGAAACGTATCGCGCGCCTCGGGGTTGACGATCAAATCGACAAACCGCCGGCGGTATCTTAGCTCCGGGTCCCTGAGCCCGTGGAATTTCTCCGGCAGCGGGCGCAGGGATTTGCTCAGCAGCGTAAGCTGCGTCGCATGGATGCTCTTCTCGCCGGTTTTGGTCGTAAACGGCGTGCCCGCCACCCCCACGATGTCGCCGATGTCATAGGCTTTGAACGCGGCATAGGCATCCTCGCCGACGTCGTCGCGGCGAACATACACCTGAACGCGGCCCTTTGCGTCGAGGATATGCGCAAACGCGGCCTTGCCCATCACGCGGCGGCTGACCATGCGGCCCGCCACGCGCACCGTCCGTCCCTCGAGCGCGGCAAAGCCGCCGATGACGTCCGCGCTGGAATGGGTCACGTCGTACGTGGTATTTAAAAACGGGTCGCTGCCCGCAGTTTGCAGGCTTTTGAGCTTGTCGCGGCGGATTTGCAGCAGCTGGCTCAGCTGTTCGGCGGTCCACTCCTGCTCCTGCGGCTGGTTTTGTTCGTCGTGCGGTTGTCGCATGGCCGTTTCCCTTCTCCTTGTGTCCATTCGCTTGTTGATCGTGTGGTTTGAAAGCCCGCCGCCCGCCGGTTGGGCGCTTCCGCGTCAAGGCCGGGGACGCAAACATGCGGGAAGAATGATGAAAGCCGTCCTTTGCGGCGGCCTGCGCGGTACAACCGGCGCCGCTTCCGCGTCAAGGCCGGCGGGCCATGCAATCGTCCTGGAAGAAAGCCGTATGCAAAAATCCCGCTCAAAAGCCGCGGTTTGTCGACGGCCCGAAGCCGCACCCGCGGATCATTTGCCGATGCTGTTAATCTTGAGCCGCAGCACCCCGCCGGGGGTCGCGACCTCAACGGTATCGCCCGCCCTGTGGCCAAGCAGCGCCTTGCCGATAGGCGACTCGTTGCTGATGCGCCCGTTGAGCGGGTCCGTTTCCGCGCTGCCGACAATCTGGTAGACCAGCTTGCTCTTATCCTCTGCATTGGTCAGCTTCACGGTTGCGCCCACGCCCACAGAAGACGTGTCAATGGAGGATTCGTCGATGACCCTGGCATTTTTCAGCTCGTTTTCCAGTTGTACGATATCGTATTCGTTTTTTGCCTGCTCGTTTTTTGCCGCGTCATACTCCGCGTTCTCGCTCAGGTCGCCGAACGCGCGCGCCACTTTGAGCGCCTCGGCGATCTCCAGCCTGCGTGCGGTCTTTAAAAACTCCAGGCGCTCCTCGCGCTTAGCAATCTCTTCCGGGGTGAGCCAAATCTCCGCCATTTCAAAAACGTCTCCTTATTATATAAATCCGCATAAGCGAAAAATCTCGGATTCACCCATTATATTCGGCGGGTGTTGGGCTGTCAAGTCATTCCGGCCGGCATTGGGCGGCCGCCTTATGCATTTGTTTTTTCCGGCGTTTGGCATACAGTTTTCTCAGCCCGTCCACCGTCAGCAAGCAGGCGGCGGTCGTTGCCGCGACCACGGCAAGATAGGCTGCAAAACGCGCCGGCAGGCTTTGGTCGGGCAGATATGTTCTTAAATGCCACGCCCAGAATTCATGGCACAGGTACAGCGGCAGGCAGACTTTTCCAACCCGGTCGAACCATTTGCCGTCCGCCGGAATCCTTGCCGTATAGCTCTTGCCGCTGAAGGAAATGGCGATGCAAACGGCTAAGATAAGCAAAAACTGGTAGTCCCAGTGCCCCGGCCTGTTCCACTGCATGCCAAACAGCGCCACCGCATAGCCGAGCAGCTCCACCGCGGTCAGCAGAAGCTTTGCGCCGCGCCCGGGTTCCTTCTGCGAAACCTGTTGGCATACCGCATAACCGGCGCATCCAAAGCACATGCCCATCAGCCCGCGCAGCAGCCCGTAAGGATACAGGTCCTGGCACAGGTTTCCGCACTGCCGGTACAGATAGCCCGCCAGCAGAAGCGCGGCCACCGGCGCAACCAGGTCGGTAAACGTCCGTTTCCACTTTCTGCAGAGCGGATACAGGATCAGGCTGCCGATGAACAATGCGGAAAGATACCAGACCGGTCCGTTGTAGTAGCCGGTGGACAGGCCGCTCGCGCCGATGAGCAGCGGCTCGAACAGGGCTTTGAACACGCCGCTGACCGGGTCATACTGGCGCACGATGCAGATATTGATCGTCGCAACGAGAAAAGCAAACGCGACATAGGGGTAGATTCGCCCGAATTTATGGAGGACATACCGCCTTGTATCCACATGGAGCAAGAGCCCGCTTTCCTCTTTTCTGCATGCTTTGGCCGCCATCAGGTAGCCCGATGTAATGAAGAAGAATTCCACGGCCAGATAGCCAAACCGCAGCGGCATCGCGTCCCAAAGCTCGCTTTCTGCCAGATATCTCGAATGGAACAAAACGATTGCAAGGCAACATACGATACGCATAATCTGGATCATTCCGCACCGCTTCATATTCGTTTCCCCCTCCCGATTTTATGCCTCAACACAGCCGCAGCCGGGCCAGTCCGCCAAGCGGGCGGCATTGGCACGCGGGCGCCGCCGCGGCTATCCCCCCAGGATTTCCCGGAGCTCCTCGATTCTGCCGCACGCGTTCACCCGGGCGCGCAGCTTTGCCGCGCCGGGTACGCTGTGGAGATACCATGCGATGTGCTTCCTCAGCTCAACAATGGCGTGCGGGCCGCCGGCTGAAAGCGCCAGTTCTGCATGCCGCAGCGCAAGCGCGCGCCGTTCGCCGTCCGTTGGCGGCGTATAGGGCTCGCCTGCCAGAGCGGCCCGGATCTCCGCGAACACAAACGGGTTGCCGAGCGCGCCGCGCCCGACCATCACGCCGTCCACGCCCGTTTGCTCCCGCATGCGCAGCGCGTCCGCGCCCGTGCGCACGTCCCCGTTGCCGATGACCGGTATGCTCACCGCGCGTTTGACCGCGGCAAGCGCGTCCCACTCGGCGCGGCCCGCGTACATGGCCGCGCGCGTGCGCGGATGCACGGTAACGGCCGCCGCGCCGCTGTTTTCACAGACGCGCGCGAATTCCACCGCGTTTGCCTGCGCGTCGTCCCAGCCCTTGCGAAATTTAACCGTTATGGGGAGCGGGCGGCTTGCCCGGACCGCCGCCTCGATGATGCGCCCGGCCAACGCGGGCGTGCGCATCAGCGCGCTTCCGTCGCCGTTACATACAATCTTTGGCGCGGGGCAGCCCATGTTGAGGTCGATTGCGAGCAGGGCGTCTCCCATTTCGTCCGCAACGCGCCCGGACATGTTCGCAATAAGCGCAGGCTCGTGCCCAAACAGCTGCGCCATGACGGGGCGCTCCGCCGCCGCTGTTTTGAGCAGCCTGCCGGTTCGCTCGTTGGCGTAATACAGCCCCTTTGCGCTGACCATTTCGGTTACCACAAGGTCCGCGCCGTACTCCTTGCAGATGCAGCGGAACGTCACGTCCGAAAACCCCGCCATCGGGGCGAGGCAAACGGGGAACGGATAGCTGTGCTTGCCAAGCCGAAACGGTTGCGCGCGGCCGGACGGGCTGGTTTGCTGTGGAATCATGGATTTTACGGCGACAGCGTGGTCACGGCCTCGGGCGGCCAGGACGAGGGCGCGAGCGTGGGCGCCTCCGTTGCCGCGGGCGTAGGCGTGGCCGCGGGGACGGGCGATACGTTCGGGTCCGGCGTGCCGCGCTCCTCCTGCGCGGGATTCTCCTCAAGCACCTCAAGCCCGCTGATAAACCACCGTTCATTGGAATTGATAAAGCGGATCTTATAACGCACCGGCGTCCATTCCTTCACCGGATAATCGGCGGCGGTTTGCCCTTCCTCAAGCTGGTTGGCATTGATCGCGCCCTTGAGCGACACGCGCTCAACCGCCGTAACCGTAGCGACCATTGCCCAGGGCAGCGCGCTGATGCGTTCGATGGTCAGGTCGTAGTTATAGCTTGTGATGGTATAGTTATCATAGGTCGTGTCGGTCGCAACGCGGTCGGTTTCCAAAAAGGAAAGCGTGAAATATTCCTCCAAATCGTTCTGCGCGCCGTCGGCAATGATGCAGTCCGCCCGCAACGCCATGCCCTCGTTGGCCAGAATGTACAGGTTGGCCACGCGTTCGGCCGTTATAAACGCCGCAATGCAGATGATACAGCCCATGATGACAAACAGCAGCGTGCGCACGACGTACATCGTCGAGCGGGTCGCCACATGCAGCTTATCGTTGCGCGCGTTTTTCGGCCGCGCAGTATTTTGCGTCCGTCTCATATCCATGCAGATATGATAGCATACCCGTCCATGCAGTGCAAATAGAAGCATGGTAAACAGTCCGGCAAAAAAGCCTATTATTTGCGGGGACAACCGCATGCTTCCCGCCGCC
>CAYUTA010000094.1:0-6289 GCA_964447605.1 uncultured Oscillospiraceae bacterium | reverse complement strand
TGCTGCTGCCTCGAAGAACGTATCAATGCTGGATGCGATCTGACCAAAGGCGCAGACGCTTACCGACATCTCAGAAACACATCAGAAGAATTATTGAGAGCATAACAATCTAATTTCTATCTTCAAAGTTTCATGGGGGAAGTCTGCCCTTTTGCCGGTAGGCCGTACTTTTCCTGCCACGACGGGAATCGGGGCAGTCTGCCGCACCCCCTGAAACCCCCGTTAAATCTATTACTTGGCTAGAGAATGAGTATATAAGCTCTATACCAGCCTTAGTGCCACTACACTGAAAGGAGCATTCCATGTCCCAAATAATCGCAATCGTGAATCAAAAGGGTGGCGTAGCGAAGACCACCACAGTGAATCTTGCCGCCGCCCTTGTCCAGCAAGGCGAAAAAGTGCTGTGCATCGACCTCGATCCACAGGCAAACCTCACCATGAGCCTCGGCTGCCAGACCCCGGACGAACTGCCGTACACCATTGCCGACGTGATCGACAAGGCTATTGCGGAGCAACCCATCGACCCTTCCGAGGGCATAATCCACCACGCCGAGGGCATCGATCTCATGCCCTCCTCCATCCAGCTCTCCGGATATGAAACCCTGCTCATCAACGAATACGGCAGAGAAAACATGCTGCGCCAATATGTGGACGCAGCCCGCCCCTTTTACGACCATAAGGCAAGAATTACAGTCCATCGTCGCTATTTATAACGGGTAGCTGCATTTGCCTGGTTACCATGTATAGCGCTCGATTTCGTGCGTTCAGCTCGCCATAGTTTGTCAGGCAGTTCAACACGTTTCCACAGGCGCGGACGCATTCCACCGCCTGCTGAAAGGTCGCGTCGGCAATACGCTCAAAAGCTTTTTCGGCAATGACCTGACTGGCTAAATCCTTTGCCACCTGATAATCCACATCGTTTTCGTGCAAAATGCCCGTAGCAAAAGGAATACGCTTTTTCTGCAAGGTCCGATACGTTTCGACGCCCGTACCGCCGCCCGCGATGACGAACACCTCCGGCCTGCCCTCGATCCGCCGCATCTCGAGGCTGCCGAACAGGGGATTATAGCTTCCCTCCGTCAAATCGTATAACGGTTCAATCAAATCCTTTTTGAAAATCTCCTGCGCGGTTCCGTAGTGCGTGATGGTCTCGCCCTTGACGCAGAGCACGTCGTCGGACACGCGCTGTGCCAAATCCAGCTCGTGCAGGGACATGATGACCGCGATGCCGCGCTCTTGGGCCATCGTGCGGAGGATGTTCAACAACTCCAGCTCGTAGCGGATATCGAGAAACGAGGTCGGCTCATCCAGCACGATAATCTCCGGCTCCTGGCAGATGGCGCGGGCCAGCAGCACCCGCTGCCGTTGCCCGTCGCTGATGGCGGAAAAATCACGCTCCGCAAGGTCAAGCACATGAACGAGCTCCATCGCCTTCCGCACCTGTACTTTGTCCTCGCCGGAGAGAATACCGAGCCTGCCCGTGTATGGGTAGCGCCCGGTTTCCACCACCTCCCGGCAGGTGAGAAGCTCTGTCCTGAGCCGCTGGGTCAGCACCACGGACACCTGATGCGCAAGGTCGCGGTTCGTCATATCCGCGATGGAGCGGCCATCGATATAGACCGTTCCGGCGACGCACGAAAGATATTTTGTGATGGTTTTCAAAATTGTGGATTTGCCCGAACCGTTGGGCCCGATCAGAGTGAGAATCCTGCCCTTTTGCAATCGAATTTCGATATCTCGGATGAGCGGCTTTTTCCCGTAACCTACGGTGAGCTTATGGGTAAAAAAGAATTCGTTCATGCATCCGCCCCCGTCCGCCTGCGAATCATCAGGGCAATCACGGCCGGCGCACCGAATACCGCGGTCACCGAGCTGATACTTAGCTCCAGCGGCGCAAACGCCGTGCGGGCAATGAGATCGCAGCCTAAGCAAAAGATGGCGCCGCCTAAAAAGCATACCGGAATCACGATCAGCGGCCGGGAGGTTTTCAAAAGCTGCTTGACGAGGTGCGGTACGGCGATGCCGACAAAGGAAATCGGCCCTGCAAAGGCGGTGACACAGGCGGAAAGCACGCTGGAGAGCAGCACGAGCAGCACCCGGAACGCTTTGATATTCACCCCCATGTTTTGCGCGTAAGCCTCGCCAAGCTGATAGGCGCCGATGGGCTTTGACAGAATAAAGACGATAAGCGCGGTGACGGCCACCACAATGGCCATGACGCGTACGTCCTCCCATGACACGCCGGAAAAGCTGCCCCGGGACCAGTTATGCAGATTGACAATGCTCACGTCGTCGGCAAAGGTAATGATACAATCCGTGATGGCCGAGCAGATATAGCCGATCATCACGCCGCTCACAATGAGCATGGCTGAACGGTGTACCTTTTGCGAAATAAGCAGCACAAAGTTCATGGAGAGCATTGCGCCGACGAACGCCGCCCCGATCAAGCCGGCGGAGCTGACGGAGCGGTTTGCACCCAATACGCAGACCATCACAATCGCCACAACGAGCTTTGCGCCGGAGGAGATGCCCAGCACATACGGCCCGGCGATGGGGTTATTGAAAAAGGTTTGCAGCAGAAAACCGGACAGTGCCAACGCTCCGCCCAAAATAATGGCCGCGAGCATGCGAGGCAGGCGAATTTTCCAAAGGATGCTGTATGCGGTTTTGTCCGCGCTTTGCCCAAGCAGCATGCGAACCGTCTCCCGCAGCGGCACGCGCACGCTGCCCAGGCTGATATTGAGCGCAATGAACACAAGCAGCAGCGTAAAAAGCGCCGCTGCCGTTAACCAATATCTTCGCATTCTGTTCTTTTCAGGCACATCCATCCCGTCCGTTCCTAATGCAGCTTGTTAAGGTAATTCAGCTTTGTCGGCGCGGGCTCGGTCAACATTCGGTGTATGTCCAGAATCATGCTGCCAAGCCGCGTCGTTTCCTGAAACAGGTTCTGACCCGTACACCAGACATTGCCGCTCTGCACTGCCTTAAAATCCGCCAACAGTTCGTTTTTCATGAGCAGTTCGTTCAGGCTGTGCAGTTCCCCGCCGATGGTACTGTTGTAAATGATGTAGTCCGCGGCCTTTGCGGTAGCATAAAACTTCTCCATTTCCAGCGTCACGGTGGAGGTGGCGGTTTCGGGATCGCCGAGATTGTCGAAGATGTAGTCGCCCCCGGCAAGCTCAATCATCTTCGTGACATAGTCGCCGGATTTTCGGGCTATGGCGTATCCAGAGGTGCTGATATAGAAAAACGCAACCGTTTTACCGGTGGATTCATTGCTTGCCGCCGCATTCAGATAGGCGACCTGTTCGCCAAAAAGCGCGTCCGCCCTGTCCTCTTCATTGAGCAGGGCAGCATATAATTTGATCCACTCCGTGCGGCCCAGCGGATGCGATTCCCGGCTCGACAGGTCCGTCAATACGGGAACGCCCAAATCAACGAGCTTTTCCTTGACTTCCGGCGCGTGGCCGATCATTGTGGATTCTACGGCAAGCCCGCAATCGCTTGACAGAATCAATTCGTAATCCGGCTCGCTGTACCTGCCCGCATATTGTATGCTGCCCGCGTTCATGGCTGTCCGCACATTTTCGTTATACCAGCCATCCGCCTTCGTGCCGGAAAGTTGAATCGCGGGAAGCGCATCCAGCGCGTCGAACAGACACATGGCGGAAGTGGCGACGAGATAGATATTTTCAATGGGCTGCTGCAGCACGGTCATATCGGCGTCAATGCCGATAGGCGCAGCGCCGCCCTTCGGCACAACAAGATAACGGGCGCCGTCGGCAAGGGTCAAAAGCTTGTATCCGCCCGCATAGTAATCCACCTGAAACTGTGTGGCGTAGGACAGCTCCATGCTGCGCTCCGGCTGCGCGAACGCATCCGCAGGCGCAAGCGTGCCGGAATCGAATCGGAGCGTGTACGCGACCTCGTGTGGTTCGCTCATGGCGACGGTCAACGCGGAAAAGGAAATATCGGTATCCAGCGCAACGGGAACAACGAACGTGGCGTTCCCATCGCTCTGGATTGGATCATATTGCACACCGTCCACCCGCATCCATTCATAATAGGGGCTGCTCCATACGACGGTGGCCGTTATGACGCCATTCTGAACGGTAACTGCGGCGGGCGATTCCACACCGGCGCGCCCCGAGCCGCCCATGAGCGTTACTTCCACGGTATATGGACCATCGGCGAGCGGCTTTGGCGTGCAGGCAGCCGCACCGAGCAAAATTCCCAGCACACACGGCAGCAGAATCAATCTTTTCCTGTTCATGCGTTCACTCCGTCAAAATCGCGTCCGCCGGAATCCATTCGGACTGGAACACCAGCACACGATCATACCAGGATTCCTTTCGAATGCTCCATGCAGCGCAGTCAATATCCTGATTGAGCGCGGCAACCGGCACATGAAAGGTCTTTGCGCCATTGGCGTCTAAAACAAACGGGATATAGCTGCTTTCCGCATCGGCAAGCGCCTGGTTGCCCGTACCCATGTATAGCTTGCCGTAGCCCTGCCCGCTCATGGTCAGGACGGCCGTCATCCCGCCGTCCTTAACCGTAAGCTGCGCGCTCACAATGCGAAACATCGACGAACTGGAAGTAACCGTGATGGGATAGACGCCGTCCCGCAGCTGGCTGCCCACAAGCGGTTTCGGCGGTTCGGGGACCGGTTCCGGCATCGGCACGCGCGTAGCGGCGGGCGCGGCGGTGACGGCGGGAGACGCTTTCTTTTGTGCGCAACCCGCCAGCGCGACTGCAATCAGCAGCGCAAACAGGGTTATGCCAAGCGTTTTTTTCATTGGTGAAATCCTCTTTTCTCAGATACGTACAGCTTCCGCACACATCTCTGTGCGCGGAAGCCGTATTGGGGAAGCCCCTTTTTATTTTGCCATTGCCGCGCCTGCATGATCGACAATCATTTGCTGGATGGCGGGCATCTGACCGAGACCCTCGATAACGCACTCCACCTCGAAGCCTGCTTTTTCAAAGGCGGACTTCCAGGAATCGGGCTCGTCGCCCGCCATGTCGTTATTGGCGTGATCGCCCGCGACAATCATGAGCGGCCGCAGCACGACCTTCTTTGCCCCGCTTTCCTTGACCAGCGCCAGCACATCGTCTAGCGACGGCGAGGCTTCCACCGTGCCTACAAAGTAATTGGCGTAGCCCGCACCGGTCAGCATCTGCTGGAGCCTTGCATAGGTCGCGTTGGCCGCATGCTCGGTGCCGTGGCCCATGAACACGATGGCAGTGTCGCCGGCGTTATCGTCGTTGGTTGCCTCGGTAAGGATGGGAATCATCCTCGTGTAGTCCGCATCGGTGGCAAGCAGCGTTTCGCCGATCTTAAAGCGATCAAACTTATCCGCATAAGGCGTGACCTCCGTGATCACATCGTCATATTCAAAGCCGCTCATAACATGCGTGGGCTGGATTACGACCTCCTTGACGCCGTCGGCGACAAGCCTGTCCATGGCCTCGGTAACTTTGTCGATGATAAGGCCGTCGCGCTCTTTCAGCTTATCGATGATGATCTGGCTGGTGAACGCCCGGCGCACCTCGTAATCGGGGTAGGCGGTCTGCAAGGCGTTTTCAATGGCGCCGATGGTGATATCGCGGCTGTCGTTGAAGCTCGTGCCGAAGCTGACCACAAGCAGTACGGGCTTGGCCGCCTCGGCGGGACCGGAAGCCGGTTCTGTGACGGCGGGCGCTTCTACGGGTTCCGCCGGGGTTGCCTCGGGCGTTGCCGTGCAGCCGGACACGGACAGTGCGAACAGGACCGCCAGCACGGCGGCAAGAACAGACTTGCAATGCTTCATTTGTTTTCTTCCTCCTTGTTGTATCTTCTTATGCCATCGTCGATAGGGCGCGTATGCGACTTTTCGGCGGATAACAACAAAGCCTGTCTGCATTCGGCAATGCAAACAGGCTCAATCAACAAGAAGGCGACTTGCCCTACTCATTCATTGCTCCGGCAGTCCGCAGAGCTGAACGCGCCGCAAGAAGAAACCTTGCGGCAAGGAACGAGGCAAGTATTCTGGCTCATCGTCCGAAGCCCGAGGGCTTCTTCCATCGGCGTCTTCCCAAAATTGCTTTCAGTGACATTATGCTAACGGCATTGGGACGATTTACAGCAACGGCCTTGCGCGGGGGTTGCACCCGACTTCCATGACCTGTTCCCACTATTAAATTAGATTGAGCATAGCACTAAAAACGGAAATATGTCAATAGTGTCATATAAATTAGAGTGTGTATCTAAAATCATAACAACCATGCTTATGCAAGCAAAATGCGA
>CAYUTA010000093.1:0-6514 GCA_964447605.1 uncultured Oscillospiraceae bacterium | reverse complement strand
CATGAGCTGTTTTTGCCCTGTTTATCTGATCTTTGTGTGTTTTGCTCATGGCTATGAAACAAAATACAAGGAGGTGGAACTGTGGCTAAGGATCATAAGGAATACTCTCTCATGCACAAGGATGTGCCGGTCGTTGAACTGACGCTGGACCAGGTCACGGGCTCCATCGCCGCTATCGGCACGATCAGCAGCGCAAATCATTTGCCCCTTGGCATTGCCATGCGCAAGGGCGTCGTGGACAGAGCCGCATTGAACGAATGGTGGATTGGGCGCTCCATCCCGGCAAGCCGTGCGGGGCTTCGGCAGGCGCTGGACGCGCTGCGGCTTTCAGCGCCGCAATTATTATTGGATAAATGCCTCGGGCTGAGCCTGTCGGATCAGTATTGGATCAAGCCGATTGAAAGCGGGCTTGGCTGGCATGACGTAAACTTTTTTGAAAACCCGTTTTCGGAGGATGTGGGCGAAATACTATTCGGCGGCAACGTGGACGGGCGCGATTTGAGCCTCATGTCCCCGGACAACACTTCGGACGGCTGGCTGCGTAAAAAGTGGATCGTCAGGGATGGAAAGCGGTATCTCATAAAGGGCGGCAGCGGCGCGATACGCCAGGAGCCGTATAATGAGGTCATCGCAAGCCGCATCATGGAGAGGCTCAATATCCCCCATGTGGACTATACCCTTCAAACGCACGCGGGCGCGCCTTGCAGCGTGTGCGAGGATTTCATATCGCCTGACACGGAGTATATTTCGGCATGGTACGTTATGCGCACCGCGCCCAAGCCCAACCATGTTTCGCTGTACAGCCATTACATCCAATGCTGCGAGGCGTTGGGTATAGCGGATATCGAACTGGCGATGGCGCAGCAGATCACCCTTGACTACCTCATATCCAACGAGGACAGGCATCAGGGGAACTTCGGCATTGTGCGCAATGCGGATACGTTAAAGGTGATCGACGCCGCGCCCATCTTTGACAGCGGCTCATCCCTGTGGTTCGGCTTGCCTATCGGCCAAATCAGAGCCAATGCATCGGTCGCCTGCAAACCGTTTAAGGCCGAGCATCTGGAGCAACTACGCCTTGTAAGTGATTTTGACTGGCTCGACGCAAGCGCCCTTTCCTACATAGGGGATGTGGCGCGGGAGGTGTTCGCCGGTTCCGAATATGTTGACAGCGCCCGCGCCGACGCTATAGCTCAGGCCCTTGATGAGCGCGCCGAGAGGCTCAAGGAGCATATGCGCACACACGCGATAGCGGTAGACCTTGCCGCAAGGGACGTGCAACGGAACATAGCCTACAGCGGCATTCAGCGTAAGAACAAAAAAGACATGGAACGATAAACATTCAATAAAATCACCTGCGCAAGCGGCTCATGCAAATCGCATGGGTCGTTTCTTTATTATGCAAAGAAAGCGAGATCATTATATGAACGATAACAACTGGAGCATCCTGCAGGGGGACTCCCTGCAAGTGCTCAAAGCCTTTGAATGCAGCACCTTCGACGCCATTATATGCGATCCCCCGTATGCTTCGGGCGGTCGCACGCAAGCGGAGAAGGTGAAATCAACGACCCGCAAATACAGCAGCATGGGCGACAACGCGCCTCCCGCCTTTGATGGCGACGCCAAGGACCAGCGAAGCTGGACGGATTGGGCGGCGGAGTGGCTCTCCGAGTGCCGTCGCATCTCAAAGCCCGGCGCGCCTGTGGCTGTGTTCATCGACTGGCGGCAGCTCCCAAGCCTTACCGACGCGCTCCAATGGGCGGGCTGGATCTGGCGCGGAATCGCCGTGTGGGATAAACAGAACTGCCGCCCACAAAAGGGCCGCTTCAAGCAGCAATCGGAGTTTGTGGTATGGGGCAGCAACGGCGATATGCCAATCAACCGCCCGGTGGGCTGCCTGCCCGGTGTGTTCCGATACGCCAACCCTCAAAACCGAATCCACCTCACGGAAAAGCCTATCGGCCTCATGCGGGACATCGTGAAGATCACCGAACCCGGCGGCCATATTCTGGATCCCTTCTGCGGCAGCGGTACGACCGTGCTTGCCGCCGTGCAGGAAGGATACCTTGCAACGGGCATAGAGATGAGCGCCGAATATACGAAACTTGCCCAAGAACGGCTGGAAAACGCCGTTTGACAGGGGCAGGCGCCTACATAGGCGCCTGCTTGCGAAAAAGTTTGATGAAGCCAGGCGCCTATGTAGGTGCCTGCCCATCGAATTACCCATATAAAGCGCAAGCCCACTAATATATGTGCGATAGGCAGGCAAGGCCCCGCGCCTATCTTCCCAACAGGTACGCCACAGGGCGTCCTGCCGCAGGCCATACGCTGCGAAAAAAGGACCCGCGCGCCTCCGCAGGTATCGGCAGGGCTCCGGCCTCGCCGACGAGGGAACACGGCTGGGAATCAGGTCTCAAGCATAGTGAAAGAGCGTCCACTTGGCCGCCCTTTCACGCTTTTAGGAGGGCGCTGCCCCCTAACCCCCGGTATTACGATGCTGAAAGGAGAACGATGTACATGAACCAAATCGAGAAAACGGAAAATTCCACGGTAAAGCGCAAACGAAATAAGCGAATCGTTGTATATCTGAACAATGGCGAGCTTGCCAAGGTCACACAGCGCCGCGACCGCTCTGGCCTGTCCCTGCAATGCTATTGCAGGAAAGCGCTGCTGGATAAACCCATTGCTGAACGTCCATGCGAACACCACGCAGAACTGTTGGAAAAGATGAGCGCACTCGCCAACGATGCACAAGAAATACTCAAGCGGCTCACAGAGCAGGGTGCGCTCACGAAGGATGAGATCGAAACCTTCCATTTCGTCCTCGACAGCACTTGGCTCTTGATCGCGGAGAAATACTGACATGGCTTGGACGGGGATACACGCCATACGCTTTAACATCGGCAACTCCATCAGCTATACGATGAACGAGGAAAAGACCGCGCTCGCCAATGCCGTGGATTACGCCTTCAACCGCGATAAGACGGAGAAAACCATATACGAGAGCGCCATAGGCTGCGGCAAGGATACCGCCTATCGTGAGATGGTGGATACAAAGCGCCATTTCGATAAAGAGGACGGCATACAGGGTTTTCACCTCGTCCAATCCTTCGCTACCGGCGAAGTGACGCCAGGCCAATGCCACGCCCTTGGCGTGGAGCTTGCCCGCCGCTTGCTATCCCAAGGCTTTCAAGTGGTCATATCGACTCATCTTAATACCGACCAGCTCCATAACCATCTGGTTTGGAACTCCGTCAACAGCATCACGGGTAAGAAGTATTTTATTGGGGAGAAGGACCTGTACTTAACCATCCGCCGCATATCCGACGAGCTTTGTCGTGAAAACGGTTTGTCAGTAATCGACCCCAAACCGGGCAGCCGAGGCAAGCATTACGCCGAGATACTTGCGGAGCGCAACGGAGAGCCGACCCAACGGTCTGTACTTCGGGAGGCCATCGACCGTGGCATCACCAGCGAGAGGGTGTTCAGCTCTCAAGCGCTTTTGGAATATCTCGAGGAATGTGGCTACAAAACGGATGCAAATCCTCGCCACAAATATGTGAAAGTGCTGCCGCCCGGCGCAGAGCGATATATCCGTTTGAGTGATAAGATGGGTGAAGGATATAGCTGGGAGGATATCCTCCAACGGCTGGCCGATAAGCCCATCCCTCGCAGGGCAGATCGTATGTTTAACCGGCTGGACGAGGATGGCCCCAATGGCTATACCGTATCGCCCCGGCAAAGCGGCAGCGTAAAATACCGTCGTGTGTTCCTGCGACCAACGTCTATCAGGGCGGCTTTTTCTTTGCGCTGCCTTCGGGCGCTGTACTTCGATTATCTGCGGCGCATGGGGGTTCGGCCAGCGGGTGGGCGAATCGAGCCGGAGGAAAGCCTCGCGCTCAAAACGGATATTACCAAGCTGAACCAACGCATTCGCCAAATGAACTACCTCTCCCGCACAGGATATGAAACGGTCGAGCAGCTCCATGCCCGTATTGCAGAGTTACAGGAGCAGACCAAGCCACTGCTTGCAGAGCGAAAGAAGCTCTACCGCAAGCCCGGCAACGATGCTGCAATTGCGGCCGTAAACGAGCGGCTCCGGCCTGTGTGGGCGGAGATATACCTGTGCAGGGATATTGAGAAGCATTCCGAGGATATACGCAAGAAGCTGCGGGATGTGCGGGAAGCGCAGCGTGGCCGTGATTATTCTGTCATGGGTCGAGGGAAAAATCATACGGAACGCAAATAGCTTGATAATCTATCATAATTATGCTAATATTAAGTTGTGAATAACGAGAGGTGGTGAGCATATGCCAAGCATACGACCCATATCTGACCTGCGAAACAGCTCCAATGAGATCAGCGAGTTCTGCAAAGCTACGCGAGAGCCGGTCTTTATCACGCGAAACGGCGTGGGTGACATGGTGGTGATGAGTATGGAAACATACGAGCGCCAACAGGCGCAGCTTGAACTATACGCAAAGCTGGCTGAAGCGGAGGCCGAGATCGCGTCCGGCGCTGTAGCTATGGATTTTCAAACCTTTGCGGATCAAATGAGGACGCGGGTGCATGGAAAAGTATAAAATAATCATTTACCCTATCGCACAGAATGATCTCATGGAGATCGTGGACTACCTCAACACGCTATCCCCAGACACCGCCATGAAATACTATGATCTGCTGGTCGGGCAGATCGGCAGCTTGGCGGAACTGCCGGAGCGCTGCCCACTGGTGAAAGATACGCAGCTTCGTCTAAAAGGATATCGCACGTTGCTGGTAAAAAACTACATCGTGTTTTACGTTGTAAATGAAAGCACCGTAGAAATACGAAGGATACTATACAACAGGCGGCAATACGACGTTTTGCTGTGATCGCAAACACAACTTTTAGGCGGCTGCTTCGGCGTCCGCCTTTTCATTTTATTTATGTAGGAGGATAACGATATGCTAAACGGTTCCGATGCCGCCGATCAGGTGGTGCGGTATACATTGGAGGGTACGGAGGTCGCCTTGAAGCTCTCCGGCCTCGCGGCGAAGAATGTGGCGACTTATCTCATCGCCGTATTAAACGACAGCAAAAAGACGCGGGGAAAAACAAAAATCGCCCGTATGCTCCGTGAGGGTAAGCCCATGAAGATATTCCAGATCCCTACGGAGCAGCTTAAGGCGTTTGCGCGGGAAGCCAAGAAGTACGGTTTCCTCTTTGTCGCTGTGGTGGATAAGCACAATCCCGCGCCTGAAACAGACGTCATGGTGTTTGCCCGCGACGCTGTAAAGATCAACCGGGTGCTCGATCATCTGAGCCTCGCCGCCGTGGACGCCGGCGCCATCGAGAGCGAGATCGTGGAAAGCCGGGGTGCGCAAGACCCTTTCGTCCAAGGGAGCGGGAGTCCGTCCGAGATTTCCTCGCCCTCCAGCAACGGCTCAGCGTCCCGCCCCGGCCCCGGCGACGGCGGCAGGGATAGGCAATCGGTCAGGGCAGCGCTGGAGGAAATCAAGCAAGAGAGCAAAAAGCTCAACGTAAAGGACGCCCAGCAGCTCTCGCAATCCCAGCCCCATAAGGCGCCCAAGCGCAAGAAGCTGCCCAAGGCGAAAGCGCGGTGAGCCGTATGGAAGAAAAACATGACGTCGAATTGGATAGCTATGAGCGCGGCATCGTGATAAATGCCCTCAATCATTTCCGTAATGGCCTGCTGGAAGAAAATCGAGACTCGTCCCCTGTGGATGAGGTTCTGCTAAAAGTCATCCGCACCAGCGGTAAACGAAAGCGCCGGCGCGACCGGGAAGCGCGGTGACAATATGCGATTACCTTCTACCAGCGGCGGCGGGAGCAAGCTCCTGCTGCCGCTTTTTGGCTGCCTGCCTGTAGCATGGCTGGCCGTGCTGTTCGCACAGGCTATCACGCCCGGCATGAACCTTGCGGAGATGATGGACGCTCTGTCTGCAACCCTTTCAAATCCCTTTACCCTTCTATGGACAGAGCGCACGACAAAGTGCATTTTGCTGTTTCAGTTGGCCTATGGGATAGCGATAGGCGTTTATGCTTCCAACCAACGTAACTACCGCAGGCGGGAGGAACACGGCAGCGCCGTGTGGGGCGACGTAAATCAAATCGTCAAGCGGTATCAAGCGCCCAAGCTGGAGGATAATCTCCTGCTGACCAAGCGCTTTCGCATGGGGCTGGATGGGTATAAGCACAAGCGGAATCTCAATGTGCTGGTGGTCGGCGGCAGCGGCGCGGGCAAGACTCGCTTTTACGCCAAGCCGAATGTTATGCAGTGCAACTGTTCCTACATTATCACGGACCCAAAAGCCGAAATCCTCCGCTCCACGGGGCATTTGCTCAATGCCAAGGGCTACGACGTGCGTGTATTTGACCTTATCAACCCCGAAGCGTCCATGTGCTACAATCCGTTCCGATACATTGAAGATGACAAAGACGTTCTAAAGCTCATATCAAATCTAGAGTGTGTATCCAAAAGGATATTTGAGTGAAGCGTCGAATATAAATACA
>CAYUTA010000092.1:0-6792 GCA_964447605.1 uncultured Oscillospiraceae bacterium | reverse complement strand
GCGGCGTCGGCGTACCCGGATGCGGCGTCGGCGTACCCGGATGCGGCGTCGGCGTGCCCGGATGCGGCGTCGGCGTGCCCGGATGCGGCGTCGGCGTGCCCGGATGCGGCGTCGGCGTGCATGGATGCGGCGTCGGCGTGCATGGATGCGGCGTCGGCGTGCCCGGATGCGGCGTCGGCGTGCCCGGACGCGGCGTCGGCGTGCCCGGACGCGGCGTCGGCGTGCCCGGATGCGGCGTCGGCGTCTCCGGCACAGGCGTCGGCGTCTCCGGCACAGGCGTCGGCGTCTCCGGCACAGGCGTCGGCGTTTCCGGCACAGGCGTCGGCGTGCATGGATGCGGCGTCGGCCGCGCGCCCACGATCACGTCTTTAATCTTCTCCGCCGTTATCAGCAGGTCGATTCCTTTCGGACAACCCTCGCAGTTGGTATCCGAAGGCCTGAACCGATAGGTGCCCGTCACGCTCTCCCGCGCTCCGTCATAAGTAAACACAAACGTACAGGTTACGCTGATCTTTGCGCCGGCCGGAATTTTCAGCCTGCGCGCACTTTGATATTCATATGGATACAGCGCGCTTTCCGAGGTGGTCTTATCCCCCATACGCAGCTTTTTGCCGTTGACCTTGACCGAAAGATCGGAAATGTCCACATCGATTGTTTCCGTTCTCGTCGTGGTCTGACCGGTACTCTGGTCGGTTGTTTGCGTGGTAATGGTTACTTTTCCGGCACTGCGTACATCCAGGTGATCGTATGTTTCGTCTTTTGCCGCGGCCGCTCCAATCGTCAGGCTCAGCGTCAGCATCAACGCCGTTATCCAAATGATGAATCTTCTTTTCATCGTTCCTCCTCCTTTGCCCAGGGTTGTTACGATGCTTCCCTGCTTTGCCATTCTTATGCAGGAAATAAATGAAAAATCCATATTTTGTCCACTCGTCAAAATTAGTGCAAAAAAACAAGCCCTTTTTGAGGGGCTGTGACAGGGAATTGTTGCGGCATGCTTTCTTTACGCTATTTTTCATAAAAGCGGGCAATCAGAGCGGTTTTGCAAAGCGAGCGTGATGCGGCCCGGGCTGCGTTTGGAAGCTTTGTCCAGCGCAAGGCGCATTTAGGATATGCAAAGACCTGCATGTCACGCACATATGAAAAACGTATTTTGATTTTGATACAAACCTTGCCGGTGAACCGCCGGAAAAGATGACGGCAGCAAACAGCTTGCATAACATTTATTTTGTCACGGTTTCAGGGCATGAATATGCGCGGGCGGCCATGCGGAAAGCTGCGGAAATGCAGGGCGGACATATCGGATGGGCTTGATATGATTTTGCGGAAGGAGAAGCCGTGTTATTTATGCAAAAAGATGAGGGATCGAAACGCGGGGAAGACAACGCCCGCCTTCTGTGCGGGCGCAAAGCCGTCGAAAACTCTGTTTTTTGACGGGGGAACCGCTGCTTGCCGAAAGCCCTGCAGGCTCCCGGGCGGCAAAGCCCGCAAAGACCTGAGCCCCTTACGGTTTTCATCCGTTTCGGCGTGCACGCCGCCGAAGCCGGATGGATGGCCGAGGGCTGCTTCTCTCGACCATCCCGGACTTTTTTGACGGAGGTGCGCCCGGCAGACCTTACTCGGCAATGCTCAGCGCAACCTGCATCATATCGTGGAACGCGTTTTGGCGCTGCTCGGCGGTGGTCAACTCGTGAGTCTCAAGCAGGTCGGAGATGGTGCAGATGGCAAGCGCCCGCTTTCCTGCGCGCGCGGCGTTCATATACAGCGCGGCGGCCTCCATCTCCACGGCCAGCACGCCCATCTTGCGCCACGCAAGCGTACCGGCAATGCCGCTTTCGCCATAGAACACATCCGAGGAAAGCAGGTTTCCGACCTTGCAGCGCAGCTTGCGGCGCTCGCACTCGTCCACGGCCCTGCGCAAAAGCGCATAGCTTGCAATGGGCGCGTAGTTGCCCGGGATGCCAAAGCTGCAAAAGTAGCTGGAATCCGTGCACGCGCCCTGGCCAATGACGAGGTCAAACAGCTTGAGATCGGGATCGATCCCGCCCGCGGAACCGATGCGGATGATGTTCTCCACGCCGAAGATGTTAAAAAGCTCGTACGAATAGATTCCCATCGAGGGCATGCCCATCCCGCTGGCCATGACGGAGACCGGTTTGCCCTCATATATGCCCGTATACCCGTGTATCCCGCGGACATTGTTGATAAGCTCCGCGTTTTTCAGGTAGGTTTCGGCAATGAGCTTGGCGCGCAGCGGGTCGCCGGGCATGAGCACGGTTTTGGCAAAGTCGCCGGGACTGCAGGTGATATGCGGGGTTGTATTGGCTTGCTTCATGATAAATCCTCCTTAGCAAACGATATGGGTATCATTGCGTCCCTTCCGACGCACCGGGCAAAGCGCCGCGCGGGATTGCTCTGTCGGCAGCGCCCGGGCAGGGCGGCAAAAAAACAGTCCCCCTGCCTAAAAAGGCGGCCGCTCCCGACCCCTGTCCCTCTGCCGGGCGGCAGCCAGTGGGGTCCGGACGCGTGCCTTCCGCCGCAAAAACCACAGAAACCGCCCGTAGCGCGCACACGGAACGCCTGTTCAGTATAGCACATTCCGGCTTGACAAAGAAGCGCATAGCGGGATATTCTGGTGGAAACTTTCCCGTCAGGGAAACAAACATAAGGAGACAACAGATGCAGCAATCCTATGTTCCCCCGGGTTATGTCAGCAAGCTCGGGCTGTATGATACGCAGAGCGCGATCGAGCTCATCAAGCGCACGTTTCTGGAATCCCTTTCCGCGATCCTGCGCCTCAAACGCGTATCCGCGCCGCTGTTTGTCAACCCGGCCGACGGCCTCAACGACAATCTCAGCGGCGTGGAGCGACCCGTATCGTTTGACATCCCCGCAACGGGCGGCAACGGCGAGGTTGTGCACTCGCTGGCCAAGTGGAAGCGGTATGCGCTGGGCCGTTACGGGTTCCGGCCGGGCCGCGGGCTCGTGACGGACATGAACGCCATCCGGCGCGACGAGGAGCTCGACAACCTGCATTCGGTCTATGTTGACCAGTGGGACTGGGAAAAGGTCATCACCCCCGGCGAACGCAATATCGACACGCTCAAGGCGACGGTGCGCGGCATCGTGGATGCGGTCTATTATACCCAGCAGGTGGTGTGCGCGCGCTATGAAACGCTTGTGCCCTGGGTGGACAAGAGCGTCAGCTTTGTAACCGCACAGGAACTGCTGGACCTGTATCCGGACAAAACGGCCAAGGAACGCGAAACGCTGTATGTCAGGACGCACGGGACATCGTTTATTCTCGGCATCGGCGGCACGCTTTCCGACGGCAGGCCGCACGACGGCCGCGCGCCGGACTACGACGACTGGGCGCTCAACGGGGATATCCTGTTTTATAATCCGCTGCTCGACTGCGCGTTTGAAATCTCCTCCATGGGCATCCGCGTGGATGCGGCGTCGCTTGACCGCCAGCTTACGGTTACAGGCTGCGGGGACCGGCGCGCGCTGCCGTTCCACAGGATGCTGCTTGCCGGGGAACTGCCGCTGACCATCGGCGGCGGCATCGGACAATCGAGAATGTGCATGCAGTTGCTCAACAAGGCGCACATCGGCGAGGTGCAAAGCTCGCTTTGGGATGCGGAAACCGCGGCGGTGTGCGCACGGGCGGGCGTTACGCTGTTGTAAATGATCGCGGCCCGTCAACGCAGGGGGTATGGCGGAAGGCGCGTTTTGGCCTTAAATTGGCCCCGCCGGAGAGACGCCCTCTCAGCGGTTCAAGGTCCATTGCCATGCGCGATACGTGCAAAAAGTGGATTTGTACCGCGCGTTTGTTGGATGCGCCGGCGCTACATCGGCAGGCGGCAAAGCGCGTGGGGATTGTTGCGGACGGCGGCATGTAACTTTTTGTTGAAATATCCGACCAATGGCGCTATACTCAATTTGTTCCCATGGGTTTATCATGCGGTTTCATGGAGTGGATTCCGGCCGCAAGCGGGCATATATTGTATATTGTATCATGAGGGGAAGCAAGCATGGCCAAGGTGAAGATCCGGCTGTTGGGCAACTTTGAAATTACATCAGACGGTAGTCTGGTGCTTGAACAGCTGCAACAGGCGCGTAAGACAAATCTGTTTATCCAATATCTGATTTTGAATCGGGGCAGACCCGTCTCGCATGAGGAACTGCTGACCGCGCTGTGGTCCGACCGCGAAAGCGGAAATCCCTCAACGGCGCTCAGGACGTTGCTGCACCGCTATCGCAGCCTGATCGCACAAAGCGGAATTCAGGAGCTGGAATGCTCGGTTTTGACCACGCGCGGCTATTACCAGTGGAACATGGCGCTAAACTGCGAGGTCGATATCTATGAGGTTGACCGCCTCTGCCGCGAGGCCGCCGACGAGCGGCTCAGCCGGCAAAAGCGCATTGAGCGATGCGCGCGCGTATTGGACCTTTACTCCGGCCCGTTGCTTGGCGGCGGTTCGGACGAATCTTGGATCGTGCTAAAAAGCGTGTATTATCACGATAAGTTCATCGAATGCATGCTGATACTTATCGAGCTGCTCAAGCAGGCGGATGCATATGGCGCCGTCATACAGGTATGCCGCAGGGCGCAGGAGGTCGAGCCTTTTGACGGGCGACTGCATCTTGAACTGATATTGGCGCTTTCCAAAACAGGCAGAAAGCACGAGGCGCTCAGCCGGTATTATTATTTTTTAAACGATCTTTCCGGGCAGGAGCAGGGCGCGCAGGCGCCCGAGGAATTGCGCGCCGTGTACCACAGGCTGATGCAGGCGGATTCCAAGGCGGATGCGGATATCGACGCCATCCGCGCCCTGCTGGAGGAGAAAAGCAACGAAAGCGGCGCGTTGATATGCGAATATGCGATCTTTCCGGAAATTTACCGCATTCAGAAACGGATCCTCGCGCGCAACGGCAGCACAATCTTCCTTGGATTGTGCATCATCGGAAACGCAAACGGCGAGCCGGTCGATTCCCTTGTACAGGAAAGCGCGATGCAGACCCTTCTCAAGGTGCTGCACGGCAACCTGCGCCGCGGCGACACCATCAGCCGCTACAGCGCGTCGCAATACGCCCTGCTGCTGTCCGCAGTGACATATGATTCCGGAAAGGCGGTCATGGAGCGCGTCCGGCAGGCGTTTTATCAGGCGCACACCAAATCGTCCCTGATGTTCGGCTATAAAATCCGGCCGTTAAACACGGGCGCCCCGGCCGACAATCAGCGCGTGCACGCCCGGGGCTGACGGGAACCGCTGCGGCAGGATTTTTGCATGCAGCGATCTGCCCCGGACGATTGGATCGGCTGCCGCTTTGTTCATGCCGTCAGAAAGCTCCGTTTTTGACGAATTATCTGGTTCTTCCCACATTTTTTCGTTTCGGGATTGTCAAAAGCCGCAGCCCCTGCCCTTCCATCGGCTTTGGCGGCGTGCACGCCGAAGCGGATGAAAGCCGTAAGGTTTTCAGGTCTTTGCGGGCTCCCGGGCGGCAACATGCGCAGGGAAACCGCCCAAACCGGGCGATCCGTTCCACCGGCAAATCCGGCGGAGCCGGAACGAACCTCCGCAAGACTGCGGCCCGCCGACCCGCCCATGGCTTTATTGATACGCTGAGGCTCCCGCACAAATGGGCGGGAGCCTTTGTATCGTTGTCAATTCGTAACCGCGGGCTTATGCGGCGGGTTCCAGTTCCTCGAGCGGCTCCTTTACGGGCTCGTCGGCCGCTTCATCCGCCGCTTCTTCGCTGAGCTTGGCCTCCGCGCCGCCCGCGCAATAGTCGCAAGGGTCCCAACGGTTGGCGGCAAACGCGTCGTCAAGCGTGCCGGAAAACAGATTGGCCTCGGTCGTACGGGCCAGCGTATGGCAGTTGCGGTCAAAGTGATAGGATTTTCCAAAGCGCGTCCAGCAAACCGCATCGGCCGCGCTGGCCGCAACAGCCTCCTCCTGCAACTGCTGCACTTCCTCCTCGGATGGTTGTTTGTAATCGATGCTGGCGGTGGTCGCGCCGACAAACAGCGCCGCTACAACGGCCAGAAGGATGGTCTTGGTCTTTTTGTCCAGTTTGTCGGACTTGAGCAGCAGGAAAATGCCGATGGGCAGGAAGCAGACAAGCACCATGATGACGCCCAGCTGATGCCAGAGCGTACGCACAAACTTGCTGTCCGCCAGGCAGGGGCTGATGCGGTTGGACTTCTTCCAAAGCTGTGCGGCCACGATACAAAAAATCGCATCGAGCACAAGCGCACCGATCAGCAACCATATTTCCAGCGTGCCGAAATACAGCGCGTTGTTGCGATTGGCCCAGCTAAATGCAAAGAATGCGCCGACTTCCGCAGCAACGGCCAGCACCCAGAGGATGATGGCGGCAGTCCGCAGCCCCTTGACGCGCTTGCGCTCATCGTCCGTAACCGGCTTTTCCAGCCTTTGCTTTTTCTCCCTGGCGGGCTTGCTTTCCCGTACGGGCGCTTCCTCCACGGCTTCTTCCGCCGCTTCCTTCGCGGGGGCTTCCTTTTTGGGGGCGGTCTTTTTCGGCGCGGCTTTCTTCTCCGCTGCGGGCGCGCCCTTTGTCGAAGCCGTCTTCTTTGCCGCCGCGTCTTTCTTGGCCGCTGCCGCCTTCTTTGCGGCGGCAGCCTTTACTTCGTCGGAAACCTGCGTTTTTTTACGTTCCATAGCTTCTGTCCCCTCCCTGAAATTGGTCTGCTATCCCCTATATATGTTAGTATAATAGCCATGAGCAAAACACACAAACACCAGGTAAACAGGGCAAAAACAGCTCATG
>CAYUTA010000091.1:0-7236 GCA_964447605.1 uncultured Oscillospiraceae bacterium | reverse complement strand
AAAAAGTAGTTATGAATGGAAAAACCGAGCTTGTTGTAAGCCCGGTCATTGACGCCATATTGCCCGAAGGGGACGTTGCCGATGGCGAGATCGAAGAAATCCCGCCTGTCTGTGGTTTCAAAGCCTGCCACGGTGACGTCGGCTTTGGGGTAGAGCTGCCTGGCAATGCGGCCTGTTAGACTGTCCAGCTCCACGCCGTAGAGCTTGGACGCGCCCATTTCCTCCGGCAGCATACCGAAGAAATTGCCCACGCCCATGGATGGCTCCAAGATATTGCCGGTCTGGAATCCCATGTTGCCCACGGCCTCATAGATGGCGCGGATAACGGTGGGGCTGGTGTAGTGGGCGTTCAGCGTGGACGCTCTGGCGGCGGCGTATTCCTCCGGGGAGAGCGTGGCGTACAACTCTTTGAACTCGTCCGACCAATTCTGCTTGGTTTCATCGAAAGCGTCTGCAAGGCCGCCCCAGCCAACATATTTTGATAGAATTTCCTGCTCATCCGGCGTGGCCTGTCTGCCCTCAAGCTCAATCTGCTGCAATGTCGTGATAGCGTCCATGTTCATGCGGAACTTGGCCTTTGCGCCGCCCACGCCCAAATCATCATCTGTGATGCGGAAGTTTTCAGGTGGCGGCTGAATGTCCGGCGCTTCCTGCTTTGGCTGCGGGTATCGCTCCATCAGGCGCTCGAAGCTCTCCCGGCTCTCAGACCGCCAGATGGGGTAGAACAGCGTGGGGTCACGGAGCTGAATGTGCATATCCGTGACTTCTTCCACGAGGAAGGGCTTATTGTCCTCCAAATAGACGGTATCGCCCACGGAATAAGGAAAAGCGCTGGCGCGGTTTAACGCTTCCTCCGCAGCGTCGGCATTGGGGAAGGTACGCAGCTCACCGTTTACATCCACGGTTATGGGATAGTCGTTCAGTATTTCATCAATATCTCGGTCATCGCTGTCCGGCGCGGTGGAAGCCTCCGGCATATCCTGCCCGGCCTGTTCTGCCTGCGGCGTCACCGGCGCATGATAAAAGCCGTCGTGCTCCTGCTCATACATGGCGCGGAGGACGGGTGCGATTTCATCCCAGCCGAAGGACAGCCGTGTGTTAAATTTGTCGTGGATATTGATTTCCAGACCATTTGCAGATGTAAAATAATCCGCTGTCTCGCCGCTGAGAAGTGTCATTGTCTCGGCTGATACCGCATAGGTTTCGGACAACTTCTGTGCGATGGCGGCGTTATCGTCGCCACCTCGAAACCAGCCGCCGACTCTATCTTTGTCCAGATAGTCCAATAGACCGCCCTCGCCGGTAAGAACATCCTGTAAATCTGTATCAGTTAAGTCCAGCTCGGCGGCAGCTTTAGTAGGCGCTGCCTGCTCCGGCGTTGCGGCAATATCCGCTTGGATGGCAGCAGCATGGGCGGAGGGGTCTGGATAGTCCCCGAAAACGCGGAGATATTGCTTTTCCTGCAAATCATAGATAGCCGCGCCATCATAGGCAAAGCCTTCCGCTTCCAGTGTCCCGTCCACATAGCCCCGCGCTACCTTTTCGGCCTCTTGCAGCGTTTGATACTCCAGCTTTTCATCAAAGCCATTCATGGTGTGGTGATAGACCACCACCTGATACCGGGCTTCTTGCGCCGCCGCCTGTTCACTCAGAAAGCTGTTGCTTTGAATGAGCTGGGCAATGCGTCGCTGCACCTTTGGCCACGGTAATTCCGTTTCAAGATCGGTGCCGGTGACTGTGATGTATAGTGATTTCGCATCGGGGCTGCCGTATTCATTTGCAAGCCACGCGGCGGCGTTCTTTTCGCGGGCATGGTCGGTCATATAGTCTTGCGCACGGCGCTTGCTGGCAATATCGCCATTCCATGCGCGGAGAGCTTCGTCAATATCGTCCTGTGTTATCTCAGCTTTTGGAGCGGGTACAGCGGGAGCTT
This sequence comes from uncultured Oscillospiraceae bacterium, assembly GCA_964447605.1. Taxonomy (GTDB): domain Bacteria; phylum Bacillota; class Clostridia; order Christensenellales; family CAG-138; genus CAYUTA01. Next base: position 5,303 of record CAYUTA010000091.1, on the reverse strand, counting down.
CTTCACGTTCCGGCGTATTATCCGGGAAAGCGCGGCTTCCGTCAGCGGCAACTTCTGCTTCGTGGGCGTCAATGGCTTGCTCGGCGGCATGGTCTATGGAGGGCAGGGAGAAAACGCGACGTTCTTTGCTGTTGACCCCAATGCCGGAGATGGTAACGTCAAAGCCCTCGTCTTGGAGCTTTTGGACATACTGTTCCAGCCGGTTTGACGGTATGCCGCACATGGGAACGCGATCAACGAGATTGACGATGCGGGTAGTGAGCGCAATATCAAGCGCGCCCGCCGCGTTTTTCGCGTCCTCACCGTACATCTCGAAAAAGTCGCCCACCTGATACAGCACAATATCGTCCGTATGGGCATTTTTAACGGCGCTGTAATCCTTATAAGCGTCATATTCAATGTTGGGCATGGGGTCTGTTTCGGCCTTGACGCGCTGCAATTTCTCATATTTTGCTTTCTGCGCAGGGGTGAGATAGCGGTCTTTTCGTACAAGCTCGGTGATGCGCTTGGCTACGGTGCTCCACGTCATTTGAATGTCGGCGCACTCCGGCTTTTTCAGCTCTACGCCCTTGCCGCTGTGATTTTCCTGACTATGAAACGAGCCGGGCAAAGCGTTGTTATGACCGCCCCAGCCGTATTCATTTTTTAGAAATGCCGCCTGTTCCTTTGGCGTATGCTTTTCGGTGAAATAGGCGTAAATACGGCTTTCGCCGTCCACAAAACCGCTGCCACGTGTCAAAGCGGCGCTAACTTCATCCTCGGTGATAAAATGTCCGGTCCGGGTTGGCTCGCTCATATCGGCGGTGTATTCCCGCCGAGGTAAAGCGAGATCATGGAGACGGTCAAGTAATTGTTTGGGACGGTGATAATGAAAGCGGAGCAAATCGCGATTCCCGGTGTAAGCATCCAAAAACTGCTCATATTCGGTGGTGAGCTTGGTGAGAAACTCCGGCTTCGCAAGAGCTTCGGACAGTCTGGCGGTTTCATCGGGGAAACCGCCGCCTCTAAAATCCTCCATGACAGAGAGATAACCTTGCTCTCTTGCTGGCTCGTCAAAGTCACTCCGCAGATACCAAAGAGACTGCGCGAGCTGGCTGCGGATATAGCCGTCCGTCTCGGTAAGCTCCACATTGGTGGCAAACTGTCCCTGCTCCAAAAGCGCCCCGATACGCTCGGTGGCGTCCTGCCATGAAATCACCTGCGCCGATGGCACATACCGGGCGGCGTCGCCCTTTGCGAGATGAATACCGTCCTCGGCAAACCATGCGGATAGTCTGCCGTTATCTGTGACAAGGCCGCTGCCGCCGATATACTCCCGGCTGAGAAATGCCGCTATTTCCTCCACTGGCTTCTGCATCATGTACTCGGCAGCGACACGCTGGCGGCTATTGTCGTTATTGCCGCCAAGCCGCAGCACATGGTCGATGTCCTCCTGTGCAAAAGAAAAAGCGAAGGGCGTGTATGCTACGCTCTCCGCTTGGTCTATATAGGCTATCTGCTCATCTTCTGTGGGGAAAAGGCTTAATTGGACGCTGCTTGTTACCGGTTGGGAATTTAACTGAAAATCAACTCGCTCAGGATGATTTCCTCCGCCTGTGCTTTGCAGTTGTTCATCAGGCCCACCCACTTCATGGGGTCGCTGGCTTTCAGGCTCTCGGTCACGCCCTCCGCTTTCATCAGCTCCGGCATCATCAGCTCCAACCGGCTCTGCGCCGCCTGCTCGATCTCCAACAGGTGCGGGAACAGCTTCTCTTGCAGAATCAGGCTGTTCCACAAAATCGGGCGATGCTCCTGAAGGTATTTCTTCCGCATCCTCCCGTACTTCCCGATGGGCCGGCTCGTCTCCTGAATCGTCAGGTCGGGAATCAGGTAATCTCCGTTCTTGGTGTAGGTCAGGTTGTTCTCCATGCTCTGCCATCCTTTCCGCGCTGTACGCGCGCTCATAATTTTGTATCGTTACTCCAATTTGTCGTAAAACCTGCTGATTGACCTCGCTGACCGCCGTACCGAGCGCGGAGACGGTCCGCGGTGTGTTGAAGTCGAAGATGCTGAGAAAATCCTCATGCTCAAAGTAATTCTCCGGCTGCAAGCCGCATCGGGACATCAGCGAATAGGTGATGCTCACGGTGGCGGCATTTCTGAACGCCACTCCGATGTTAAAGTCATCGTACTCCTCTAAAAAGGAATCGTCAACGATGTCAAGAATATCACGCTTGCGCTCGTTCCAGTATTCATCGGCAAGCTGTGCCGCTACCTTTTCAAGCTGGTCGGCAAGTCCGTCCATTTCAGGCACGTCATAATTCCGTTCCAGCATGGCGGAAACAGCGTCGTTGTGCTCCGGGCGAAGCTGCCACAAATTGACGCTGCGGGCATTCTCCCTGCCGCCGGTGTCGGCCACGTCGAACACATAGCGGATACGCGGCTTGTCACCCCGGTTGTCGATGACAGCGATGCCCTTTGAGCCGCGCCGGACATAGCGCCCCATGCGCTGATTCCAGACGTCATACTCCGCACAGGCGGTGGCGTTGGGCCGCTGGGCGAATATCATAAGCTGCTCGTTGTAGGGGTACTTATACAGCCTTGCGGCGGTGGTGAGAAACTCCGTCCACGTCACATGACTGCCGGTGATCTGCGTCGCCGCGTGGTCTGCCATTTGGCGATAGGATTGTAAGTTATTCGTAGGCTTTTCCTCCCTTCAAAGAGACAGGGGCGGCAAACGCCGCCCCTGTCCGAAATATGCGGTTGTTGTGGGCATCAGTCAAACTCCGGGAACAAGTCCAGTTCGGCATACTGGGCGTCGCTGATGCCCTCCAGCTTGCCGATGGCGGAATCGGTGAGCGCAAGAAGCTCCGCCTCATCATCCGCGAGGTAGCCGCGCATCCCCCGCAGCTCTCGGATAAGGCCCTCTCGTGTGCCGGTGGAATTGTAAATGCTCATAAGGTTTCGCTCATCATGGGTAAAATTGTTCATATTATAGCTCTCTTTCCGCGCTCTTTTTCGGCGCTGTATTCGATTTTTCCTTGCTTTGGTAGCTTTTGAGCTGTGCCAGCACGGAGGGGCGCTTTTCCTTACGGTCATCGCCGCGCTCACGGTGGACGGCCTCCGCTAAATCCATGAGAGAGATGGGTGTGCCGGATTTTGCCTGCTGTTCCAGCTCTGCCACGGTAGGCTGCTTAACGCCATTATTCACAATGCCGTCGATCATGCCGTAATCATCTTCCATCGCCATCTCAGCGTTTTTGAGGTAGTTTTCCGGTTTTAGAAATGCAGGCTGTTCCTTGAAGCCCCATGAATCAACGTAATGACAGGATACATCGCCAGCCTGCTTTAAGGCAACGATGTCGCTGACGGACAGGCTGTGTCCCCTGAAATCCTCCGGGTGATTCTGATTAAACTGATAAAACAGGTCGTTCAGCTTGCTATCGGTATCGCCGCTTTTCGGCAGCTCGCCGGTATAGACCAGCTCATAATTATCGTGCGCCACGGTAAGGCCAGCCGCCGTTATCGTTTCCAACGGCGCAAAGCGGAGGTCGCGTGTATCCTCGGTATGCTTGAGCTGATAGATGGCAAAGGCGTCGGCGGGATTGTTGAGGAAGCTGTTTTCCAGATCCTTGTCCGTCAGCTCATGCCCTGCGGTCAGTTCCAGATACTCGCGTTCCAATTCCCAATCGCCGCGACTGATGCCAAACATACCGTCAAAGGTGATGATTTCATCCGTATCAAGCGCCATTGCTTCGGTATTGTCGTTGTAGAGCATATACACGGGCAAATCCCTCTGATAAAGCTCAATCGCACGTTCTCTTGTCAGCGGCAGCATATCCACGTCGGTGTAGCCATAGCTGTGCATATCCAGGGCGGTGAGCGTGGGGTCGGGCATAGGGTAGGTCGGCGCTTTCGTTTCTTGCTCCGTAAATTGTTCTGGATGCAGCACACGCTTTATCGCATGGTTAATTTCCGCATTTTGAAACGGTGCGCTGTCGATCCACTCTGCGGCGTCTTTCCAGCTATCAAAGGCATATTCCGCGCCGTCAACGCCTCTGCCCGAAAAGGATAAACGATTGGGGTCGGCATCGTAGTAAAGATTAGCGGCCTCAAATGCTTCTGTAATTTGCGTCTGCTCCGGCGATAGCGCAGATTGTTCAGCGGCCTGCTCAACCTTATCCAGCCCGCGCTCTTTCATAATGGCTGCGTAGTTGCGGTCTATATCCGTAATCAGGCCGGAGGAAGTCTTGTTGATGGTTTCCAGACTGGCCCTCAGCGCAGACAATTCCTTGTCCTTCGACCATGTAGCCAAATACCCAAAGCTGTTCTCGCCTGTTTGTATGCCATAGTAGGCACAGACGGCGTAAGAGATACTTTCGGCTTCTATTTCCTCGGTTTCACGGTTCTTGGGTTGTGGCAGCGGCTTGTCTGTATCAGCGGTTTCGTTTGTCAGTCGTTCCAGCTCTCGGTTGTGCAGCTTGGAATGTGCGATCTCATGGACGGTCGCGGAGACGGTCTGCACCTCGCTCATGCCCTCCCGGATGGCGACGCGCTGTGCGTCGGCAGAAAAATACCCGTCCATATCCGGCTGCATAGCTTCAAAACTGATAGGCACAGGCGCGGAGCGTTTCAGCGCCTCCATAAATACCTCGTAATTCTGCACGTCGCCGGTGAGGTTTGCCGCAAGCTCCGGCAGGGGTTTTCCCTCTGTTTGCGCCACATCAAACACGCTGACCACCTTATACATGGGGATTTGGATGGTCTTTTCCTCTATGATGGCGTTGCCGTCCGCGTCCAGCATGGGCGCTTTGGTGTCCGGGTCCAGCTTCATTTCCTCAATTTTCTTCTTGTAAGGCGTGGGCGCGATGATTTTGATGCCCTTTTCGCCTTTCGTCACGTTTCGCTCAAACTGGTCGCGCCACTTATTGAAGCCAGCGCATAGGGTGGCGTCGGGCTTCTGCATATAGATGAGCATGGTGTTGTTCAGCGAATAGCGGTGGAAACGGCTCATGGTGGAGAGATACCGTTTGTATTTGTCCGACTGGAATAAATCCTTGATGCCGGTTTCAATGCTGTCGGTGATGTCCTTTAATCGAGCCTTGTTCTGCTCGGCGTAGCTTTGTTTTTCAGCCATAATAAACTCCCTTCAATAAAAAATGCGCCCCTGTGCAGGACAAAAAACATCCTGCACAGGGGCGCTCAGTAGAAAAAGTAACCGCGTTTTCGGCGTCTTAGGTATAAACACCTTAACCACATCGGTTCAGCTCTCTGAACGCCGCATGATACAAGGCTTTTTCAGGGCTGCTTTTTCTACGGTCCAC
>CAYUTA010000090.1:0-7474 GCA_964447605.1 uncultured Oscillospiraceae bacterium | reverse complement strand
ACCATCGACAAGGGAAAGGTGGGCGTGCGCTGGGGGCCAATGATGGCGCAGACGCTGGAGTTTGACGTGATTGTGCATGGCAAGAGCGCGCATGGCGCGAGCCCACAGCTTGGAGTGGACGCAATCGTGGCAGCCGCGGAGATGATAACATTTATGCAGGCGCTGATTACGCGCAATGTCGACCCGCATCAGGATGTGCTGCTGACCATCGGCAAAATCAATGGCGGCGTGGCGCGCAACGTCATTGCCGATACGGTTGAGCTCAACGGCACGCTGCGTGCGTTCAACGCGGCGGTGTTCGCAGATCTGGGCAAGCGGATGCGGGCGGCGCTTCAAGGGCTCGAGATCGTGACCGGCGCAAAGTTTGAATTTCAGCACAGGATGCATTACCCTTGTGTGGACAACCCGCGCCCGATGGTGGAGGAGTTCTACCGGCTGGTGGGGATGGAGGATACCATTGTTGCGGACCCGGTGATGGCGGCGGAGGACTTTGCCTGTTATCAACAGGTCGTGCCGGGGATGTTCCTGTTCCTTGGCGTAAGGGGCGGGAAGAATAATCAACCGCTGCATAACAGTCGGTTTGATTTCGATGAAGACGCGTTGCTCAACGGCGTTGAAATATACCGCAGGCTGCTTTCGCTTAAGCCGGCGGAATAAGCGGGGCAGATTTTTCATCAGGCGGAGTATACTGGATACAGGAGGTGTTTTGCTTGAAACTATTGTTTGCTATCATTCAGAATGACGACAAAAAGGCCCTTACGCGCGCGCTGATCGAGCATGATATCAATGTCACGCGTATTTCCAGTTCGGGTGGGTTTCTGCACGGGGGCAATACGACGCTCATGATCGGCGTGCCCAAAGAAAAGCTGGACATTGCGCTGGAAACCATCAAGGAGCATTCCTCCCGCAGGCAGATCGTGACCGCGCCCGCAACCGGCATCCCGCACAATGTGGACAGCGTCTCCATGCCCATGACCGTAACGGTCGGCGGCGCGACGGTGTTCATTCTTGATGTGGAGGATTTTGTCAGGTTCTGACGCATCTGGAATGGAAGCTTTATCCACGCAAAAACAACCGATTTTTTCCTCTCGTGCGCTGCGCAGGCTGATTGTTCCGCTGATCTTTGAACAGCTGCTTGCCATGACGGTGGGCGTTGCCGATACGATCATGCTTACGTCCGTCGGAGAGGCCGCCGTTTCCGGCGTGGCGCTGGTGGATGTTGTCAACAATCTTGTCATTCAGGTGCTCGCTGCGCTCGCTACGGGCGGCGCGGTCGTGTGCGCGCAGTATTTGGGCAGGCAGGACGGCGCAAATGCGCGCGCCGCGGCCAAACAGCTTCTGTATACAATCGCAGGCTTTGCCCTGCTTGTTTCGGCGTTGCTGCTGCCGTTTCGGCGTGTGTTGTTGCCGCTGATCTTTGGTGCGTTGGATGCGCCCGTGCTGGAAAATGCACAGATTTATATCCTGTTAACGGGTCTTTCTTTCCCATTTCTTGCAATTTATAATGCCTGCGCCGCCATGTTCCGCGCAACGGGGAACAGCCGGGTTTCCCTGCTTGTGAGCGTATTGATGAATGTGATCAATATTGGCGGCAATGCGTTGTTGATCTTTCAATGCGGCTGGGGCACGGCGGGAGCGGGTACGGCGACGCTGCTTTCCCGGGCGGCGGCCGCCGCATGCATGCTGCTGCCGGTTCGTAACCGCAGCAACCCAATCTGGCTGTCTGGCCTGCATAAGATCAGCTTTGACTGGCAGATGGTGCGCCGCATCCTGCGCATCGGCATTCCAAGCGGGCTGGAAAACGGGCTGTTTCACTTCGGCAAGCTCTCGGTGCAGACGCTTGTTGCCGGACTGGGTACGGCGGCCATTGCGGCCAACGCAATCGTCAACAGCATTTCCGGCATGTTGATTGTACCGGGCTCGGCAATCGGCCTTTCCATCATTACGGTATTCGGCCAATGTATGGGCGCGGGGGATATTGCGCAGGCAAAGTCCTATCTGCGCCGGCTGACCCTGCTGGCGTATGCGTGCATGGCGGTGATGAACCTGCCGCTGCCGGCGCTTAGCAAGCCCCTGATCGGCCTGTTTCACCTTACGGATGAAGCCACCGCTCTGAGCGTTTCCGCGTTGCCGCTGCTGGGGGTGATGCACGCGTTGGTCTGGCCGATGGCGTTTGCATTCCCCAACGCGCTGCGCGCCGCGGGGGACGCACGCTTTACGATGGCCGTCTCCATCGTTTCGATGTGGACGCTGCGCGTGGGCTTGAGCTATGTATTTGTGCTGTTGTTTAATATGGGGCTTGCGGGCGTATATTACGCCATGTACTGCGACTGGCTGCTGCGCATTCTCTGTTTCGTTCCGCGCTATCTGGGCGGGAAATGGAGGCGGAAGTCCGTGCTGGCTTAGCGCCGGCGGCAGGGAAGGAGGGCGCTGGATGGTTCGGTTGTTCGCGGTGGATACGGAGGCGCTTGCGCCGCGCTTTGAGGCGCTGCTTGAGCGGGTGGAGGAGGTAAGGCGCGCGCGAATCACACAATTTGGCAATACGTCGGCGGGGCGGCGCTGTCTTGGCGCGGGGCTGCTGTTAACGCGCATTGCCGAAATGGACGCGCTTTCAGCAGCCCTTTACAGCAATCCATATGGCAAGCCGTATCTTTCCGGCCAAACGCCGTTCAACCTTTCGCACGCGGGCGGTTATGCCGTGCTGGCAACCGCAGAGCGTGCCGTTGGCGTGGATATCGAGCGCATCCGGCCAATCGACCATGCTGGTCTTTCCGCGCGTTTTTTTCACCCGGATGAAACCGCGTTTTTGCAGGCCTCCGCCGACCCGCAAGCGGATTTTTTTACGCTCTGGACGCTGAAAGAAAGCTTTCTGAAGGCGGAGGGCTGCGGATTTTTGCGCTCGCCTCGCACGTTTGCCGTTCTGCCGGATGAAAGCGGCGGCGCCGTGCCGGGTTGGGACACGGACTACCGCTTTCGCCGTTATGATGATTTTTTACCGGGTTACCGCCTTGCCGCCTGCTCAACCGACGGCGCGTTCTGCACGGCGGTAGAGCCAGTGAAATTTTGAACGCCGGGCGCTAGCGGCGCACAATGCCGTAATATATCCGTGCGGTCAGACGATATACGGAAAGATAGACGGCTGCAAATACCGCAAGCGTCCCGCCGATGCAGGCCAGTACCAGCCACAGATCGTAGAGCACGAACGACTGCAGCATGCGCGCCATGATTTTTGAGGCGAACACCATGTGTAGCATAGTTGCCGCTAGCGGCAGAAAGAACAGAATCAGGACCTGTCGGTTAATCATGCCGCGCACCTGTACGTCGTCCATGCCGACCTTTTGCAGAATAGAAAAACGCTGCCGGTCTTCGAATCCCTCGGAAAGCTGCTTGAAATAGATAATCAGCACCGTGACCGCGAGGAACAGAAGCCCGAAGAATACGCCGAGAAACAGCAGCCCGCCGTATAGGCCGTAGCCGTCCTGCCTAGAGGTAAACACCTCGGACACGATGCGGTTCGGGACGTCGGTAAATGCAGTCCGATATGCCTGCAGAACATCCTGAACAAACGCGAGACAGCTTTCCTCGTCGCCTTCGCAGTCAAAGCGCATGCTTGCGTCAAAGCAGATCAACCGCTCCAGCGGAACAAAACGGCTGTCCGGGTACACGTGATTATTGCGCTTGAGCTCTGAGCCGGGCGTGTCGCCAACGGGATAGATACCGGCCCCTGATTCCGCATCGTCTTCCGAAGGCTGCGTGACCAGTTTGGCCGGGTCGGCGGAGAGCGTAAGCCCATGCGCATCCGCAAGCGTAAACAGCGTTTTTTCAAAGGTGCGGACCTCGCCGTCTCCAACGCTGTCTGCAAAGCGTACCTCCATATCATAAGGATACATGCCGTCGAGCATCTCCTTCTGCCCAAAGTAGAGCGCCAGCGTACCGGATATCGTGACGATAAACATGGTGGAAAGAATGCAGATGCTGGCCAGCCCTTTTGCATTCTGACGCATGCGGTGGATCAGGCCGGAAACCGTTACAAAGTTACCCGGGCGGTAATAGAAGCGCTTGTCGGCCCGCAGCAGCCGCAGCACCACGGCGCTGCCTGCAGGAAAGAGCAGATAGGTCGCGGCGATGACCAGAATCACCAGCGTGAAAAAAACAAACAGGGCCACGATCGGCTGTTCAATCGTCCAGGAGACGGAGTAGGCCACGGTCAGCATCGCTGCGCCTGCGATAAAAAGCGGAACCGTGCCGGTTAGCTTTGGCTCGCCCTGCCGTTCGCGCTGCATCAGCTGCATGGGACTTGTGGTTCGGATCTGCCGCAGGTTTACCAGCATGTTGACGGCAAAAATGGCGGAAAACAGCAGGAAAGTCCATAAAAACGCCTTGGGAGCAAGGAAAAACTGGCTGTCGGGCGCGGCTGCGCGGATGAGCTTGAGCAGCACCCAGAACAACAGCCGGCCGAATACGAGCGCAAGCAGCATACCGCAAAGCAGCCCAAGCCCCTGTACCATCAGATTTTCATAAAACAGAATTCTGGCGACATGCCGCTTTTCCAGGCCAAGCACGCCATACAGGCCGAATTCACGCTGCCGACGTCCTACGAGGACCCGGTTGATATATAGCATAAAGAAAACCGAGAACACGGCGAATACCGCCATGCCCATCAAAAAGATTGCCGCCGCTGTTTTGCCGGTGGGCAGGTTGCTCAGCTTATCGGACATCGTCAGGCCGCTGATGAGCAGGAACACGCCGCTCATTACGGCCGTGGCAATTAGTTGAGGAAGATAGGTCTGTCGGCTGCGCAGGAGGTTGGACTTTGCCAGGCCCCAATAAAACCCTTTAGCCAATGTCCGCACCTCCTAGCACCGTGAGCGTGTTGACGATGCGGTCAAAAAACGCGCGGTTATTTTCCTCCCCGCGGTAGAGTTGCGAGAAAATCTGGCCATCCCGGATAAACAGCACGCGGGAGGTATAGCTTGCCGCCGCCGCGCTGTGCGTCACCAGCAGAATGGTTTTTCCAAGCCGGTTAAAGCCGGAGAATATTTCGAGCAGATTCTGCGAGGCTTTGGTATCCAGCGCCCCGGTCGGCTCATCGGCAAGGACCAGTCGAGGCTCGGTAATCATGGCCCGCGCGACCGCCGCCCGCTGCTTTTCCCCGCCGGACACCTCGTAAGGAAATTTGCTAACAAGCTCTGAAATGCCAAGCTCCCGTACGATGGGCGCAATGCGACGCTCCATCTCGGCAACGGGTGTGCGCGAAAGCACAAGCGGCAGCAGGATGTTATCCTTGAGGGAGAACGTGTCGAGCAGATTGAAGTCCTGGAACACGAAACCCAGATGCTTCCTGCGGAATGCGCACAGTTCGCGCTCGTCGATATCGGCGTAGTCCGCGCCGTCAAGGCGAACGGCGCCCTCGGTCGGCCGGTCGAGCGAGGCCAGTATGTTCAACAGCGTGGTCTTGCCGCTGCCGGACGGCCCCATGATGGCGACGAACTCGCCTTCGGATATGGAAAAGCTCAAACCCCTGAGCGCAACGCACGGGTGCATCCCAAGCTTGGTGTTGTACACTTTTTTTACATTTTCAACCTGTAATAGTTCCATGAAAAAAACCTCCGTTTCTACCTTAGCATAACGCGCGGCACGGAGGCGTACCATAACGCGCGGCTTACATTTTTGTCACATACGCGCAAACGCGTCCTGTGCAGGGAACGTCAGGCTGATCGAGGTGCCCGCGCCGACTTCTGAGCTTGCAGAAAGCCCGATGGAAAGCGCGTCGGCGGCCTTCTTTGCCAGATACAGGCCGATGCCGCTGGCCCGCGCGTCCAGCCGCCCGTTGCAGCCGGTAAAGCCCTTTTCAAATATGCGGGGCAGGTCCCCGGCACGGATGCCGATGCCGGTATCGGAAACCGTCAGGGCGCCGTTTTCAAAATAGATATGCACGCCGCCGGATCTGGTGTATTTTATGCTGTTGCCGATGATCTGCTCCAGAATGAAGGCGAGCCAGCGTGCGTCGGAAACCACGGTCTCAGGGAGCGGGTCGATCCGTACGCTGAGTTTTTGCCAGATGAACAGGAGAGAAAATTTCCTGACGCAGGCGCGGACGATGGGGGATAGCCGGCACGCGTCGGCAACCAGATCGGAAGAGATGTCCTCCAGCTTGACATAGCGCAGCGCAAGGTCGGCGTACTGCTCGATTTTAAACAACTCCCGCTTCGCAGCGTTTTGCGTTCCGTTGTCAAGCAAAAGCCGCAGCGCGGCGATGGGCGTCTTGATTTGATGTACCCAAAGGGTATAATAATCGAGCGCGTCTGCACGGCTTGCGGCCTGCTCGCCGCGGTAGCGCCGGAATTTTTCAGCCTGCCCGCGCAGCAGCCCCTGATAGGCGGTTTCCACCGCGTCGCGGGGCGCGGGCAGAAGCATGGCCGTTTCATCAAACCGCGTGAGCGCGCGCAGCAGGTGAAGATAGCGAGCGCCGTCGATGAGCAGCAGAATGAACAGGAAAAAGCCGACCAGCAACAGCGCGTAACAAACGATCTGCCAGTTTAGTCCGGCAAGCGCGCACACTGCGGCAAACACTGCGCAGGTCGCGGCATACAGCATGAGCGGCAGACGGCGGTAATGCAAATAGCCGAGGAATTTACGCATGAATGCTGTACCCCCTGCCCTTGTGGGTTTGAATGGGGTCGCCGAGACCGGCCTCCAATAAAGTCTTGCGGAGACGATTGACGTTGACGGTGAGCGTGTTGTCGTCGATGAACGCGTCGCTGTTCCATAACCCGGTCATGAGTTGCTCGCGGGTGACGATTCCGCCCTTGGCGGCAAGCAGAAGCTGCAGGATGCGCGCTTCGTTTTTTGTCAGCTCGGTTCGCCGGCCGCATTGCAGCAGACAGCAGCCCGCCGCGTCAAAAACGGCTCCGGCGATCGTCGGCGGCGCAGCTTCGTAGTCATAGCTGCGCCGCAGCATGGCCTGCACCTTGGCTACGAGTACTTCGGCCGCAACGGGCTTGGACAGGTAATCGTCTCCGCCCATGTTGACGGCCATGACGATATCCATATCGTCGCCGCGAGAGGAGAGGAAGACGACGGGGACCTTGGAACGTTTGCGAATTTCGCCGCACCAGTAATACCCGTTATAAAATGGAAGCGAGATATCCAGTATGACCAGATGGGGAAGATAGGCCTCAAAATCGGCCGCTACGCTGGAAAAATCATCGGCAAGGCGCACATCAAAGCCCCATTTTACAAGGCTTTCCCCAAGCTGCTCCGCAATAACCGCGTCATCTTCGACAATGAAAATACGATAGACGGTATCCATGCGCTTCATCCTTTCCAAATCAACGAATCGACCGTTTGCCTGCGGCCCCGCATACCGCCTGGACGTCGATAATTGCCTCTATTATAGCACAATTCCGGGAGGAATTTGCTAGAGTGTGTATCTAAAATCATAACAACCATGCTTATGCAAGCAAAATGCGAA
>CAYUTA010000089.1:0-7894 GCA_964447605.1 uncultured Oscillospiraceae bacterium | reverse complement strand
GAGCAAGGGACTGAAAATCCCTGTGTCGGTGGTTCGACTCCACTCTGAGGCACCATTTTGCGGGAATAGCTCATTTGGTAGAGCGCAGCCTTGCCAAGGCTGAGGTGGCGGGTTCGAGCCCCGTTTCCCGCTCCATCGGTATGGCGCCATAGCCAAGCGGTAAGGCAGAGGTCTGCAAAACCTTCATCCCCGGTTCGATTCCGGGTGGCGCCTCCAAAAAAAGACTCCCGAAATGATACCATTTCGGGAGCCTTTTCTTATACGAAAAGGCCAGACGGCGTGCAATGCCACTAAGTTAAGAGAAGACTCTGAAAACGAAAAGCGGGAATAAAAGCGAAACGTTTCTTACTTACGTTGAAATGCACAAGAAATAAGCGGGTAAAGCAACTCGTCCCGCCCCAACAAAATATCGCTCTATCTTACGCGATTTACGAGTTTATACAGATTCAGGGAAAGAGCCGCTAAGAAAGCTGCAATATGCTTGCGCATCTTCGGCGGCCAGGCTGGTTTTATGTGATTCGTTTTAGAAACTCATGTGGAATCAGCGCCTGTCTGGCACTGCCGAATGCTGATTTGTTTGATCTTCCCGTTTTCTGCGGAGGCGGATTGAACGGGTATGCGTCCGTCAAACAGAAAAGCACGCCGACATCGGTGGGTACGCCGGTACACTTCTATTGTATTTTCCGCGCATTATCATACAAACCTTGTATTGGACTTTCTGTGATAGATCGTCTATCATCATGCTCATAGAAATGTGAGGGTCTATCTCAGGGCTGCTTTTTACAATTAATGCGGTCGTGCCGCTGTTCCTAAACGTACCCGTTGGTATGCTGCTCAAGCACGCGTTGCGTCCCGAGATGAAGCAAGCATCGATCGTGAATCGTGTCTGCTACTATGTGTTAATTCCATGTTCATTGTTCAATATCGCGCTAAACTGCGATTTTTCAAAGATCAGCAACATAGGGTTGTATGGGGTTGGCACGGCGAGTTTTGTCGTTTCCGTGCCACCGCTGATGCTGCTTGCGAGCAAGATAACGCAGGATCGCAAAAAGGCCGGCGCGTTCTGCCCGAACTGCGTGTTGCTTGGGATTCCGCTCGCCGTCAGCATGTTTGGCGAGACGGACTCGTTTCCCGCAGTACTCACGGCAATGGCGCTGCCGCCTCTATTCAATACGCTCGGTGTGTGCCGACCTATTTCGCGTATGGACAAAAACGCATAAATATGCTTACGTTGCTAAAATCCATCGTCACAAACCCGCTGATTCTCGCGCTCTTCATCGGTTTTGCGTGCCATGCGCTCCGTCTGCGGCTGCCGGGACTGCTTGCCTCTCCGATATCGAAACTTGGGGCCGCCGCCTCGCCGCTTGCCATGCGCTCCATCGGACTGAGCTTCGAATTCAGCCGCCTGCAAGGGGATCGAAAGTTCATATTGACCGCATCCGCCATTAAGATTTTGCTGTTGCCGCTACTGTTTACACTTGCCGCAGTCGCGCTCGGCTACCGCGGCAATGCGTTGTTTGCCATCTATCTCATTCACGCCGTGCCAACAGCGCGGCAATCACAGACTCCATGGGCTGCGACGGCACGCTTGCGGGTGAGATCGTGCTTACAACGACGCTTGCATCCGCGTTTACGCTAGTAGTCAGCATTCTGCTGCTGCAATACTTGTCGTTGCTGTAACAGTCGTGTCCGGCAGATGCAACGGATACAGATAAAGAAAGGGCGTTGGCAATGAAGCACAAAACAGGCATCGCGCATCTGTATTTAATCATTACATTTTTCTGTTGGGGCAGCCTGTACGTCGTAAACAAATTCGTGATGCAATCGCTTCCAGCGGGCGTGGTTACGTGCCTTCGCAACATCGTTGCGCTCGTTGTACTACTCATAATGTCATGCAAAATTCCGCACTTGGCAACCATCCGTTTTGGAAAACGCCTATTTTAAATATACGTCGCGCACAAAGTCAACGAAACACTGCACCGCAGGCATCATGTGGCGGTCCTTTGCCCACAATAGGCAGATATCCCGCTTGAGCCCATGGCCCGCAAACGGAATGATTTTGACCGAATAGCTGTCTAGCAGCGGGATCTTCGGCATGATCGCGATGCCTACACCCGCGCCAACAAACGCTGCAATAGAGTTGCACTCATCTACCTCAAACACGATATGAGGTTTGACGGATACACTTTTTAGCGATGTCTCAATCAGTTTGAACAGCGTGGTATTGTGGTTGATGGAGATTAGCTTTTCACCTGCGATATCTTCTAGCACAACGGTCTCGCGCTCGGCGAGCGGGCTCCCCAAACCAACAACGAGAAACAGCTCCTGCCGGTGAAACGGCAGGGCGTTGAACTTGTCGCATTCGGGGTCAGAGGAAAGAATCAGATCAAGACTGCCCTCAAGCAGCCGCGCATGCAGCACCTCCGTCATACTCTGTTGGAAAGTAAAGGTGATCTGCTGATTCCCTTGGTGGAGATAGAATCTCTGCACAAGATTGGGCATGGTGCTCGAACCGACGCTGTAAATATATCCCAGATTGATATTGCCACCGGTTGGGTCGGACAGCCGAAGCAGTTCCGCCTCGCCCTTTGAAAGCGCTTCAAGCGCGTTCTTGGCATGGGGCAAGAATACGGCGCCATATTTTGTTAGATAGGTTTGCCGTCCGCGCTTTTCAAAGAGCGGCACGCCGAGTTCTTTCTCCATTTCGCTGAGCGCGTAGCTGAGACTAGGCTGGGAAATGTAGAGCTGATTTGCCGCCTTAGTATAATGCAGCACCTCTGTCATCACACAAAAATAACGAAGCTGTTGTAATGTCATGATGCGCACTCTCCTCATACATCATCTTCATGAACTAAAAAAGAATGATCTTTTTGCATATCAGAACAGAAATAAAATGATTTATATTTTATCATACTCCACGATTAAAAGCAACGGTCAGGGTCTCCATGGACAGCACGCCGTGTGTACGGGAAATGGCTTATAGCATAGTTTTTTTCTATCGAATTCATTCAAATACAATATTGGACATCGCTGCGTCCATTGCGCTAACATGAGTTTGTAAGTTCAGATAGATGTCCTTTCCTTGTGTAAAACACATATCGAATTCTTTCAAATTGAAGAACCCGCACGTAACTTTGAAGTAATGAGAGGTAACCGTATGCACATTCCAAACAAGGTGACGATTTGTGAGGTTGGCCTGCGTGACGGGCTGCAGAACGAGAAAACGCTGTTGCAAACTGCCGATAAGTTGGAGTTGGCTCGATTGATCGTTGCCGCAGGCGTGCCAGTCATCGAGCTTGGCTCGTTCGTCAGCCCCAAGGCGGTGCCCCAAACGGCGGACACCGACGAACTATATAGGGCTCTGGGCGATGCGCCCGGCGTGGAGTTGCGGGCGTTGATTGCGAACCTGCGCGGTGTTGACCGTGCGGTGGCCTGCGGCTGTAAAAAGGTCAAGTTCAACGTCTCGGCGAGCCGCGCGCACAATCTGGCAAACCTGAATAAAACGCCAGAGGAGAGCGTCGCGGGTTTTGCCGACTGTGTAGCCATGGCGAAGGACAACGGCGTTGCGATCTCCGGATCGATTTCCATGCCATTTGGCTCCCCGTGGGAGTCCGAAATCCCGCCGGCAGACGTGTTTGCAATCATCGAGGCATATCAGCAGGCAGGCGTCGATGAGATCTCGCTTTCCGATGCGTCCGGCATGGCGGTCCCCACCCAGGTGTGGGACATTGCAACGAAGGCGCTGAAAGCGTACCCCGATGTGTCCTGGTGGCTGCACTTCCACAACACACGCGGCATGGCCGCAGCCAATATCATCGCTGCCATGGATGCGGGCATCTCGCAGTTCGATACATCGTTTGCAGGACTCGGCGGCTGCCCATTCGTACCAGGTGCGGCCGGCAATGTTGCAACCGAGGATGTTGTGCATATGTGCAGCGAGATGGGCGTTGAAACCGGCATCGACATCGACCGGTGCATAGCCATAGCCAAGCGCGTGCGTCAACTCATCGATCATCCAACGGACAGCTACATACTCCGCGCTGGCAAGTCAAAGAATCTTTTTTGCGAGCCGCCAACCCGGCAGGTGAAAAATGAAACCAGTATCAACAAATAAATAACATCTCTATACAAGGAGGAACAACATTATGAGCAGAATGAATCCTACTGACGCCGTATACGCTAAGCTGACACCCGGGCAGATCGCAGAGCTTGAGGACAGATACAACCGTGCGGATGCGGCCGGCAAGATCATTGAAAACTATTCGCAGCAGCGTGTCGATCGCATGATCCAGGCTATTGCAGCCGCTGTATCGAACAAGGTTGCTTTTCTCGAACTCGTTGAAAAAGGCATTCTGGAGACACGCTTCGGCGACCCGATTTCACGTCGCAACAAGCGGTTTAAGATTCGCGGCGTGTTGCGCGACGCGTTGCGACAAAAGAGCGTCGGTATCATTGAAGAGCTGCCTGAAAAAGGTATCGTCAAATATGCCAAGCCCGTCGGCATCATCGGCTGCGTTGTGCCGGCCACAAATCCGGATCTGACCCCCGCCGGCAATGCAATATATGCCCTCAAGGCACGTGACGTCATCATCTTCTCGCCCCATCCGCGCGGACTCAAGACCACGTTGGCGACTGTTAACCTCATGCGCAAGGCCCTGCGCGACATCGGTGAACCCGAGGATTTCATCCAGTGTCTGCAGGGTAACGTCAACAAGGCCATGAGCGAGGCGCTCAACACCCGCGTTGATCTCGTTATCGCGACTGGCGGCCAGGGCGTTGTCCGCCGCGCGTACTTCTCCGGTACGCCTGCCTACGGGGTAGGTGCCGGCAACGCGACGATGATCGTTGATGAAACCGCCCTCCGGAATATTCAGGAATGCGCACATAACACGATGCTTTCAAAAACCTCCGACTATGGCTCCGGCTGCTCGGCGGACGGCAACATCATCGTGGAGGATTCCGTGTTTGAGCCGCTCAAGGAAGCGCTCGTTGAGGAGGGCGGCTATCTGCTTTCTCCCGAAGAGCAGGCAGCGGTCAAGAAGGTCATGTGGGACGAGACATGTCATCGTTTGGGCGATACCGTCGCGCTCGCGCCGCAGGTCGTCGCGAAGGCCGCAGGCTTCGAGATCCCTGCCGACCGCAAGTTCCTAATCGCAATGAGCGATGGCATCGGGCCGGAATATGAGCATGCGTTCTGTCGCGAGAAACTCACCACACTGCTTACCATACATAAGTACGGCACCGATTTTGAGAACGCCATTCGGATGATGAAGTCGATTTATGAGGTCGGGGGTAAGGGCCATTCCGTTGGCATGTACACGTTCGACGACGACCATGTCCATCGCGTGGCGATGGTTGCACCGGTGGGCCGTATGATGATCCGCCAACCGCAATCGAAAGCCAATGCAGGCGCGTTCACAAACGGCATGCCCATGACTTCGAGCATTGGCTGCGGTACATGGGGCGGCAATGCAACTAGCGAGAACGTGCATCTGCATCACTATATGAACGTTACCTGGGTTTCCCGTGCGATTTCGGAAGATCGTCCATCCGATGAGGAGTTGTTCGGCGAGTTTTATCGTCCGGAGTTGGAGCCTGCAGACGAGAGCATCACCCATGAGCAGGCGCATGCGCTGCTAGGAGACTTCTACTATGAGATCTGGCCGGATGAACAGAACTAAGATGTGCGGCATTCCGATCCAACAGATTGAGCATAAGGAGGTCATCCAATGAAAAAACCTGTATCTGAGCTAATCTTGGATTATCTGGACGTCGTGACTTCAGGTACGTATTGGGCCTGTGCGGTCATACCGTCATCGGCTTCCTGGACGCAATGTCGGAAAGTTCAAGGCTCAAGCTCATCTCCGTGTGGCATGAGCAGTTGGCGGCGCACGCCGCTGATGGATATGCCCGTGTCACGCATAAGGCTGCAGTGGTCATGCGCCACCCTGGCCCCGGCATTACAAACGTGGGAACAGGAGTCGCAAACGCCGCATTCGACTCCATCCCCATGGTCGTTATCGCCGGCGATGTGCCGAGCTATTACTACGGTCGGCATCCGCATCAAGAGGTCAACATGCACTGTGACGGCTCGCAGTATGACATCCTAAAGCCCGTTGTCAAGCGTGCATGGCGCATTGATGACCCCGAGGCGCTGCCGCATATTCTCGACAAGGCTTTTCGCCTTGCGGAAAGCGGCCGCCCGGGGCCGGTGCTCATCGACGTGCCGATGGATAGGTTCTCACGTGAGATTGACGACAGACTGTTTGAACGCACATACAAAGACAGCGGCATAACGGTTTCGCCCGCGCTTGCGCCGTCCGCTGTAAAGGCGATCGCCGAGAGGCTCGTTGAGGCGGAAAATCCCGTGATCCATGCGGGCGGAGGCATACTGCTTGCACGCGCGTCCGTGGAACTCGCCGCGATTGCTGAATTCCTCGATATCCCCGTGTCACACGCGTTGACGGGCCAGGGTTGCTGTCGGATACACATCCGCTGATGATCGGGCAGACTGGTTTCTGGGGATTGGAGTTTACACATGAGCTGACGCGTAAAGCCGATGTAATACTTGGTCTTGGCACGCGTTTTGCCGAGGCGGACAGTTCGAGCTGGTATCCGGGCGTGACGTTTGATACGCAAAAGACCACGTTCCTGCAAATAGACATCGATCCTGCCGAGATCGGGCGCAACGACCCGATCGGGGTTGGCGCGGTCGCAGACCTGAAGGCGGCGTTGCCGCCCGTACGATCCTTCACACCCCCCTCCCTGTTTTGCTATCTGCACCTTTTACCAATAAGACGTAACTAAACTGCCCGATAAACTAAAATTTAACGCTCTTTGTAATATTCCTTAATCCCGGCTTTCGTGTCATACTTTAAGATAAATTGACGAAACAACCGGTTTCCTTTCATCAAATCTTCGCCATAAAAACGAATGCTATTCTTCATTTTTCTACAAGCCAATGATACATCCATACCTATCGCTTCATCCATATTAGTATCAATACGATTTCCTGACGATGAATAAATGTTTGTTCCGCCATTCATCATAAAACCTGCTTTTGCCATCATTCGTCCCATTTTACCAGGCATATATTCCAACTTACCTGTACTGTTTACATACACAACCGGAATAGAGAACGCATCCATATAAATTTTACAAAAGAAGTTATTCGTTTCAATCTCTTCATCTACCCTTCCAGGGTCAGCAGGACAGCCATGCGGAAATAGAATGATTGATAATTCTTGCATTTTCACATTTTCGTAAAAATGCTTGCGTTTTGAATCATAACAAATTGCAACTCCAACATTGCCGAAAGGTGTGGAAATAACATTATCAAACCAACCTCTTTTGAAAACAGAAGCTTCTCCTTCGGATTTTGTTACCGTTCCACAGATACCATCTGAACCAGCAATCATATACCGATTGTAATAATCTCCATTTTCTTTATCAAGATAGCCAACACCAATATATATATTGTATTTTTTTGATATTTCTACCGACCATTTTGCAGTATCTTTTCCACAATCATCTGCATATTGCCAGATATCTTGACTTGCCATATAACTGCAAAGAGCAAGTTCAGGAAGAACAACAAAATCGGGGGACGGTATTTTTGCTATAAGAGATTCTATGTATTGCTTTCTTTTCTCAATTCCCTTTATGTCATTATTCAATTCCAAAGCAAATATTTTCATCGCAATTACCTTCATTAACTTCCGATTTGTCGAGCACGCCTTTTCCTCCATGTGTACAAGCGAATATCCATATCCTCCATTGCCCGGCAGTTTAAGCTGGTTCCATAGGCGCTGCCTGCTCCGGCCGCTTTGATATTCAGTCCCAGATGCTTGCGCATATATTCCATACGCTCCAGAAATGGCTCCGAATCGTTCAC
>CAYUTA010000088.1:0-8272 GCA_964447605.1 uncultured Oscillospiraceae bacterium | reverse complement strand
GGTGAATTGCAAATTGGATAATTTTGGGTCAAATTTTCAATTTATTCAAAAAAAATACAGAAAAATTTCATTAAAGTGGTGACAAATGGGGGAGAGTGGTGTATACTCGCTTTAGTAAATCGTAAATGGTGCGCGAACTTGGCGAGGAAGGGGGGACCGGCGTTGCTGATTGGCTCATTTGAGCATGCATTGGATGCAAAGA
Source organism: uncultured Oscillospiraceae bacterium (assembly GCA_964447605.1). Lineage (GTDB taxonomy): Bacteria > Bacillota > Clostridia > Christensenellales > CAG-138 > CAYUTA01. The sequence goes on along the minus strand of CAYUTA010000088.1, from coordinate 8,070 downwards.
GCCGTGTTTTTATTCCAGCCAGATGGCGCGAGGATCTTGGTGAAACCATTGTTTTGACACAGGGCGTGCTGGAGACGCAGTCCACCCGTTGCCTGTTCGGCATGTCGGCGGGGCAATGGCAGGCGTTTTCCGAAAAATTGGCAAAGCTGCCCATCATGGACGTCGGCGGGCAGGCCGTGCGCAGGCGGCTGTATGCGATGGCCGCAGCCTGCGAACTGGATAAACAGGGGCGCATTCTGATTCCCAACAATCTGCGGGAGGCGGCATGCCTTGTTAAGGACGTAACGCTCATCGGCGTGGGCGACCGCATTGAGATTTGGAATCCGGAGACACTGGCCGGGTACAGCGAGCAGGCGGACGCGGCGTATGATGCGGCGCTGCAGCATCTGGCGCTGATGGGAATATAAATATAAAACCGCATGTCAAAAAAGGGCTCCGTGGGGATTGCCCGCCAATCCCGTAACGAAAGAACGCAGGATTAACCAAACATTCCGTCAAAATCAGCGACATGCGCGGTGATTTTGACACGTCTCATGCAGCCGGGCCGACAGACGATGCAATCGTCCGAGGCAGACGGCTGCATGCAAAAATTCTACCGCGGCGCTTCCCGCCGGCAAACCGCAATGCGTCGACGGTCTGGGCGGGATTGACAGAAACCATCCGGCTGGTATACATTTGCATGGAGAACCGCTGCAAAAGCGGGCCTCCGCCGGGCACGCGCCCTTTGGCGAAGATCCGGAGGCGGCGCCACCGGAAAAAGGAATGGACGGCATGGAATTTCACCATATACCGGTTTTGCTGGATGAAGTAATGACGTTGCTCGCGCCATCGCGGGGCGGCGTTTTTGTAGACGGTACGCTCGGCGGCGGCGGACACGCGGAGGCGGTGCTCCGGCGGCTGCCGGAGAAGGGCAGGCTCATTGGCATTGACCGCGACCGGGAGGCACTGGCTGCGGCGCAGGAACGGCTGGCGCCCTATGGGGGACGCTTTGCGGCGTTGCATGGAAATTTCTTTGATATGCGGCGGCTGCTTGCTGAAATCGGCGTTGCGCAGGTCAACGGAATCCTGCTCGACCTAGGCGTTTCTTCACATCAGCTGGATACGCCGGAGCGCGGGTTTTCCTACCGTGCCGACGCGCCGCTGGATATGCGCATGGACCGGGATGCGGGCCTGACGGCGCGCGAGGTGGTCAACACCTACTCCGACGCGGCGCTTGCGCGCATTCTGCGCGACTATGGGGAGGAGCGGTTCGCAGGGCGCATCGCCGCGCGGATTGTGAACATTCGGAAAGAAAATAGGATTGAAACCACCGCGCAGCTGGCGGATATTGTGAAGGAGGCGATTCCGGCCAAATTCCGCAACGAGCCGCAGCATCCCGCACGGCGGACGTTTCAGGCGATCCGCATCGAGGTAAACGGCGAGCTTTTCGGTCTGCGCAGCGCGGTGGAGCAGGCGCACGGCCTGTTGCAAACGGGCGGCAGATTGTGTATAATTACATTTCATTCGTTGGAGGATCGTATCGTCAAGCAGACGTTTCGTATGTTTGAACGTCCTTGTACGTGCCCGCCGAGTGCGCCCGTATGTATTTGCGGCAAGCTGCCGACGGTGAGGATCCTGACAAAGAAGCCGCTGACCTGTTCGCAGAGCGAGGCCGCGGCCAACAGCCGTTCCACATGCGCCAAACTGCGTTGCATCGAGAAGCTCTGATATGGCGGGCCGCCCCGCGGCGACGTCTTTTACGACTTTGATGCGCCTGTTCCGGCGCGGCGGGCATGTCTTGCGTGGCATCGGCATACGAATAGAGGTGTAAAAGACCGTGGAAATCGAGTTCGACGACAGGCCGGGAAAGGGGGTCCCCCCCGGTACACGCATGTATGCGCCCTCCAGAAAGCGCAAGCGGGCCGAAAAGGACGCGCGCAAAAAAAACCGTCGCGGCAGACAGCCCGAGGTCGACGATACCGTAGTCGACGAGGAGGGGTACCGCATCCATCTTTCCGAGGATGCGGAAAATCCGTTTGCGCGCATCGGCGTTATGTTCAGCGCGTTCCTGCTTGCGGGCATGATCCTGTTTACCCTGTTCGGTTATGAGCAGATATCGCGCGCGTATGCCGATATCAACACGCTCAAGGATGAAATCGAGCTGACGCAGCTGCGTATTACGGCGCTCGATGTGGAGATCGAGTGCGCCGTGACCATCCGGCAGGCGCAGGAGGCGGCGGAAGCGGTGCATATGCGTTACCCGACGCAGTCACAGTATACGAAAATCGGCGACCGCATCCCATTTTCCGGCTCGGTTGCGCCCGCCGGCGGCACATCGGACGGCGCAGGGCAAAGCGCCGCGCCGCAGGATACGCCGCAACAGGATACCGTGACGCAGAGTACGACGGGGCTCCAGCCCGACGGCACATATATTCCGCCGCTGGAGACGGACTGAGGCGATTGAACGGCCGAACCATTGCAGGCGGGGGAGACGAACTCGCCTTTGAGGGAAAGGAACGTTGATCGATGGCGGCATCATCAGGGCCGAAGCTTAAAAAGAAGCTGCTTTTTCTTCTCATATTTACCGGCGTGCTGATGTTGGTATTGGCGCTGCGGCTGACGCAGGTCATGCTCATCAATGCGGAGGACTATCAGGAGCGAGCGCTTTCACAGTGGACGCGCAGGTCGAACTTGACCGCACAGCGCGGCAGGATCATAGACCGCAACGGGCTCGTGCTTGCGCAAAGCGGCACGGCATACCGCGTTTTGGTCAACCCGCAGGTAATCGACGAGGACGACCGCGTGCGCATTGCCGTTGAGGTGTCCGACGTGCTTGGGCTGGACTATGACTATGTTTACGAGCGTGTCAGCAATACGAACCGCAAGCAGGCGCAGCTCAAGCGCCAGGTTACAAGCGACGTGGTGGATCGGCTGACCGCGTTGCAGCTTGGAAGCGGCATTAGCTTTACGACCGATAAAAAACGGTATTATCCGTTTGGGCAGCTGTTTTCGCAGATACTTGGTTTTACGGGCATTGACGGAGAAGGGCAGACGGGGCTGGAGGCTGAATACGACTCCTACCTGGCGGGCGAGGACGGCCTGCTGGTTGCCGAGGTCGACCGTAAGGGCAACACGCTTTCATATGGGTCTGAAAGATATATTGCGCCGACCGACGGCTATGATATGACGCTGACGGTGGATTCCGTTACGCAGTCGTATCTGGAGAAATATATTGAAGAGTGCCAGTCCGTCAACCGGGCCGTAACGTCCACAGGCCTGATTATGAATCCGAATACCGGCGAAGTTCTGGCCATGACCACCTATCCGGCGTTTGACCTAAACAGCCCGCCGCGCGACCAGGTGACCGAACTGATGAGCATGTCGCGTAACCGCGCGGTGACCGATACGTTTGAGCCGGGCTCCATCTTTAAGGTGGTTACGCTGGCCGCCGCGCTCGACAGCGGCGCGGTCACGCTGGACTCGACGTATGATTGCAGCGGTTCAAAAACGTTTCGCCTAGAGAAGATCCGTTGCTGGAAAGCGGGTGGGCACGGCCATCAGACGCTGACCAAGGCGACGGAAAACAGCTGCAATTGCGCGTTTATGGAGATGGCGCTGGCGATGGGCGTGGATACGTTTTACGATTATATCTACGCGTTCGGATTTGACGAGTCCACCGAGTGCGGGATTCCGCAGGAGGACAGCGGCGAGATCATCCACCGCAAATATATTCGTGAAAGCGATCTTGCGCGCGTGGCGTTTGGGCAGACGATGACCTGCACTGCCATCCAGATTACCAACGCCGTGTGCGCGGCCGTCAACGGCGGCGTGCTGATGCAGCCGTACATTGTAGACAATATCACCGCCACCAACGGAACGACCGTGATTCAGAACCAGCCCACGCAGCTGCGACGCGTCATCAAGTCCGCCACCAGCACGCAGGTACGCGATATTCTCTACTCGGTCGTGCAAAACGGCAGCGGATCCAACGCGCAGGTGCAGGATCATAAGGTCGGCGGCAAAACCGGAACGGCACAGAAATACGAGGAGGATAAATCGGCCTCGCGCACGCGGCTGATCGCCTCGTTCATTGGCTTCCTGCCCGCGGACGACCCGCAGTTGGTCTGCCTTGTGACGGTTGACGAGCCGCGCGTACCCGTTATTTACGGCAGTACCGTCGCCGCGCCGTGGGTGCAGAAAACCTTTACAGACCTCGTGCAATATTACGGCTTTTTGCCGGATGCGACGACCGAGATGGTCACCGTTCCGGATGCGGTCGAAAACGGCTGGACCGGCGAGGAGGCGGCGCGCAGAATGACCTATGACGGCGTTGGCCTGAACGCGCAAATTGCAGACAGCGAGAAGGAAGCCGTCGTTACGCTGCAGATTCCGCAGGGCGGGACACAGGTGCCCAAGGGAACGACCGTGCTTCTGTACACGAACATGACGACCTATAGCGACGACGGCGTGTATAAGGAGATGGTCAAGGTACCCAAGCTCATTGGCAAGCGCCGACAGGAGGCGTATGACCTGCTCATTGAGCGCGGCCTGAAGCTGAGCTTTGACAAGACGCAGTGCACGGGCATGATTATAGAGCAGTCGATTGCCGAAGACGAAGAGGTTGAACCCGGTACCGAAATTTATGTCGTGTTCCCGAGTCCGACGCCTGTGCCGGTGGACGACACGTTGCCGTCGCCAACGCCGGAAACGAACGAATAGACATTCCCGGCGCGCATTATGCATGCTGCGGGCCGTGTATCTCCGGGTCGTGTATTTCGTTGAAAAAATGCGGCCTGTTGCCCCAATTTGGTATTCTGCCGTTCAGCGGGAATGGGACGGCAGGGAAGGAACGCTGTCATGCGGCCGGACACATCGCCGCAGGGCAAACGCATAAAAAATGTATTTTTATGCGTTTGAGTAAGAACGGTGCGGATTCGCCCAGAGTTTTCGATGAAAACTTCCGGGCGGCGATCCTGCAGGGAAAGAAAGCCTGCGACGATTTTCCCGCATGGATGCACTGATTATAATAAAGCGGTTTATGCGCTTGTCCCGCATGCCGCCCGTTGACGGCTTGACGAAGAAAAGTATTTGCGTATATGATTTAAGTTGGGATCCGCCGGGTGTGTGCGGAGGGAAAGGCAATCGTCCACGGACAAGCGTCTGTTCCGGGGCGCAAAGAGATTGGGGAGGTATTATCATGCTGCTGAGCAAACTGGCAACGGTAATCGGGCTGCGCCATATTGGCGGGGACGTCGATGTGGCGTCCATTGAGTACGATTCCCGCAGGGTAAAGCAGGGAAGCATGTTCTGCTGTATTGTAGGACAGCTGTTTGACGGACATACGTTCGCAGAGGGCGCGGTGCGCGACGGCGCGGCGGCGCTGCTTGTGGAACGGGAGCTTCCGCTCCGCGTGCCGCAGTTGGTCGTGCAAAACGCGCGCAAAGCGATGGCGGAGATTGCTGCGGCGTTTTACGGGTATCCGCAGCGTGAGATGCAAATGCTCGGCGTAACAGGAACCAACGGCAAAACCACAACAACCTATATGGTCAAGGCCATTGCCGAACATGCCGGCAAAAAGGTGGGCATCATCGGCACCATTCGCAACATGATCGGCATGGAGAGCCTGCATACCGACCGCACCACGCCGGAGTCGGTCGACCTGTTCAAGCTGCTGCGCACCATGGCCGACGCAAAGGTCGACATGGTGGTGATGGAGGTGTCGAGCCATGCGCTTGAACAGCACCGCGTCCACGGCATCCGCTATGATGTGGGCCTGTTTACCAACCTGACCCAGGATCATCTGGACTACCACAAATCCTTTGACAATTATCTCAATGCAAAACGCATCCTGTTCCAAAACAGCAAAAGGGCCGTCGTCAACGTGGACGACCCGTACGCCGGCCGCATCATGGAGGGACTGACGATCCCGATTACAACGTTCGGCGTTCGCGACCGCGCGGATATTTCAGCCACCGATATCGACATTGCGACCGACGGCGTGCAGTTTGATCTGCACACGCCCGAGGGCGACGTGCTCATGTACCTGCAGACGCCGGGGCTGTTTTCGGTTTTCAATGCAATGGGAGCGGCGGGGGTTGCGCTCTCCGTCGGACTCAAGCTTGGCGACGTAAAGGCCGGGCTTGAGGCGCTTACCAGCGTATCCGGCCGCCTGGAATCGGTCAAAACCAACCGCGGCTTCTCGGTGTTTGTGGACTATGCGCATACGCCCGACGCGTTGGAAAACGTGCTGAAAACCGTACGCGAGTTTGCCAAAGGGCGCGTGCTGTGCGTCTTTGGCTGCGGCGGGAACCGCGACCGCGCAAAGCGGCCCATCATGGGCGAGATTGCAGGCCGCTTCTCTGAATTTGCCGTTATCACAAGCGACAATCCGCGTACCGAGGAGCCGATGGCAATCATTGAAACCATCGAAGAAGGCATGAAAAAATCCGGTACAAAGTATACTGTGATCGAAAACCGCAAGGAAGCCATCCGTTACGCCCTTTCCATTGCGCAGGAAAACGACGTTGTCATGATCGCGGGCAAGGGGCACGAGAATTATCAGGAGATCAACGGTACGAAGTATCACTTTGACGATAAGGAGATCGTTGAGGAACTGCTTGTTGAAATGGATTGACGGCCCGTTTTTGCGCAGGTAACGCGCCAACTATCAAAGCAATTTTTGCCAAGTACGTGGTTTTCACCGCCATGTATGAAAAAATGCGTATTGCCGTCATGCGTTTAATGGAAGTATAATAGCAATATGATGAACATAATGCTTTCTGCGCTGGTCGCGTTCGCCGCGGTCATAATTCTTGGGCCGCTCTTTATTCCAATGCTTACGCGCCTGAAGTTTGGTCAGGTGGAGCGTGAGCTTGGCCCGCAGTCACATAAGAAAAAACAGGGCACGCCCACGATGGGCGGCATCATGATGCTGGTTGCCATTGTGATTTCGTGCCTGATTTTCGGGCTTGAGGGCGCGGAGTTTATGATCCCCGCGCTGCTGGTCATGCTGGCGTTCGGCCTGGTCGGATTCCTCGATGATTTTATCAAAATCCGCATGCGGCGAAACCTCGGCCTGCGCGCGTACCAGAAGATCATTGCGCAGTTTGCAGTGGCGGTGATCGTGGCCGTCTGGGCTTATAAAAGCCCGCTGCTTGGCCCCACGCTGTATCTGCCGGTATCCGGTGGGGAATGGGATATCGGCGTGTATTACATTCCGCTTGTGGTGTTCGTGATTATCAGCGAGGTCAACGCCGTGAACCTCACCGATGGCCTGGACGGTCTGGCCGGCAGCGTGACGATGATTTATACGCTTGCCATGACGGTGGTGTTCGCCGTACTCGCAACGCGCGCCAATCAGTCGGGCGAGCTGCTCTACGGTGCGAACTGCCGGAGCATGGCAATCTTTTGCGCGGCCATTACGGGCGCATGCCTCGGGTTTCTGCGTTACAACGCGTACCCCGCGCATGTGTTTATGGGCGACACGGGCTCCCTTGCGCTTGGCGGCGCGGTATCGATGATCGCCATCATGAGCAAGTCGTTCATCCTGCTGCCGATCATGGGCTTCTGTTTTGTGGCCAGCGCGCTGTCGGTTATTTTACAGGTTGCCACCAACAAGCTTAACCATGGCAAGCGCATATTCAAAATGGCGCCCATCCACCATCATTTCGAACTGATGGGCCATCCTGAAACTAAAATTGTAACGATGTATGATATCCTCACGGCCGTCCTGTGCGCGGTCTGTCTGCTGTCCTATCTGCGGTAGCGGCAGCCCTGCGCTCAAACCTTGCCGCGGGCGTGTGAGGGCGCGGGCTTTGACTGTCGGTCAGGCGTGTCGCGCGTATGAAGGCGCCCCACGTGGAAAACGTTGCGCGCCCGGGCGGTGCGCTTTTTCGGGCCGGAACGCAGGCGAAGCGGCCGATGAAACGGCGCGTACGCCGCGGTTTCATCGGATATCGGCTTTTATGGCTTTTTAGATTGGGAGCGGAGGCTAGCGTGAAAAAAGCATCGACGGCAAAGAAATGGCCGTAGCAGCCGGGCAAGGCAAAACAAAAAGCCCTAATTGCAAGGGCGAGTAAGAGAAATGGAGTT
>CAYUTA010000087.1:0-8317 GCA_964447605.1 uncultured Oscillospiraceae bacterium | reverse complement strand
TCTTACCCCGCTCCCATTCCCCCAAAGCTGCGCGGACCGCGTCATGGCCCGCCGGTAAACCGCGGTTTGCCGGCGGGAACCGCTGTGGCGGGATTTTTGCATAAAGGAGATTCTTGCGTGCTGAGGAGGGGGGCCGTAACACGGGCCAGTTTCTACACAGGCCGAACCTGTGGTCGACCCATTCCAAAGCGCGACGGAGGGACGGCCTGCTTATTCCGTCAACGCCGCGCGGTACGCCACGATAAGAGCGTCGAGCGGCATACGCGCGTTGGCGGAACTGGGGGAAGGGAGCGCCGCGCACGGCAGCCCTACGTCTTCAGCAAGCAGACTGGCATATAGTCTTGCGGCGGTCATGCCCGTGGTGAAAACGCGCGTAATGCCCGTACTTTTGACGAACCCCGCAATGTCGTTGGGAACGGGATTGCGGATGCTTGCATCGGACGCGCCGGCGATGTCGCAGCTTTGCAGCACGTCCCACAGCGCAAGCCCGCGGCGCAGGATCAGGGCGGTGCGAACGGCGTTGGTTTCCGGCACGGGTTCGCCGTACACGGCGGCGAGCACGCGCCAGAAGCGGTTTTGTGGATGCGCATAGTAAAAGCCGGCCTCCCGGGACTTGGGCGAGGGCATTGTGCCGAGAATCAGCGCGCGGCTGGTTACGCCGTAGATTGGCGGTATCGTGTGAATTATGCGGCTCATAATCATATGATAGCATATTTCCGGCGGGATTTGCTATCATGTGCCGTCCGGTTCGGTTGCCCCGGCGGCGGGAAAACGGGCGGAATCCTGCGGAGCATAGGATAGCCACGCAGTGGGTATGATGGCATATTGGGGCTTTGTCTGCGGTAGCGCTCTGTTTTTGCCGTCTTCTGCGGACTGCCAGAGGGTAACGCCGTACATGTGCCGCCAATATGGCAGATCAAGCCCCTTTTTTGTTGCCGTCGTTCTGTGATATAATGCTTCAATACATACAGCGTGTTTTATGGGCCATGTGCAAGCGGCCCATACCTGGGGGAGGCCGCTGTTGCAATCGGGAGGTAACTTGAATGACGGGTGGAATCAATTTCTGGGATTCGGGCGTTTGGACGTTTATGGTCGAACTGACGCTTCTGCTTGGCGCAATGCTGCTGGCCAACATGCTGCGGCGGACCATAAAACCGCTGCGCCAATCGCTGATCCCAAGCTCTGTAATTGCAGGTTTTCTGCTGTTGATTGTAAACGGCGTCTATAAGCGTGCGGCAGGCGCGTCCCTGTTCTCCAGCATTACGCTTGAAACGCTGACCTACCATTGCCTTGGCTTGGGGTTTGTGGCGCTTGCGCTTAAGACCAGCGCGCGCAGCAGGGAGAGGAGCGCCAGACTGGATGTTTTCAACACCGGCGTGACCGTGGTGGGCACCTACCTGCTGCAGGGCATTCTGGCATTGGCCATTACGCTGGGGCTGTCCTATGTGCTTGGCAACTGGGCGTCTTCCGGCCTGCTGCTTCCAATGGGCTATGGTCAGGGACCGGGTCAGGCCTATAACTGGGGCAATATCTATGAGTCGGCCACGGCCTATCCATCGTTTCCCAGCGGCGCGAGCTTTGGGTTGACGGTTGCGGCAATGGGCTTTGTGTCGGCCAGCATTGGCGGCGTGATCTATCTTAGCATAATCAAGGCGAGGGGCCGCGTGAAAAAGAACGTTGTCAACGCCGAGGAAATCGAGGACCTTTCCGCTGAAATGGTGTCGCAGAAGGGTGAGATTCCGATGTCCGAATCGCTTGATAAGCTGACGGTACAATTCGGGTTTGTCTTTTTAACCTATATGGCGGCCTATCTGCTGATGCGCCTGTCCTCGCTGGGATTTGACAGGTTGGGCGGGTTCTTCTCCGGCACGGTCAAACCGCTGGTCTGGGGCTTCAACTTCCTGATCGGCACGGTCTGCGCCATACTGCTCAGAGCCATCCTGAGCGCCTGTAAGCGGACGGGTATTTTAAAGCGCGCGTACACGAACAATTTCATGCTATCGAGAATTGCAGGCGTGATGTTCGATATCATGGTAACCGCCTCCATCGCGGCGATCGATCTTTCCGCGTTCCGAAATCCGGAATTCATACTGCCGCTGCTGCTCATCTGCGTGCTTGGCGCGGTTGTGACCTATGTATATGTAAACTTTGTCGCCAAGCGCCTGTTCCCCGGCTACAGAGACGAAGCGTTTCTCTCGCTCTACGGCATGCTGACCGGCACGGCCAGCACGGGCGTGATCCTGCTGCGCGAAATTGATCCGCTGTTTGAAACGCCGGCCTCCAATAATCTGATCTACCAGCAGCTCTGGGCCATTGTGTTTGGCTTCCCAATGCTGCTGCTGATGGGCGTTTCACCGCAGAGCACGGGCTGGACGTGGCTGACGCTCGGGTGTCTTGTGGCGCTGTATGTGGCGATGAATCTCCTCCTGTTTCGCAGGCGGGTCTTCCGAAAAAAAGACCTGGGACAGGAAAAGAACTGAGCGGATGCGGTTAGCCGTCGTATCGTAAACAAGTCGGGGCACTCGTGAATTCGAACGGCCTTGACTGTTTCTAAAAATATCATTCCCGGTCGGCCGGCACAGGCCGTACTTGCTGTACGGCGAGGTCCAGCAGGTTGGCCGCATCGTCGCTTTCCAGCCACAGGGACTGAACGGCCCTTGGAAAAATCACCGGCATGCGGTCATGGATGCCGGAAACGCATGGCGCGGCCTCGCGGGTCAAAATGACGAATACGGGCAGCGGCATGTCCTTTTCCTCCCGGTAGACCCCCGCCATATACAGCGTCTCGTGTTCCGGCAGGGAGATGGCGAACCTCTGCTTTTTTGCGTTGCCGGAACGAAGCCACTCATAGTAATTTGTAGCGGGGAGCAGGCAGCGGCGCTCGCGGAGAGACCTTGCGAACATGTTTTTTTCCGCCGCCGTTTCGCTGCGGGCATTGATGACTTTTCCGCCGCCGTTGTAACGGGCAAAGCCCCATTGCATGAGCCGGGGCATTCCGCCCGCGGTTATAGCGGGAACAATATCCGTTGGAAATATCTCGCCGGTCTTAATTCGTTTATCATATCCGAGGGCGGCGATGATCGCCTGTATCTCCATATCGTCATCTGCAAGGCAGTAACGCCCACACATCCTGCAAAACCTCCTTTGCGACAATGGTCCCCTGCATCCCTGCGGTTCAGCCATTTTGTTGTTTGACTTTTTATAGCCGGTCTTTCCTACAAACCGCGTAGCGCATTCTCCGATTGCCCACAGAATCATCTTATATTACCCGCGCGTGAGAAACAAGCTATCATGTAAAGCTTTTCCCATTTATCGTAAGATAACAGCAGTAGCGGCGATTGTGCGCGGTATGCGCAGTCAGATGGGGGACATCTTACCTACTATAAGAGGCGCTTTACAGCGCATATAAACGAAGCTTCCGGCTGATACTGGATATACCGGCGTATAAAACGGGCACAGGCGCCAACGTCCGCCATATCAAGTTCATATGTGGCGTTTTTGCCTGCCGCCATGTCGTCGCGAGTAAGGCGGGGCGTTGCATCGTGAAACGCTCGGACTGTGCCGGAATCAGCTCAGACCGGAACAGTTGGGAAAAGAATATGGAATTGCATGTTCAAAACAAGGATTGCCCCTGCAAAAGGGCGAAATGTAAAAACCATGGCGACTGCAGCGCCTGCAGGGCGCACCACCATAGCGATGGGCGCACGATACGGACGGGCTGCGAGCGGAAAAAAGAGAAAGAGGCACGGGAAAACAAAAAACAGAATGCGCGTTCGTGACGGCGTATGTATGGCTTTGCGCTTATAAAATGGTTTGGAGCGCGCGTGGAATCCATACGCTTTTGTATGCTTTCGCACGGTCATCCGGCGGCCGATCCATTTTATTTAGGGGTATAAAGTTCTTTGACGGAGGCGCGCTTTGGCGCGGGTTTTGCATGCAGGGTATCAAAATCATCGCACATGTCGATGCTTTTGACGGAATGTTTGGCTGGGCTTGCTTTTTTTCGTTTCGGGATTTGCAGAGCAATCCTGTTGCGCCACCGGCAATTGCCGGTGGCGCCGCCAGACTGCCAAAACCTGTCCGGGGCCTAATGCGACCGCCGCACATGGCTGGCCAGAATGTCGATAAACTCTCCGGTCGTAGGCCTGCCCGGCAGCGAGTAACCAAGCATTTCCTCCAGCAGCGGGATATTGCCGCGATGCCAGAACACCTCCACCATGTTGCGCAAAGAACGCTCCACGCTGGAGGAACTGATCCGGAACCTTTGCGCAACCTCCGGATACAGCATGGTTGTCAGAGCGTTTAGATATGCCTCATTGGCAGCGGCGAGAGCGACGGCACAGGCGAGGTAATGGAAGCCGGCATGGGTGGCGCGCAGGCCGATTTTGCGCAGGAGGAAGGCAATGTCAGTATCCATCGGGGCACCTATTCAGTCAAACAGATCGGTTAGCTCGGAGATCAGGCGCAGCGCCCGCGACCGCCGTTCCCGGCGCAGCATGCAGAAGGCGGGGACGCTTGCAAGCAGAAGCCGGGATGCGTCGAGCTTGGACAGGGGCAGATCGTCCGGCGGAGAGACGAGGACGGTATCGTCTACGTCCAGATTTTGTGCGATGAGGGAAATCGTATCCAGAGTCGGGTTGCCCTCGCCGGACTCAAAGCTTTGCAGGGAGGATTTTGCTATGCCGATGGAGGTGGAGAACTCGGCGGTTGTTTTGCCGTGAAAGGAGCGGAGCAGCTTGAGTTGCGCGGCGAAGTTTTCTTTTAAGGACATGTGTGGGAATCCCCCTTTTTTTACTAAAAACGATAGGAGATTGTATCGAGGGTATCAATGCCGACATAATGACGGAAAAAGTCGATATATCAGGCCCCCTGCGCACAGAGCTTTGGACGCCTGCATTTGTGGCAATCCGGTGGGAGGACGGCAATGGACGCCGCTGGAACCGATCGATAGCGCATGAAACGCGGCGGATAAGAAGGCGTATGCGCCCTGAAAGCCGGGCGAAGGGTGAATTCCGCAAAACCGCGTGCTTTGCGGCAAGAAGAGCAGGGATATAATACGCGCCAACCGGAGGCGGGAGCCCTCCGGCCGGCGCGCAGTTATTGAACGGATGCAACATGAGATTGCTGTCCGGCCTGCAAGACGGGGTATTAAAAAATCACACTCACGGGCATCTGATCAGGAATCCCCTCAGGAATCCCCGAGTTAACGCGCTCTTTCTTTTAATTTTGAATCCGGCCAAATCCTCGGGACAACGTCAATCTGGAGAAAGACCGGTTCCGATGCAAACGGAGGCCGACGGAAAACGCATTAAAACCCAGCAAGGCCCCCATTGGACGCCCGTCGACCGCTCGGCGTTGGTGTACAAGGTTTCCCGGCGGCCTGAGGTTACGGGCGTTCCGGGGATGGCGGCATGGCGGCGCGCAATTCCTTTGTAAGCAACCGAAAATGATTCTTTTCAAAACACAGGACGCCATCGTCGCGCAATTTACATAGCTCGGCGGACATGGCGCTGCGTTCGACCGAAAGATAATCGGCAAGCTGCTGGCGGTTAAAAGAAATATCAAATTCGGTGGTTCCGTACCGCTGCGCTTCCGCCGAAAGATAGGAAAGCAGTTTTTCTTTTGTCGTACGCTGGCCCATGTGGGTCAGTTTTTCGTTCAACCGCAGATTTTTGTTTGCAAGGGCGGACAAGAGATTTTGAATCATACGGCTGTGATGGGAACACGCCTCGGGACACGCGGTCAGTAACCGCCTGACGTTTAGCCACATCACGTCGCACGGCGCGTCTGCAACGGCGTTTACAGTCGCCGCCGTCCCCTGCGCACAGGCGAAGGACTCCGCAAAAAGCTGCACGGGAATAATTCGTGTCATGAGATTTCGGTTCACCCAAAAATCCTCCTGCATGACCAGGATGCTCCCCGAGAGCAGCAGTCCAACCGCTTCTATGCGGTCACCGGCATGCAGAATAGATTCTCCTGCCCGGTAGCCGCGTACTTTCGCGTTGAGGCAATGTAGAACAGATTCAGTCTTTTCATCCGCAATCCCTGAAAAAATGGACGATTTGCGTACAACGGCTAAAATTTCTTTCAAATCAATACTCCTTATTGTTGGATTTCCAACAGACTGATTGGATTTAATATAGTACAATATGGTCAAGAAAGCAAGCGGGCAAACCGCAGGCTGAAAAAACGGAAACAGGTGAAGCGAGATATGCGCTTTTCACAGCGGGTGGACGCAATACAGGCAAAACCGTGGCTTTGGCAAGGCTGTTTTGCAACGCTCTTTCCGGGCGGATGTGCGTGGAAGGCGGCGCCGGAACGATTGCCGGAAAGCAAGCGTCAGGATGCATCGAAAAAAAGGGAAACGCAGGAGGATAAAGGAATGAAACGCAGAATTATTCAGATCAACGAGGAAAAATGCAACGGCTGCGGCGCGTGCGCGGCGGCCTGCCACGAAGGGGCCATTGGCATGGTGAACGGCAAGGCCCGGTTGCTGCGCGACGATTACTGCGACGGTCTTGGAGACTGCCTGCCGGTCTGCCCGACGAACGCAATCGCCTTTGTTGAGCGCGAAGCGGCGGCTTATGACGAAGCCGCCGTAAAAGCCGATAAAATGCAAAGGACGCGGAGCGAGACCCTGCCCTGCGGTTGCCCGGGTACAAACGCCAGAACCATCGCGCATCGGGAACCCGACTGCGGCAATGCGGCGACAGACGGGCATGACCGCCCGAGCCGCCTGTCCCAATGGCCGGTGCAAATCAAGCTGGCGCCGCTCAATGCGCCTTATTTCAACGGCGCGAAACTGCTGATTGCCGCGGATTGCACCGCTTATGCCTATGCAAGCTTTCATGAGAAATTCATCAAGGGACATATCACGTTGGTCGGCTGCCCAAAGCTGGACGACGCAGATTATTCCGAAAAATTAACAAAGATCATCAAAAACAATGATATCAAAAGCGTCACGGTTGTCCGCATGGAGGTCCCGTGCTGCGGTGGATTGGAAAACGCGGCGAAGACGGCTTTGCGCAACAGCGGGAAATTTGTCCCATGGCAGGTGGTTGCGCTTTCCACGGACGGCAAGATTCTGGATTGATATAAACTGTGTAAAGGAGAATTTAAAAATGGCAAATGAAATGTTTTGTTTTCAGTGTGAGCAAACAGCAAAAGGGACAGGCTGCACGGTATCGGGCGTATGCGGCAAAAAGCCGGATGTCGCCAATGAACAGGACGCGCTGACCTGTGAGATGATCGGTCTTGCCAAAGCGATGGAACAAAAAGGCGGTGATTCCGCCGAAGCGATTAACTTACTGGTGGACGGGCTTTTCACCACCATCACCAACGTCAATTTTGACGAAGCCAGCATTGCCGCGTTGACTGGAGAAGTGAAGGCCGGGCGTGAAAAGCTGGGCGGCAGCCTGCCGCTTTCACAGCAGGAGCTATTCCATGGGGACGAAAATATCGTTTCCCTGCGCTCCACGCTGCTGCTTGGTTTGCGCGGCATGGCTGCATACGCCCACCATGCCCGCATCCTGGGCAAACGCGACCCGGAAGTGGATGCGTGGTTTATCAAAGGCATGGCGGCGTTGGCGGGCGACCACAGCGTTTATGAGTGGCTGGGGCTGCTCATGGAGTTCGGCGGTATCAACCTGAAATGCATGGCGCTACTGGACGAGGCGAACACCGGGGCCTATGGCAATCCCGTTCCCACAGCCGTGTCGCTCCAAGTGGAAAAAGGGCCGTTTATCGTAGTCACCGGCCACGACCTCTACGACTTGAAAATGCTGCTGGAGCAGAGCGAGGGCAAGGGTGTCAACCTCTACACCCATAGCGAAATGTTGCCCGCACACGGCTATCCCGAACTGAAAAAGTACAGCCACCTCAAGGGCAACTTTGGCACGGCGTGGCAGAACCAGCAAAAAGAGTTTGAGAACATCCCCGCCCCCATCCTGTTCACCACCAACTGCCTGATGCCGGTACGCGAAAGCTACGCCGACAGGGTTTACACCACATCCGTTGTGGCCTACCCGGAAATGAAGCATATCGAAGCCGATGCAAACGGCCACAAGGATTTCTCCGCGTTAATCGACCAAGCCATCAAGCTGGGCGGATATAGCGAGGACGTGCAGGGCCGGGGCATCAATGGCGGCACAACGGTGACGACCGGCTTTGGCCGCCAAACAGTGCTGGACAACGCCCCCACTATCATTGAAGCTGTTAAGAGCGGTGCAATCAGCCACTTCTTCCTTGTGGCGGGCTGCGACGGCGCAAAGCCGGGGCGCAACTACTACACAGACTTTGTGAATCGAACCCCCGAAGA
>CAYUTA010000086.1:0-8335 GCA_964447605.1 uncultured Oscillospiraceae bacterium | reverse complement strand
GCTTTCGCATCGCCTCGACTCCGTTTTCGTGTCCGGCTGTTTTGATACAGCCCCTGTGTTTTTATGAAACGGGCTTGGCGGCTGCGCTTTCTCACGCTCCGCCAAAGGGCTATCATCCTTTGGAAACTCGTAGGGCCGGCGTGCGGAGCATGCTTTGCGCGCCTGGCGGAGCATTTTGCCCTGTCTGCGGCCTCTTTCACAGCTTTACAACATGAAGCGAGGCACGTCCGGCTGTGAGCGCATCAGACCCAACCCTGATCTGGCGAATAGAGCCCCGGCTGCAACGGCTGGGAGAAACGGATGTTCTCGTCTATCGGGCCGAAGTCGAGCAGGATGGAAACAAGCTGGATATCTATCAGGCCGTGATATATGGGATGAAACCATGCTGTATATCACTTATGGTATGCCGGCTGCCATGGTGCGCGATGAAGCGCTCGCGGAAATAGAGAACGTCATTCAATCGCTGCGGTTCAACGAATGAGCTCTGCCGTAAGCCGGCGGGTTCCATCTTCAGAATTTACCTGCACGCAGCAGGGATGTGCCGGGGATCACCGTCTTCCCCCCGGCTATAAGCCGGGCGGTTCAGGCAGGGCGTTTTTTTGTGGGGGGAGTCCCTTCAATTATGAACTGACGGATGATAGCAGGACGGAGAAGCCGCAAGAAACGGGGATGCCACAATACGGACGCGCATCTGCGGTCTGCGCTGGTCGGCCGCAGCGAGACCGTCGTGCTGGTGGATGGAAAGCTGGACCTTGGGGAATACGGCTTCCTCTACTTTATTGATTTTGATCAGACCAGGGCGCGTCGGCGCACGGTACAGGTACAGATCATCGGCGAGTAAATTCTTGATACGGCATGCTGCATGCGCCGCGGCGGACGTTGAACATAAAACGCCGATAGCCTCGCGCGTGCCGGCCGGCTGAGCGGTATACCGAACAGGCAAACCCAAAAAAGGATGGTATGATGCGGATTGCTCCGTCGGCCCGCGCACGCGTAAACATGGGAAAAACCAGACAATCCGCCAAAATCCGCGCCACAGCGCGCTCCCGTTCAAAAACACAGTTTTTCGGCGGCTCGCGGGGAACGGCGTTCCGTTCCTCTTTTTTGTGCGCGAAACCGGCAGAGATTCAAAAAAACGACACGCTGCGTTAACAATGGGGCAATTTTTTGTTTACATTCCATCCGCACCATGCTAAAATAATTTCAGCCAATCTAGTTATATTTGCGGACAACATTCTAATAGAGAAAGGATCAGTCGCGTGGAAGCATCGAAAACAATC
The DNA here is from genome assembly GCA_964447605.1 of uncultured Oscillospiraceae bacterium. Classification (GTDB taxonomy): domain Bacteria; phylum Bacillota; class Clostridia; order Christensenellales; family CAG-138; genus CAYUTA01. Next base: position 7,055 of record CAYUTA010000086.1, on the reverse strand, counting down.
CAAATGGTTGATATTACAAAGACCTTTGGCCCTGTGATTGCAAACGACAAGGTCTCGCTGGATATCATGCAGGGCGAAATCCTTTCGCTGCTCGGTGAAAACGGCAGTGGAAAAACGACGCTGATGAACATGCTTGCCGGCATCTATTTTCCGGACGCAGGACAGATTTTTGTCAATGGACACGAGGTGACCATCCGCTCGCCCAAGGATGCGTTCGACCTGCATATCGGTATGATTCACCAGCATTTCAAGCTGGTCGATGTTTTGACCGCCGCGGAAAACATCATTCTTGGCCTCAATGAGAAAGCCTTGGTCGACCTCAAGCGCGTTCGTTCCGCGGTCAGGGATATTTGCGACCGCTATGGCTTTGCGGTTGATCCAGATAAAAAGGTGTACGACATGTCCGTGTCGGAAAAACAGACGCTTGAAATTGTCAAGGTGCTCTATCGCGGCGCGGATATCCTGATTCTTGACGAACCCACGGCGGTTTTAACGCCGCAGGAAACCAACAAGCTGTTTTCCGTCATGCGCAACATGAAGCAGGATAATAAGTCGATTGTCATCATTACCCATAAGCTTCATGAAGTAATGGAAATTTCCGATCGCGTGGCGGTTTTGCGCAAGGGCAAGTTTATTGGCGATATCGCAACCTCTGAAACGAACCCTCAGCAGTTAACGGATATGATGGTCGGGCGCGCGGTTTCGCTCAATATCGACCGGCCGGAGCCTGCCGAGCTTACGGAGTGCCTTGTCGTCAAGGATTTAACCGTGATGGATGCAGACGGCGTCAAGCGGCTGGACAAGGTCAGCTTTACGGCCTATGGCGGCGAGTTGCTTGGCATTGCGGGCATTTCCGGCAGCGGACAAAAGGAGCTTCTTGAGGCAATCGCGGGGCTGCAGCCCATTGAGGCGGACTCCAGCATTCGCTTCACCGCGCGCGGCAGCGACAGGACCGAACAGCTTGTGGGCAAAACGCCGCAGGATATCAAACGCATGGGCGTACGGTTTGCTTTCGTGCCGGAGGATCGTCTTGGCATGGGTCTGGTGGGCAGCATGGATTTGTCGGACAATATGATGCTCCGTTCGTATACGGCCGGCAAATCGCTGTTTACCAACCGCAAGCAGCCGCGCGACCTTGCTTCCAGAGTGGTGGCGGAGCTCGAGGTGGTGACTCCGGGGCTTTCCACGCCGGTGCGACGCCTTTCGGGCGGCAATGTGCAAAAGGTGCTTGTCGGGCGGGAAATTTCCAGCGAGCCGTCGCTTTTAATGACGGCCTATGCAGTGCGTGGGCTCGATATCAACACATCCTATACCATCTATCATCTGCTCAACGAGCAGAAGCGGCGCGGCGCGGCCGTCGTGTATGTCGGCGAGGACCTTGACGTGCTGCTAGAGCTGTGCGACCGTATCCTGGTTCTGTGCGCGGGCAAAGTCAGCGGCATTGTGGATGGACGGAAAACCACCAAGGAAGAAGTGGGTCTGCTGATGACGCACTTGGGACAGGAGGCAAACGCATGAAACATGCTGGGAAGGTTGAGGGAAGGGAGCCGTTGATTCGCATCAGCAAGCGCGACGCTATGCCCTTGTGGCAATCGGTGCTGGTGCGCGTGATCGCAATTTTTGTTTCGCTGGTTCTTTGCGGCTTTATCATCTACGCAATCGTAAAGATGAACCCCATCGAGGTGTATAAGGCCATGTTTGACGGCGCGTTTGGGACAAGCCGCCGCGCATGGGTCACCATTCGCGATATCATGATGATGCTGTGCATTGGCGTGGGGCTTGCGCCTGCGTTTAAAATGCGCTTTTGGAACCTGGGCGCGGAGGGGCAGATTCTGGTCGGCGGCGTGGCTGCCGCGGCGTTTATGATCTACCTTGGCAAGGGTCAGCTTCCCGCGGCGGTGCTGCTGCTCTGCATGGCCGTCGGCTCCGCGCTCTCAGGCGGCGTTTGGGGCGCGATTCCCGCCATTTTCAAGGCGAAATGGAATACCAACGAGGTTTTGTTTACCCTGATGATGAACTATATTGCCATTCAGCTGACCAGCTTCTTTGTGGCAAAGTGGGAGAATCCGTTTGGCAGCAATTCCGTGGGCGTGATCAATCCGCAAACGCAGATGGGATGGTTCCCGCCGGTTTTTGGCAAGCAGTACATGCTCAACGTCATCATTGTGCTGATCCTTGCCGTGCTGATGTTCATTTATCTGAAATACAGCAAGCAGGGGTATGAGATCGCCGTTGTAGGCGAAAGCGAAAACACGGCCCGTTACGCGGCCATCAACGTCAGGCGGGTGATTGTGCGCTCCATGGCGATTTCCGGCGCGATCTGTGGTCTGGCGGGCTTCATCGCCGTTTCCGGCGCGGGGCATACGATCTCGACCAGCACGGCGGGCGGCCGCGGATTTACGGCCGTTATCGTTGCATGGCTTGCCAAGTTCAACACGTTCGTCATGATCCTGATCTCGCTTTTGATCGTGTTTCTGGAAAAGGGCGCGATCGAAATCGCGTCGCGGTTTAACCTTTCCGATTATGTTTCGAGTATGATTACCGGCATCATCCTGTTCTTCATCCTCGGAAGCGAATTCTTTGTCAACTACAAAGTGCGGCTCCGCTGCGGCAAAAAGGAGGCCATTCAATGACACAGATCGTATCGCTTTTTCAGGCGGCCATTGTGTTCGGCACGGTGATTTTGTTCGGCGCAGTGGGCGAGATTCTTTCCGAAAAGGCCGGCAATCTGAACCTTGGCGTGCCGGGCATCATGTATCTCGGCGGCATTGCGGGGCTGATGGGCGTCTTTTTCTATGAAATGAATACAGCTGCGCCAAGCCCGTTCGTATGCGTTTTAATCGCCCTGGCCTGCTCGGTTGGCGCGGCCATGCTGGGCGGACTGATTTTCTCGTTTTTGACCATCACGCTTCGGGCCAACCAGAATGTAACCGGCCTTGCCATGACGATTTTTGCCGGCGGGTTTGCCAATTTCTTCGGCGGATCGCTCAATAAGCTGGCGGGCGGCGTGGGCCAGATTTCTGTGGCCGTGACGAGCGCGGCGTTTCGCAAGGATATCGCGATTACAAACGGATGGGGCGTGATCGACGATATGCTGTTTGATTATGGCTTCCTTGTTTATGCAGCCATCCTGGTGGCGATTCTGCTCAACTGGTTCCTCAACCGCACGAGCGTCGGACTCAATCTGCGCGCCGTCGGCGAGAACCCGGCCACTGCGGATGCCGCCGGTATCAGCGTCGCCAGGTACAAGTATCTTGCAACGTGCATTGGCGCCGGCATCTCCGGCCTTGGCGGCCTGTATTACGTTATGGATTACATGAAGGGCACGTGGGACAGCGCGGGCGCGATCGAGGGCCTTGGCTGGCTTGCCGTTGCGCTGGTCATCTTTGCGTCGTGGAGGCCGGTTCGTTCCATTTGGGGTTCGTACCTGTTTGGGCTGTTGTCATGGGCGTACTTTTACATTCCCGGCCTTACGCGCAGTTCGCAGGAAATCTTCAAGATGCTTCCGTATATCGTTACGATGATCGTGCTCATCGTCGTTTCCCTGCGACGCAGCCGTGAAAATCAGCCGCCGGCGCACCTTGGCCTGCCCTATTTCCGCGAGGAGCGCTGAGAAAGAGCGCGAAAGGATAAATAGCTGAGAAGCCTGGTCCGGCGCACCCGATTTGCGGTGCGCCGCGGTTGGCTAAAAAGCTTCCGGCCCGCCAATTGACCCGTTCTATGCCGCCGAAGGCTTGCCTGCCGCAGAAAAATTGCGCTCTGCGGGCGCGTTCCCGGTTGCATTGTTGCCCTTGAGCAAAAAGCGCAGCGGACAATCCGCAGCATTCCCGGCCGGAAAGCGGAGGTCAATCTGCGGCGCGTCTGATTTCCAGTCCGTCGTTTTCATGAACGCCGCCGGGCGCGGCGCAATCGCTTCGCTTTTTTAAATGAATCCAAAATAAAAATTTGCAAAACAAAAATATATTTTGTCAATTGCCTGCAAGCCGCTTGTAATGGCGAAAAAAAAGATTATAATAAAAATATTAGGAAAGCAATTCCTGCAAATTCAATTTTCTTCGAAGGAGCGTGCCACATGAAATACGACCGCATCTACAATTTTTCGGCCGGTCCGGCGACAATGCCGGTGGAGGTGCTTGAGGAAGTCGCTTCCGAAGTGCTCAATTACAGGGGCAGCGGCATGGGCGTGATGGAGATGTCCCATCGTAGCAAGGTGTTCCAGCAGATCATCGATGAAGCCGAGGCGGATTTGCGCGCGCTGATGGGCATTCCGGACAACTATAAGGTCTTGTTTATTCAAGGCGGCGCCACGCTGCAATTTGCGATGATACCCATGAATCTGATGATCAACGGCGTGGCCGACTATGTGGTCACGGGCGCGTGGTCGAAAAAAGCGTTCAAGGAAGCGCAAAGGTTTGGAAAAGCCGTTTGCGTGGCCAGCAGCGAGGACAAGAATTTTACCTATGTGCCCGATTGCTCCGACCTTCCGATCGATGCGGACGCGGACTACGTGTATATCTGTGAGAACGAAACCATTCACGGCACAACCTGGCGGACGCTTCCCAATACCAAGGGCAAGGTTCTGGTCTCCGACCAGTCCTCGATGTTTTTGAGCAAGCCCTGCAATGTAAGCGACTACGGGCTGATCTATGCGGGCGTTCAGAAAAATGTCGGCCCGGCCGGCATGACGGTGGTCATCATCCGCGAGGATCTGATCCGCAAGGACCTGCCGGAGCACATTCCCACCTATCTGCGCTACGACATCCATGCTGAAAACGGCTCCATGTACAATACCCCGAACTGCTGGTGCATCTATGTGTGCGGCAAGGTATTCAAGTATCTCCGCAAAATCGGCGGCCTTGCGGCGATGGATAAGCTCAATCAGGAAAAAGCCGGGATACTGTATGATTTTCTTGACGGCAGCAAGCTGTTCCGCGGCACGGTTGAACGGCAATACCGCAGCCTCATGAACATCCCGTTTGTTACGGACGATAAGGCGCTTGACGCGGAAGTGATCGCCTGCACCAAGGCGGCGGGTTTTGAAAATCTCAAGGGGCACAAGAGCGTGGGCGGTCTGCGCGCGTCGACCTATAACGCCATGCCCAAAGAGGGCGTTGAGGCGCTGGTCGGGTGCCTGGAGCAGTTTGAACGCGAGCACGGCGCAAAGTGACCAAAACGGACAAAGGAGAACGAAGCATGATTAGAATTCTGGCATCCGACGGTATGGAAAAGGGCGCGATTGCCGCGCTGACGGGGAAGGGCTGTGAGGTTGTTTGTGAATTTTTCGAGCCGGAAGCGCTTAAGGAAGCGGTCAAGGAATACGATGTGCTCGTCGTGCGCAGCGCGACCAAGGTGCGCAAGCCGCATATCGACGCCGCGCTTGCGACCGGCAGGCTCAAGCTCATTATCCGCGGCGGCGTCGGCGTAGACAATATCGACGTCAAGTATGCCGAGGAAAAGGGCATCGCCGTTCGCAACACCCCGCGCGCCAGCAGCGATGCGGTTGCGGAGCTGGCGCTGGCGCATATGCTCTCGGTTGCGCGCTTCATTTCGCTGGCGGGGCACACCATGCGCGAGGGTAAGTGGGAGAAAAAGGCCTATAAGGGTATTGAGCTGACCGGACGCACCGCCGGCATCGTCGGGTACGGACGCATCGGCCAGGCGCTGGGCAAGCGCTGCCAGGCGCTGGGCATGAACGTGCTGGCATATGATATTTATCAGGTGCCGGAGTTGGAGTGCGGAACAATGAAGTATGTCGAGCTGGACGAGCTGCTCGCCAAGTCCGACATCATCTCGCTGCATGTGCCGTCGCTGCCCGGCCAGCCGTTTGTCAACGAGGAGACGCTGGCAAAGATGAAGGACGGCGTGATCCTCATCAACACCTCCCGCGGGACCAATGTCGACGAGGACGCGCTGCTTGCGGCGCTTGAAAGCGGCAGGGTCTACGGCGCGGGCCTCGACGTGTTCGCCGAAGAGCCGCCCAGGAATGCGGCGCTTTACAGCCATCCGCATGTCAGCAGCACGCCGCACATCGGCGCTTCCACGGTTGAGGCGCAAAAGCGCATCGGCGCGGAGATCGTGGATATCATCTGCAAACAGTTCAATCTGTAACGCAAATGCCATTGATGTAGCAAATAGAAGGAAACGGGGCTGTATCAAAACAGCCGGACACGAAAACGGAGCCGAGGCGATGCGAAATGTAAGACTGCACGCAAAACGCAACTGTGCGTCACGCAAAATCCAACTGGAACAACCGAGATAGGTCGGAATATATAGATTTATCCAGAGTTATAAAGGGAAGAAAAAGAGAGAATAGAAAGGTGGAACGGCTCAAAAGATTAGGATGCAATCAAGCATCTGATACAGGAAAAACAGAACGGCGCACGTTTCGTGTCAAAAATGGCAGGGCAGTTATTTGCTTTTATCCCTACGAGCTTTCGCCATTTGATGGATAATATCATAAACCTGTACAACGGACAGATTATAATTTGAGGCAAGCTCACTCGGCTTACTCCCTTTAATATAAGCGGCATAAAGCCGTTTATTGCGTAGCCGCTGATCAAGGGCATCGGTCTTAGGAATATAGAGATATTCACCGCTAAACGCCTCCATCAGCGTAAGGGCCTGTTTAAAGCCGACTATTTCAACGAGGGTTTGATATTGTTCAGGAAGCTCCTCGGGCGTGAAATTATCCAAGTATTCTTTAATCCTGCTCATAAGTGAACACCCCCTTCTTCCTGTGTTGGCCTTATATCCATTATCCGCATTTTAAGTACACAAAGCCATCGTATACAATTAACTTCGTTATATGGCCGACAGGGGGTTACGAACAGCAAACAAAAAGGGCAGCGCCGGAAGCGCCACCCTGCTTTGATATCGATTGTTCTTACAGCAACCCCGTTCGTACCACCTGAAGGATGCTTTGCCAACGGCGCTGATCGGCGCGGCGCTGGTATCTTAGACGATAGCCTTTGCAGTATTTCGTCAAAAATGTATGGATAAATCGCTTCATAAAAAAATCCATTCCGCCGCCGACCGCTAGCGGCACAAATAGTAAT
>CAYUTA010000085.1:0-8558 GCA_964447605.1 uncultured Oscillospiraceae bacterium | reverse complement strand
TTTCATTACTATTTGTGCCGCTAGCGGTCGGCGGCGGAATGGATTTTTTTATGGATAAAAAATAGTATTTGATTTTGTATCAATGTAAAGTCTTGAACTGTGAAAATCTTTGTAAATACTGACTTTTTCAGAGATTAAGGCGCTCAGAGCAGAAGTGCTTTTTGATGTTTTGGTGCCCAAATGGTGCCCGGATTTCCCGTGATGATATAAAACGACATGAGCACATATAAAGAAATATCATACTATGTGAGGGCGAAAGTACCTATTATTTATCGAAATGTAGAAAAATTTACAATTATATGGTAAATCATATAAACCGACAAATTGAAATTTGCTGAAACGAAAAGAGGTAAGATATGATAATTGAAACTGAAAGATTGATTTTGCGTCCCTTTGCAGAGAATGATTCAGAAGATGTATATGAGTATCTGAAAGAGCCAGTAGTTAATTGTTTCGCTTGCATGAAACTGAACTCGGTTGATGAAGCAAAAGAAGAAATGAAAAGACGTATAAGCGAGACAGAGTATTATTTTGCAATTACGCTTAAAGACTCGGGTAAAGTGATTGGGGAGATAGACGCATACCCAGAAACGGGAGAGCCACACGCTGATGAACATTCGGTTCGTGATACATTTAGTCCTTGGTGGATGCTGAATGTTGATTATCAAGGGAAAGGCTATGCTTTTGAAGCAGCATATGCTTTTTTTGACTACCTGTTCAGCAAGAAAGGCGCAAGGCGTATTTACGCCTATGTTGAGGATTATAACCTGTCCAGTCAGCATTTGTGTGAAAAACTCGGTATGCGTCGAGAGGGCTTGTTTATGGAATTTGTATCATTTATAAATAACCCTGATGGAACTCCGCACTATGAAAATACTTGTCAGTACGCTATTCTGAAAAAGGAATGGCATTGACAACTTTCAATTTGACGTGGAGGCAATTGTTCTGAAAAAGATTATGATTTTTGATTTATATGATACAGTATTGAAAGACATATCATTCGATTTTAATAATGGCATTACTTATTTATATAATGTCTTTTTTGAGCAAACATGTTCGTTAAAAGAATTTAGAGATTATGAAGAAACTGTTCTCCCATTTCGTATAAAAAAGAAAAGTCGACTATTCAGAGGTATGTTTAATTAGAGATGAAATCCCGTTGTTCTTTGAGAAGTTTGAGATTGCAAAACCTGAAACATTTGAAGAACTTGATTATAAGGTTATGAATAAAATTCCGGTCTATAAGGGTTGGGGATTATCCCAACAGGCAAAAGCGGCGCATTTTTACGGAAAGGGTACCCCTTTCCTATGCTTGCTACGGAACTTTTAATGCGCTTTTTCGCTCGTTACCTTGTCGGAATGTGTAATCACTTGGGGTTGTATTTCCCTTGTTTTCTCAAACGCCCATATTTTCTACGGAAAGGGGTTTAGGGAAAGGAACGGAAAGGAATGGATAATTGATATATCTTTACTTGATTAAATCAGTATTATATATATCTTTATTTATTTGCATTGGATTATCCGATGTCGGAAAATCCAACATCGGATAACTCAACAACGGATTATGGTGATAGCCTTTGAAATGTTACGCAGTAGAACGCTGATTTTGAGGGGTGTAGTGTCAATTCCTAAGCGGTCATACATTGCTTAAATCGGCTTGTAGCGTGTCCTACGGGGTTTCTATGGCAACAGTCCAGCGTGGGGAAACAGGCAGATATGAGCCGAGCAAAATGTTACGCAGTTAAAGGTGTTTTCGAGGGAAAAGGTATAAACACCTTACCCTATTGATTTTGGTGTCTGAAAAGCCTTTAATTGTAAGGCTTATTTACCCTCTATTGCGTAACATAGCGGTGTAAAACAAGAGCAGTTCTAAACCGTCTTTATGCGCATGGTACGCCGCCTTGTGCTTGTGTTTATTGCCTTGTTTGTGGTGCTAAAATGGTGCCCAACTTTCTAAAAACGCCCCTATCAAAAAGCTGCCGATACATGGGGAACGCTTACGATTTCCAGACGTGCAGGGAGTCTGTATTCCAGTACTCAAAAACGGCGCTCTGTCGCGCCACAAAGCGAACGAATTGTTTTCATCCCCGGCGATTTGTTCAATGCCTTCTGTGGTTATCGATCCTGTTGGATTTGTTTATGGTTCTTGATGTTCCACATAGGTATATTCGTTTGCCTTTCGCTTGTCCTGGAGTTTTGCCCACGCCTCTATTCCCTCGCCGCGAAGCAGGGCGTTATCCTCCTTCAGCACCGGATAACAGGCAAAAATACCGGAAATTTTCCCGCATGGGTAGCTATCACATAAAGCGCACATTTTCACGCCCTTTTCTTTTGCACAGCGCCTTATTTTGCATCCCGGATCTCCACTTCCGCTTTGACAGGATACGCATGTCCCTTCCTCAGCCATGCTTTTGAGAAAATTCCAGAAAGCGTCACCGTCCGGAAGAAACTGCACAATGTCTTCAAACCCCGCTTGTTTCATTTCCCTATGCAATACCTGCGCCGCAGGTTCCACCCTTGCTTTCGTAGCGCAATTCTCGCAATACAGGCCGCAATAACACATGTATTTTTTATTGATTTTATAGACGGAAACCGTCTTATAACTTCTTGCAAGTGTTTATAAAAGTATGGAAAAACCCTGTATTTTCAATGGTTTTCCCGTTCTTGCTTGTATCTTCTCATATCGCTGTATAAGTTGGTTTTGTAATCCGTTGTATGGATGTGAATGATAGTATCGTCTGCTGAAATCAATCAAAAAACCATTGCATTTTTATCCAATGGTGATACAATATCACTGTGACATGAACAGACGTTCACGTCTTGAGCGGGGCAATGCTTCGCTTACCCCTTCTAATGATGGAACTATGAAACTGCGTCCCGAAAATACAGCGAGGTTTCTATGCGGAAAAAACTGAGCGCGGAGAGCATTCGAATCATATTGGAAACCGGCATTGCAGAATTCGCGCAAAATGGTTTCGACAAGGCAAGCATGAACGCCATCGCGCGAAAGTCGGGCGTAAGCGTCGGCGTGATTTATAAGTATTTTGAAAATAAGGACGCGTTTTTCATCGCCTGCCTGCGGCATGCCCTTACCGCGCTTGAAGAAGCCATTGACGAGGCCGTGTCCGGCGACGAAAAGCTTCTGACCCGTGCGGAAAGGCTGATCCGCGCCCTGCAAAAGAGCGCAAAAACGCAGAGCGACTATCACATGCTCTATCATGAGATTACGGCGGGCGGCTGCAGAAAGTATGCCCCCGTGCTCGCAAAGCAAATCGAGGGGATTTCCGCAAGAACCTATGCCGCATACATTGCAGGGGCGCAGAAGGACGGCGAAGTCCGCTCGGATATGAACCCGCGGCTGTTTGCCTTTTTCTTCGACAACCTCCTGATGATGCTGCAATTCTCCTACTGCTGCGATTATTATCGCGCGCGTTTTCGCATTTACTGTGGGGACGATATTCTCGATGAGGATGAAAAAATCGTGGCGGAACTGCTGAGGTTTTTGGAATCCGCCTTTACCACAGAGCAAGCACAGATTCCGCACAAGATCTGATGGGGGACGCATATATGACGCACATTCTTGCCTATGACATCGGTACGACCGGCGTGAAAACCTGCCTGTTTCGCATCAGCGAAAAGATTGACCTTGTGGCCGGCGCACAGCGGGGATATGATCTTTTTATCCTCGAAAACGGCGGCGCCGAGCAGGATGCGGACCAGTGGTGGAGCGCCATGTGCGCCACCACGCGCGCGCTGTTTTCCAAAACGCGGGTCAGGCCCGAAGAGGTTATGGGGATATCCTTTTGCTCGCAGATGCAGGGGCTTGTGCTTGTAGATAGGGCGGGCGGCGCCGTCCGCCGGCCGATGAGCTACCTGGATCAGCGCGCAAAGGCCGAGATCAAGGCCGGTATGGCGCACGGCATTCAGATTGCGGGTGCAAATATCATCAAGCTGCTCAAGAGCGTGATCGCTACAGGCGCGGTTTCTTCCAGCGTAAAAGACCCCGTATGGAAATACAAATGGGTGCAGCAAAACGAGCCGCTGCTGTTTCAAAAGGTTTTTAAGTGGTTGGACGTGAAGGAATACCTGATATGCCGCTGTACGGGCGAGTTCATCATGACGGAGGACTCCGCCTACGCCACCTTCCTTTATGATACAAGAAAAAAACGCCGCGGCTGGAGCAAATCGCTCTGCAAGATGCTCGGCGTAGATATGGCGCATCTGCCGCGCATCGTCAAATCAACCGACCGCGTGGGCGGCCTGACGCAAAAGGCCGCAGGCGAGCTTGGGCTTTGCGCCGGTACGCCGGTGTTTGGCGGCGGCGGCGACGCAACGCTCATTGGCGTTGGGGCGGGCTGCACGCGCGTTGGCGATACGCATATCTACTCCGGCACATCCGGCTGGGTTTCCACGGTTGTCGACAGGCAGGTGCTGGACGCCGATGCGATGATCGCCGCCATTGTCGGCGCGCAGAGCGGGAGGTTCAACTACTTTGCCGAGATGGAAACCGCGGGGAAATGCCTCGAATGGGTCAAGGACCACCTTGCGCTCGATGAAATCGGCATTTACCTGCAAAAGGTTCATGTTGCCGACAGCCAGGAATCGGTCTACACAAGCCTCTACGATTACCTGACCGAAACGGTATCCGGGGTGCCGGCCGGTGCGGGCGGCGTTCTCTTCACGCCCTGGCTACACGGCAACCGCTGTCCTTTCGAAGACCCCAACGCAGCGGGTATGTTTTTCAACATCCGGCTGGAAACCGGAAAGAGCGAGCTGATCCGCGCCGTGATCGAAGGGGTTTGCTATCACCTGCGTTGGATGCTTGAATGCCAGGAGCGCAGAGTCAAGACTGCGGACGCCATCCGCTTTGTCGGCGGCGGCGCGCTTTCCGGCGTCGTCTGCCAGATTCTTTCCGACATCACCGGCCGCACGCTTGAAACCGTTGCTTCCCCGCAAAACGTCGGCTCCGTCGGCGCCGCGGCGGTGGCGGGCGTGGGCCTTAATGTGATCGACAGCCTCGAGCGCATCGGCGAACGGATCCCTTCCGTTGCAACTTTTACGCCAAACCCCGCCAGCAGAGCGCTGTACGACAGGCATTACGGCGCGTTTAAAAAGCTCTACGCCGCAAACAAGAAATGCTTCCATATTTTAAATGCCTGATGAATGATGAAGGAGGATTGAACCCATGAAACCGCGTTACCGCTATGTCGATGCAAAGGCCGTGACAAAAAAGCTCGACAACCTGATTCAAAAACCCATCCATAGCATTGGAAAAGCCGCGCTTGAAACGTATGAGGCCGAATATTATGGTAAACGCTGCAGAGGCTCCCGCGCCATGATCGACCGGGCGCTCGAGGTCATTCCCGGCGGCGTGCAGCACAACCTGGCCTTCAACTACCCATTCCCGCTGGTGTTCACGAGGGCCGGCGGCAACAGGCTGTACGACATCGACGGAAACGAATATCTCGATTTTTTGCAGGCCGGAGGCCCGACGGTGCTCGGCAGCAATCCGCCCGAGATACGCCAAAGGGTTGAGGAACTGCTCGACGCCTGCGGGCCTTCCACGGGCCTGTTCCACGAGTATGAATACAAAATCGCCCAAAAAATTGTGGAGCTTGTGCCCTCCGTTGAGAAGATACGCATGTTTGGCTCCGGCACGGAAGCCTGCATGGGCGCTGTGCGCGTTGCAAGGCTCGCCACCAAACACAAGAATATCGTGAAGATGGGCGGCGCATATCATGGCTGGAGCGATCAGCTTGCTTACGGCATCCGCATCCCCGGAACCAGAGGACTGCAATCGCAGGGCGTTCCCGCCTATGTCTTCCGCCATACGCAGGAGTTCTTTCCCAACGACCTCGACAGCCTTGAGCATGTGCTTGCGATCAACCGCCTCAGGGGCGGAACGGCGGCGGTATTTATCGAGCCCATCGGCCCCGAAAGCGGCACGCGCCCCGTGGACTTTGGTTTCAACGCAGGGGTGCGCGCACTCTGCGACAAATACGGCGCGCTGCTCGTCTTTGACGAGGTCGTGACGGGCTTTCGCATGGGCACGGGCGGTGCGCAGGAATACTTTGGCGTGATGCCGGACCTCACGATATTTGGCAAGGTTATCGCGGGCGGGTACCCGGGCGCGGGCGCGCTTGGCGGCAGAAATGCGTTTATGAAGTTCCTCGGCGCCGGCCTGGATGGACACGGTAAAAAGGCGCTGGTGGGCGGCACGTTGGCCGCAACCCCCATCAGCTGCTGCGCAGGCTACCACACCATCTGCCGGATTGAAGAAACCGGCGCCTGTGAAAAGGCGGCCATGCTGGGCGACCGCCTGACCGACGGGCTCAACGCGCGCATTGAGGCGCACGGCCTGCCCTTTGTGGCATACAATGTGGGCTCGGTTTGCCACCTCGACACGGTCGGCACCATGCACTATGCCATCCGCTGGTCCAGGCCCTGGCAGATACCCGGTATTCTCAGGGCAACCTCCGCACGCAAGAAGGAGATGCAGCATATGGGGGCGGCCTATATGGCGGAGGGGCTTGTAACGCTTGCCGGCAACCGTATGTATACGAGCGCAGCCTATACCGAAGCGGACATTGACGCCGCAATCGCAGCCTTTGACCGTGTGTTTGATTCCATAGAGGTGGTCGGATGACGAATCTTGCGCAGGCAAAACAGCTCGTTGCAGAATCCGGCCGGCGGCTCCTTTGCGAGGGTCTCGTCGCCCGTACCTGGGGGAATGTGAGCTGCCGCACCGGAGAAGATTCCTTTGTCATCACCCCGAGCGGGCTGAGTTATGACAACATGCGCGCGGAGGATGTCGTCCCCTTCGATATGCTGAGCGGAGAATGGACGGGAACCCGCAAACCCTCCAGTGAAAAAGAGGCGCACGCCGTTGTCTACCGCCGGTTCCCCGATACGGGCTTTGTCATCCATACGCATCAGGCCTATGCTTCCGCGCTGGGTCTGGCGGGCTTTGACAAACTCCGGCGCACGCCCGGGGAGGAAAGCGCCCTCGGCGGCGTGGCGCTTGCAAAATACGGCCTGCCCGGCTCCAAAAAGCTGAGAAACAACGTTGCGCTGGCGCTTGTAGGCGGGGCGCACTGTGTCCTCATGGCGCACCACGGCGCATTGATCGCCGGAGCGAACGCACAGGAAGCCTTTGCGCGTGCAAAGCTGCTTGAAGCGGTGTGCAAAAGCGCCTGCAGAGGGCAGCCTGCAGAAACGGCCGGCAATCCCGCAAAGGCACAGCGGCTTGCCGACGCGCTTAAAGACGGGTTCGCCGCCCTCGGCGTATCCACCGCGGCGGCCGCGGCCGCCGTTGCCGCGCAGGTTGACTTTTTCAGGCCCCAGCTGGACGATATGGCGCAGATGATCGGGCCAAAGCTTATACGCGTTGAAGCCGATGTTGAAAAGCTTCGATCGGCGCTTGAAAAATACGACGCCGTGCTTGTCGAAGGCGTTGGCGCGGTCTGCCGCGCACAAACCGCAAGCGATTGCGACGCCCTCTGCATGCTCGTGGAGAAAGCCTGCATCGGCCTTTTGCATACGCGCGCGCTGGGCCAATCCGCCGCCCTTTCAGCGCTCGATTGCCTGCTGATGCGGATGGTATATAAAATGAAATATGCAAAACGGATCGGAGGGTAACCATGGGGAACGCGAAACGTACGGAGCTGTGGCGCACGCTGAAATTCGTGCTGTTTTCCTGCAGCGCAGGCATCATCCAGATCGGCAGCTTCACGCTGCTCAATGAGCTGACCAGCCTACCTTACTGGCCCAGCTACCTGATCGCGCTGGTGCTTTCAGTCATCTGGAACTTTACGCTCAACCGCCGCTTCACCTTCAAATCGGCCAACAATGTGCCCATCGCCATGCTGAAGGTGTTCGGCTACTATTGCGTATTCACGCCGGTTTCGACCATACTGGGAAATTATCTGGTCGATACGCTGCTGTGGAACGAATATCTGGTAACGGGCATCAACATGCTGCTCAATTTTGTAACAGAGTTTCTGTTTGACCGGTATGTCGTCTTTCGCAACTCCATCGATACCAACGACATCGCAGAAAAGGAGCGCGCGCGCATGGCCGCAAAATAAGCGGGCTACCTCCGCTATGCTGCATCAATCACATTTCAATCCACGCTCCCCTCGCGGGGAGCGACTACCAATCCCTCCGTTCAAAGCAGCCGGAGTGCTATTTCAATCCACGCTCCCCTCGCGGGGAGCGACTTTCCGTGACAACATCCCCGATGCAGTATTCTTTATTTCAATCCACGCTCCCCTCGCGGGGAGCGACCAATGCAGGTTTCAACCCCTTGCAGGTTATCAGCATTTCAATCCACGCTCCCCTCGCGGGGAGCGACCCGGGCGGGCGCTGGGCTTGCCTGATGCTAAACAATTTCAATCCACGCTCCCCTCGCGGGGAGCGACACCAGCACGGACTTGACCGTGAAACCGGCGATTTTATTTCAATCCACGCTCCCCTCGCGGGGAGCGACTTGGGCCGGTAAAAATATACTGGGCCAGGCCGTTTTTCAATCCACGCTCCCCTCGCGGGGAGCGACGCCT
>CAYUTA010000084.1:0-8665 GCA_964447605.1 uncultured Oscillospiraceae bacterium | reverse complement strand
TCCGCTTGCTCGTTTTTCCTTATCCTGCCTTCAAGGTTCGTTTTGCTCACCACTACAGCCTTTTCCTGAATTTTTCAATCCTCGCCTGTACCCGTTCCTTTCGCTGACTTTCACCGGAGAAGTGGACAGGCACGCACATTTCAAGCACCCGGTCATAAATTCGGGCATGGGTGGTATCCTCCGGGTTCTGCAATTCCTGCAAGGTAAGGTTTGCCGTGACAATCAGGGGCTTTTTATTGCGGTAGCGGCTGAGAATGACATTGTAAAGCTGTTCCAGTCCGTAGGAAGCGTCACGCTCCATGCCGAAATCGTCAATAATCAGCAGGAGGCAGCGGCAAAGCTGCCCGATATAGGCGTTCTTATCGTCAAAACCGCTTTTCAGGTCATTCCGTTCCGGATAGCGGCGAAGTTCGTCATGCAGACGGAAACCTCCTGTTCCATGAGGGCGTTGGCGATACAGCCCGCAAGGCAGCTTTTCCCTGTGCCTACGCCGCCCCATAGAAGATAGCCCGTGTGGTCGGCTTTCATTTCCTCCCAGTGTTCCGCATAAAGCCGGGCGTACTTCATCTGCGGGTTTTTGCCGTTGTCGTTCTCAAACGCCATGCCCTCATGCCGCGGTCAGTAAAGCCTGTTCTTTCAGGCGGTCTACGGTCTGTAAATACTCTCGGCAATGAAAAGGGCGCTAGCGGCGCCGCAATGGATGCGGCGGCCATCGCCGGAGGGAACACGCGGCGACCGGCCGGAAAAGGGCGCGTCTGCCGGAGCGCGTTTACGTAAGCATGACCCATTCGCTTACCGGCGGGTCGGAGGGCACGTGCTTCAACTCGGCGGGATCGAACGTCTGATCGCTGACATAGCCCGCGGACACGCCGTTTCCGGCATAGCCCGTGTGGTAATAAAAATTGCCGTTTTAGTAGATGAGAACGGACTGCGGGTTCCGTTTGTCCGCGTCGTGTGCGGACGCCGCCAGCAGCAGCGTGCCGTCCCTGGAGAGGATGGGCCGCCAGTTGAGGTTCGCGGCATCGCGCAGCCCCTTGTCCGCAAGCAGTTTTCGATATTTCCTCGTCAATTCCGGATATGCGCCGTTATAGAGCGCAAGCAGTGCGTCCTGCAGCGCCTGTGTCTGCTTGTCGCGCGAAAGCGAGTCCCAGCCGGACTGTGAGGAGAGTTCTTCCCACAACCGCCGGGCGGCCGCAGCGATAGCGCCCGCATGAGCGGAACGCCCGGCAGACGCTTGATAAACCGGCGTTTGTGAGATATCGTAGACCACCAGGATACCGTCCGGCGAGGTATACTCCGCATGCGTGACCAGCGCGCTGACGCTGATGGCGATGGCGGCAATATCGCCTTCCACTTCGGAAAGCCGCCGTATTTGTGAAAGATAGGGCTCGCGCATCATGGCGTCGCTGCCGAGCGGCCCCTTTGCGTAGGCCTCGGAGGCAGTGCCCTGCGCGGCCATCACGGCCTGCCGGCATTCCGTGATGGCGGCCTTTTCGTTTGCCTTGTCGATCCAGCGCGCCATGGCGGGGATCAAAAGCGCGGCAAGTACGGCCAGATCACCAGCACGACGATGATTTCCACAAGGGTGAATCCTTGATTTTTTTGTTTATGCTTCATGCCGGACGCTCCTTTTACAGCTTGCGCGCACCATCGGTCGATAAGGGGGCGTAAGCCCTTTTCCGGCGGGATCAATTACGCAGCGAATGCATGGGGGCGGGAATCTGTCCGCCGCGCCGGATGAATTCCGCGCAGCGGGCAGGGTTGATGCGCATCACCGGCGCGGTGCCTAAAAGACCGCCAAATTCCGCTATGTCGCCCACAGTCTTACCCGGAACGGGAATGACGCGTACGGCGGTTGTCTTTTGGTTGATCATGCCGATGGCGGCCTCGTCGGCAATCAGGCCGGAGATCGTTTCGGCGGGTGTATCGCCGGGGATAGCCACCATATCGATGCCGACCGAGCACACGCAGGTCATGGCCTCGAGCTTTTCAAGCGTGAGCGCGCCGGACCTGGCGGCGGCGATCATGCCCGCGTCCTCGCTGACGGGAATGAACGAGCCGGACAGCCCTCCCACACGGCTCGACGCCATGACGCCGCCCTTTTTGACCGCGTCGTTGAGGAGGGCCAGCGCGGCCGTCGTACCGGGCGCGCCCGCCTGCTCCAGCCCCATTTCTTCCAGAATATATGCAACCGAATCGCCGATCACCGGGGTAGGGGCCAGCGAAAGATCCACGATGCCAAACGGTACGCTGAGCCGGTCGGCAGCCTCGCGCGCGACAAGCTGGCCCATGCGCGTGATACGGAACGCCGTCTTCTTGATGGTCTCGGCCACCACGTCGAACGGCGCGCCCTTGACCTGCTCGAGCGCATGCTTGACCACGCCGGGGCCGGACACGCCCACGTTGATGCAGCATTCCGGCTCGCCGGGGCCGTGGAACGCGCCCGCCATGAACGGGTTATCCTCCACGGCGTTGCAAAATACCACGAGCTTTGCGCAGCCAAGACCGTCCTGATTGGCGGTGAGCGCGGCTGTTTCTTTGATCATTTTGCCCATGCGCGCAACGGCGTCCATGTTGATACCCGCGCGCGTTGAGCCGACGTTGACGCTCGAGCATACGCGCTCTGTGGCGGCAAGCGCCTCGGGAATGCTCTCGATCAGGCGCAGATCCGCTCTGGTTGCGCCCTTTTGCACCAGCGAGGAAAAACCGCCGACAAAGTTGACGCCCAAAGCCGCGCCCGCACGGTCGAGCGCCCTGGCAAAGGGCACGTAATCCGGCGCGTCCGAAGCGGCGGCAATCAGCGCGATAGGGGTCACCGCGATGCGCTTATTGACGATTGGGATGCCAAATTCGGTTTCGATCTGCTCGCCGGTTTTGACAAGTCCGCCGGCCAAACGCATCATTTTTTCATAGATGTGCCCGCAGGCGGCCGTAACGGACGAATTTGCGCAGTCAAGCAGCGAAATCCCCATCGTGATGGTGCGGATATCGAGGTGCTGCTGCTCGATCATGCGGATTGTTTCCAAGATTTCCTTTTGATTCAGCATAGCAGGTTACCCCTAGTTTACCGCGTGCATGGCGTTGAAGATATCCTCGTGCTGTATGCGGATGGAAAGCGCCAGCGCCTCTCCAAGCGTGCCGAGCGCGTCGCGCAGCACGGGAAACTCCACTGTACAGTCCTGTACGTCGACGAGCATGACCATGGTAAAATAGCGCTCCATGACGGTCTGGCTGATATCCAATACGTTAACGTTGTAATCCGACAGCCGTGTGCTGACGCGGGCGATGATTCCCACACGGTCGTGTCCGACGACGGTGACAATAGCGCGTTTCATAAGCGTTGCTTCCTCCTAAAACGGTTGTATACTGTGGCTCGCGTATGCCCGACAGTATATCACAGGGCCATAAAAATGCATAGGGACCGGCGGGCGGACAGGACATCGAAGATGCCCAAAGCTTCGCCCGCCATCCTGCTGCACGGGAGGCGGTTATTCCTCCGGCAGCAGGGGATAATCCCCGCCGAGCGCGTTGAGCAGCGCGCGCCAGGTGTTGTAGCCGGAAAGGCCGGTGATGTCCACGGGCTCGCGGCCCTTGCCCATATAGAGCGCGTTGAGGATGCGGCGCGTGTCGAGGTCGTCGCCAACGTGTCGCTGCCCGTGGTCGGATTGCAATACAATAATGGCATCCGGGTCGTTTTCCAGAATGGAAGAAATCATCGTTTCCAGCCTGCCGGTTATATAGATAAACTGCCCCAAATAATAACGCAGGTCCTTGCGGTTCATCCAGTTGTCCATATCGGTGCGGTTCCCGTTTGCGTCACAATAGTAGGGAACGTGCGGGCTGCAAATATAGAAAAATGTCGCACGGTTGCTCGCTGCGTAATGCGCGGGGTCGTCAAAATACGCAAACGAGTGCGCGCGGGACTCGAATACGGCCTCCCAATATAGCGCGCGGGAAAAGGGCCGGAGCATGGAGTTCGTGATGAGGATTTCCATTGCGGCCGCTCCGTTTTCTGCGGTCGCGTGGCTTTGCACATAGGGGGTCAACGAGGGCAGGGGATAGAGGTTTCCGATTTGAAACAGGTCGTAGCCCATGCCTTCCAAAATGCCGTATAAACGCGCGTTATTGAGCAGTTCCCACTGCTCCTTACGCAGGGTTGCGTCGGAGAGGACGGGACCCAGGTTCACGATGGCGGTGATATTGAGCATGGAATCGCCGGAGAGATTGTAGCTGCTGTCGGAGATATAAAATCCGGCTTCCGACAGGAAGTCATAGAACCCGGCATTATCGTAATCATAACGGTATTTCATCTGGGTAAACGACGCGTATTCGTCGGACAGGATATAATAGATATTCGGCATGGCGCTGCCGGATTCCGATGGGGATTTGGCCGGATGGTACCGGGGCGCACGGAGTTTCTCAATCAGGCTTGGCGCGGAAAAAGCCAGGCTGACGGCCAGAATGGAAACAATCGCGCACAGGGTCAGCCGATTTAGGATTGGAAGTAGCCGGGTTTTCTTTTTCAAAAACAGCAACACGCAGAACATAACGGCGAACAGCACGGCGGCCGCAACGTAGTATGGCCGAAGCCGTTCAACCGGATGAATCCAGTTTATCAAATCGATTATAAAATTGAAATTCAGGAACAACCCCATGCCGGCCACGGTCAGCAGCGAGGAAAAATTTTGATCCCGAAACACGGTCAGGCAAATAAAAAAACAGAGCGCTCCAAGCAGGACGGAGCATATTACGGGGAGCAGAACGTCGCGAAAAGGCATTTCATAGGCATTGTTGAGAAACAGACACAGGCCGGGAAGCGCGCACCAGAGCACAACCAGAATCATGGAAGAGAGAAAGTTCCATTTTGTGTTAACAGTCTTCATACCGGCATAGGTTCCTTTCTATCGTAATAGGTCTGCGATCCATTTGGCGTTGGCAATCCGCACGCTATTCCTCCGGCAGCAGGGGATAATCCCCGCCGAGCGCGTTGAGCAGCGCGCGCCAGGTGTTGTAGCCGGAAAGGCCGGTGATGTCCACGGGCTCGCCGCCAACGTACAGCGCGTTGAAAATCTGCCGCTGGTAAGCGGTCTCAATCCAGAAGGTATGCGGCTTCTCGCTGTCCTCATGGTAGCGCAGCCCGTGGTCGGATTGCAGCAGAATCACAGCTCTGGGATCGTGCTCCAATATTGTGGAAACGGTTTGCTTCATCCGCTTTGTGATATAGATATACTGGTCGCGATAATAGCTTAAATCCGACCAGTTCTCCCAGTTGGCCGCATCCACGGGGTTGCCGTCCGCATCGTAGTAAAACGGCGGGTGCGGGCAGCACGCATACGCAAAGATGGCGCGGTTGCTCTTTAAACTGTAGTGCGCGGGGTCGTCGAGCCAGTCGAACACCGCCATGTCGCCGCTTGCGCCGACGCGCCGCCAGTAGAGCATGGTCGGCAGCGGCATGAGCATGGAGTTGGTAACGAGGATTTCCAGCGCGGTTTCGCCGTTCATGGTCGCCGCGCCGCTTTGGGACAGGAGGGAGGTCTTTTCCAGCAGCTTGGGCAGCGGATACAGGGAGCCGAGCTGGTACAGTTCGTACCCCATGCCTTCCAGAACACCGTAGAGCGTGCCGTTGTTGAACAGCTCCGTATGCTCGGCAAGCGTCATGGCATCGGTGGCGACAGGCCCGAGGTTCATGTTGTCGGCCATGTTCTGAATCGTGCCGCCGCCGCGGTTATAGCTGTTGTCGGACACACAAAAACCCGCGTTCGTTAAAAAGTCGTGGAATTCGGAATTGTCATAGTCGTAATACCGCTTCATTTCGGAAAACGACGCATACTCGTCCACAATGAAATAGTACAGGTTTGGCAGCGTGCGCTCGGTGTCGGCTGCGCCGGAGGCAGAGTAGGAGGTGGCCCTTAACCGCCTGATAACGTTCGGCACGGCGGTGACGACGTTGATTGCCAGAATCACAGCCACCGCAATGAGCGCCAGCCGGCCAATGATCTCCGATATGGCAGGCTTCTTTCGCAGCGGCAGCAGCGCGGAGATGAGCGCTGCGCCGACGACGGCGGCCGCAATGTAGTATACGCGCACGCGTACGCCGTCAAACAGCGCGTCCACCAGCGCCACTATAAAATTGAAGTTCAAAAACAGGCCCATGCAGACCACGCTCAGCAACGCGGCAAACCAGGGTTGCCTGACAACAAGGCGGAGCACGAAAAAGCAGAGAACGCCCGACAGTACGGAGACGGCCAGCGGAAGCAGGACATCGGTAAGCGGCACCTCATAGGCGTTGTTGCAGTATAAAAACAGAGACGGCAGCGCGCACCAGAGCGAAACCAACAGCAGCGGCTGCAGCAGACGCGGTTTTTTAACGGGAGTCTCCATGGGCGTGTTATCCAAGCGGCGCAGAGACGGGCAGGCGGCTGACGCTGCGCACGACCATCCTTTCATAATAGGTATATAAATTTATGTTATCATTTCTCGACAAAACTTTCAAGCCAAACCCGGGGCGGCAGGGCAAGCGCACGAAAATGCAATCATCATACATTTGCGCAAGAACGATGCGGGTTCAGGGAAACCGCCCAGCCGGGCGATCCGCTCCACGGGCAAGTCGGACGGAACCGGAAAAAAGCCGTGACAATCTTTTTACAAGCAATGCGCTTGCTTTTATAAAAGCAGTTCATGCGGCTAACCCGCGGGGCGCTTCGGCAGGGGACGCGGGCGGGCATGAAGGATGGTTTACATGCACATAAAAACGGCGGCGGAAGCTTTGCTGAACATGCGCTTATGCGCGCGTCACAGAACATGACAACGCGGCATACCATAGGGTAGCTTTGTCTATTCAGACGCAGAAATTCAGGAGGAATGTTTGATGGAGAACCCGGAAACTTTAATTTCTCTGAAACCAGGGCAACAGGCGGTTGTCTGCGCGCTTGACGCAAGCGGCGACATGCGGCGCAGATTACAGGACATCGGACTGATTTCCGGCACACGGGTGACGTGCGTTGAGTGCAGTCCGCTTGGCGATCCTGTGGCGTACGGCATCCGCGGCGCAATTATTGCGTTGCGCTGCGAAGATGCGGGGACGGTACGTATTACAGGGTGCGAGGAGGCGCGTATATGACGGCGGCCGCGGCGGCGGACGCATTCGCACCGGGCGGGCTCGCCGTACAACGCCGCTCCGGAGACGACCGGGTAGTGGCGCTGGCCGGGAATCCGAACGTGGGAAAAAGCACGATTTTTAACGCGCTCACGGGCATGAAGCAGCACACGGGAAACTGGCCGGGCAAGACCGTCGTCAATGCACAGGGACGCTGCCATCACAACGGACGCGATTATGTGCTGGTGGATATTCCCGGTTGCTATTCGCTGATGGCGCATTCCGTTGAAGAGGAGGTCGCGCGTGACTTCATCTGCTTCGGCGGGCCCGACGCGGTGGTGGTCGTGTGCGACGCAACCTGCATCGAGCGCAATCTCAACCTGGTGCTCCAGGTCATGGAGGCCATGCCGCACGTAGCGGTAGCGGTCAACCTCATGGACGAGGCGCGCAAGAAAAGCCTTACACCCGATTTAAAAAAGCTGGCCGATCGTTTGCATGTACCCGTGATCGGCACGACTGCGCGCAGCAATCAGGGCCTGAAGGAGCTTTTGAATGCATTGGAGCTGCTATCCGCACAACCGGACCGGCCGCGCGAGTATCTGGTACGATATCCCGCGCACATCGAGTGGGCGATCAACATGCTCAGCCCGCTTGTGGAGGCGGCGTTGGCGGACAGGAAAAAGCGCGTTGATATTCGCTGGCTTTGCGCGCGCCTGCTGGACGCCAATGCAGGCCTGCTGGATGCGACAAAGGCGTATTTGGACTTCGACGTAACGAAGGCGCCCGGCGTGGCGGAAGCGCTGGCGGAAGTTCACGCAACTCTTGAAGGACAGGGAACATCCCGGCAGCGCCTGCAGGATGATCTGGCGGCGGCGTTTGTGACGACCGCAGAGCAGATAGCAAAAGAGGTGCGCGTCGATTCACAGCGACAGCGGTGCCGCCTGGACCGGCGGCTCGATCAGCTGTTTACGAGCAAGGCAACGGGCTTTCCGATCATGCTGCTGATGCTGCTTGGGATCTTCTGGCTGACGATCACCGGGGCGAACGTTCCCTCCGAGTTGCTGGCAGACGGGCTTTTTTATCTGGAGGATCAGCTTGCGCTTGGAATGGCGTATATCGGCGTAAGCCAGGCAATCATCGACCTGCTGGCTCACGGCGTATACCGCGTAATGGCGTGGGTGGTGTCGGTGATGCTGCCGCCGATGGCGATTTTTTTCCCGCTGTTTACGTTGCTTGAGGACTTTGGCTACCTGCCGCGCGTAGCGTTCAATTTGGACCGCTGCTTCAAGTGCTGCGCAGCCTGCGGCAAACAGGCGCTGACCATGTGGGTGGTTGATAACGGAATGCGAAATGGAAAAGGAAAGCCGCCCGGAAGGCGGCGGAGTCGGTTGGCCTGTGGGGGAGTTATTCGATATTAACTTAACGAAGTTGAATTATAAAGTGATCTCTCTAGCAACACAGAGATATCTTCACTTTTGACTGACGTATTTGGGGAAAACTGTTGTTCTTTTTTCCTAGATGGTATTGACACGTGTTATGCCAAGATTGCACACCAAATCACAATGCATC
>CAYUTA010000083.1:0-8830 GCA_964447605.1 uncultured Oscillospiraceae bacterium | reverse complement strand
GCATGCCCGGGCGGAAGCGCGCGTTGGTACGCCGGGTTTTGTGCCGCCAGACCTCGTCCGTCCAGTCCCGCATTACGCGCGCCGCAAGCGCGTCCGCGGTATCGTCGTCGCGGCCATATTTCGGCGCACGGTTTTTGGCGGTGGCCTGCAGGATTTCATATCCCTCCCAATTGGCCTTCAGCGCGGCAATCAGCGTGTCCATAGTGCAGCTCTTTTTATCAAAGACCAGGTACTTGACCGCCAGCAACGAGTCGATCGTTGTAGCAAACGTTACGCCCTCCACGGTCACAAACCGCAGCTCTGCGCCCCCCTGCGTCACATCGAGCCCCCGCTCGGCGCAGCCGCGCACCAGGCAGCTGACATACGGCGTGGGCATGTAATCTGCGCGCACGGCGGTGCTGCGCTCGTACAACCCCACCATTCGCGCAAGGATATACTTTAGCTGCGCAAGAAACGCTTCATAAAATTGATCAAACGAGGTGAACGTGCGCGGATCGCCGGTTTTGGGCGCGTCGGCTTCATCCGGATAGGGTTTGCCCCAAAGCAGATCGCGATAGGGAATCAGGTCGCTGCCGTTGCCAAGCGCAAGCTCGACGGCCTTGGCCAGATTGGGATTGCTGTCTACGGTCGAGGAACGGTCGTTGCCGCACATGGTGTTTTCCAGACAACCGACCGACGCGTAGTCAAAAACATTGGATTCGTTGATCAGATCGGTTACGCCGGCGCGATCGGCCTCTTCAAGCATACCCGCCATGCTGCGCTCGTCAAAGTTGAGCAAAAACGGCGCGCCCTGCGAGTCGCAGATCATGTCCACAACCCGGTCGAGCAGTTGACCCGGAGAGTTGGCGTGCAGACGCACATTGGGCTTGGGCTCGAGAATGGGACTCATTTCGTCGATTACCTCAAGGAAAACGTAGGTCAGCTCGTTGGTCATGTCCGCGCCGTCCGCGCCGAGGCCGGACAGGTTGAAAAGCTGTCCATATCCCGCCGTGATCCCCTGGTCGCCGGTCTGAATCATAGCGTCATAGGCGTAGTTGCAGTGCATCCAGAAGCACTTGAGCAGTTCCTTTCCAAAATCGCGGGACATGCCGTTTTGCATGCTAACCTGCCAATAGGGCAGCAGATATTGGTCAATCCGGCCAAAAGATACGCCCGCACCCGGATAATTCTCGTCGCTGAGCACCAGCATATGCGCCAGCCAAAGCGCTTGTACCGCTTCAAAAAAGTCCCGCGCAGGCTCGCGGGGGACGCGCTGAAGATTGCGGCGCATGGCAAGCAGCTCATCGCGCCGGACCGGGTTTGTTTCCTGCCCGGCCAGCCTGCCGCAAAGCGCCGCATACTTTTCAGCAAGTGCGACCGGCATGCCGCAGGCCGTCAGCATTGCGCGCAGCTGCGCGCCTTTTGCGCCCTTTTTTTCAGATGGCTTCAACAGATCGTACTGGACCCTGATCTCGGCGGCAATGCCGGAAAAGCCCTTTTGCAGCACGCGCGGGTAATCCGGAATCAGGTGCCCGCTGGTCGCGCCGCAGTTTCCAAAGCCCTTGCCCTGAAACAGCAACGTCTCATGACGAATGCCGTGTTTGCCGAACATCAGCCTGCTGCGTGCGCTTGCCTCCCGCCTGGACAGGCATCGCGACGCCATCAGGTTAAAGCGCGCGCCGGCGATCAGGTCGCCCGGCAAAAGCTCCTGCGGCACATGGTCGACCATCGCGGTCTTAATAAACCAGGCGCGTCGTTCGGCGATGCTTTGCCGGTAAAAGTTTTTTGGCACGTTGATTTTCCGCGCGCAAAGGGCAAAGGACTTGCGGAATGTTGAGAAAAAGGTATATACCTCCGGCACGATGTAGAAGCTGCTTTCGTCGAATACCTCGTCCCAGGGTTCGCCGGTGGTGAACGCGCAAAATTCATTGTTCCATGCGCGTTCCGTTCCCTTAAAATAATAGTTGCGCAGCCATTCGATGCGCGGGGAAAGATGATAGGGCGTTTTGACGGTATGCTGCTGGTTTACTGCTTCCATACGATGCGGCGCTCCTTCCTTCACAATAGACGTTGGGCCCGGCGAAGCGCTTGTTGGCCGCGCCGATGATTCATGATATCATATCCAGTACCGGGATATGGTATCATCTTCCGTCAATTTCGGTTGCCGCCGGCAGGCGGCGAGCTAATGCGCGCCTATCATCCGCCGGAGGCGTATCAGGTCTGCCGTACGAACAGTATATCATATGCGGGGCATATTTTGTAGACGAAAGTACGGCGGTTATGCTAAAATATATATATGAAAATCGCCTTGCTTAACAGCGTATGCACCGGCAGCACCGGGAAAATTGCCTGCGGCATTGCGCGCCTGCTCATGCGGGACGGTCATGACGCGCGAATTTTTTATGGCCGCGGCGGCGCGCCGGAAGATGTGCGCGCTGAACGGATTGAGGGTGATTTTTCCGTTTACGCACATGTGCTGAAGACACGGCTGCTCGACCGGCACGGGTTTGGATCGGCCGCCGCTACGCGCACGCTTGTAAAACAGCTTGCAGCGTATGGCCCCGATGTGATTCATCTGCATAATCTGCACGGCTACTGGCTGCATTTGCCAACGCTGTTTTCCTATCTGCGGCAATCCGGCAGGCCCGTGCTTTGGACGCTGCACGACTGCTGGACGTTTACGGGGCATTGTGCTTATTTCGACGCCGCGCAGTGTGCCGGGTGGCGAACCGGATGCGGACGCTGCCCACAAAAAAACGCCTATCCAAAGAGCGTTTTCATTGATGCAAGCGCAAAAAATCATGCCGGTAAGCGTAAGCTGTTTACCGCAGTGCCGGGGTTGACGCTCGCTACGCCGTCAAATTGGCTTGCCGGGCTTGTGAAAACGTCATTCTGGCAAAAAACGTCGGTCCGTATCCTTCCAAACGGCGTGGATCAGGCCGTGTTTCTGCCCACGGAGAGCGACCTGCGCACGCGTTATGGACTTGCGGGTAAGCGCGTGTTGCTGGGCGTGGCCAATGTTTGGGAGCCGCGTAAGGGGCTCGACACCTTTTTTGAGCTGCGCGGCAGGCTGGACGACCGGTATATCATTGTGCTCGTCGGCCTTTCGCCCGGGCAGCTTACGGCATTGCCGCCGGGCATGCTCGGCCTTGCCCGCACCGCGAGCGCGCGGGAGCTTGCCGCCTGGTATACGACGGCGGATGTGTTCGTCGACCCCACGTGCGAGGAAAATTTTCCGACGACGCACCTGGAGGCGCTCTCGTGCGGAACGCCCGTCGTTACATTTTGCGCGGGCGGCAGCGCGGAAATGCTGACGGACGAATGCGGCGTCGGCGTGCCGGTGGGGGATGTATCGGCGCTTGCCGGAGGCGTTTTGCGCGCGCTGCAAATGCGGCGTGCGGCCTGCCTTACACAGGCGGAGCAATATGATCAGACCAGGCGGCTGGGAGCGTATATCGACCTGTATGCGCAGCTTGCTGAAAACCGATGAAAGAGGGAAGCGTGTAAAATGAAACGTCCCGTTCGCGTGCTGTATGTCAGCGGCGGCAGTCTTGATTATGGCGGCATAGCAACCGCAATGCTCAACTATGCCGGGCAGATTGGCAGAGATCAGGTGCATATCGACTTTTTCGTCCACGGCCTTGCCCGCGGTCCGCGCGAGGCAGAAGCTGAGGCGCTTGGCGCGCGCGTCATCCATGCGCCGTATAAGCTGCCGCATTATTTTGCCAACCGCAAAGCGCTTTTGCGCGCGTTCAGGGACGGCGGTTACGATATCGTACATGCGCACATGGACGGCATGAATGGCTATGTGCTGGGGCTTGCCGGACAGGCGGGAATTCCCGTGCGGATTTCGCATTGCCACAACACGCAGTTTCTGACGAACAATCCGCTGCGCGTGCGGATGCACCGGCATATGGCCAACCGCATCGGGCGCGTGGCAACGCATCTGTTCGCCTGCTCGGAGGCCGCCGGACGTTTCCTTTATGGCGACGCTGCGGTTGAGGCGGGCAAATTGACCATTGTGCCAAACGCCATCGAACTTGCGCGCTATCGCTTCAACGCGGAAAGGCGCGCTGCGGTGCGCGCGGAACTTGGCGTTGCGGATCGGTTTGTCATCGGCCATATCGGCAGGTTTGATTACCAGAAAAATCAGGAGTTTTTGCTGCCGGTTTTGGCCGAGCTGCGTAAACAGCGGCCGGAGGCGTGCCTTGTGCTGGTGGGAGACGGTGAAAGCCGCGCGGCGCTCATGGAACAAATTGCACGGCTTGGGCTGACAAAACACGTGGCGCTTGCCGGCTTTTATGAGGATATTCCCGCAATGCTGGCCGCTTTCGACCGGTTCGTGCTGCCGTCGCGCTTTGAAGGCCTGGGAATCGTGCTGATTGAGGCGCAGGCATGCGGGTTACCGTGCATTGCATCCGACAGGGTGCCCGGTGAAACACGCGTGCTGGAGTGCGCATATCTGGGTTTGGACGACGCGTCGGCATGGGCTGCGGCGTTGGCCGACGCCGTCCCCGTACCGAATGCGGCGCGCGCAGTGCCGTTGGAACCCTTTGAACTGGCCGGGTACGATATCAAAACGGAAGCCAAACGGCTCGAGCGGATGTATTTGGGGTATGTAAAATGAGCGGAAAGCAGACGGATGGGAACGCCGCGCAGCGCGTTCTGTTTTTGACCAATATTCCGGCGCCGTACCGGATTGATTTTTTTAATGCGCTCGGCAAACTCTGCGACCTTACGGTGGTGTTTGAGGCACGCCGTGCAGAGGGGATTCGTTTCAACTGGAATGAAGACGCGGCAAAGCGCTTTACCGCCATTTTTTTAAGTGACGGAGATATCGATGAGACGCACGTGGACCGGCGAATTTTTCAATATATTGCGCGGGGCCGGTACGATCAAATTGTAGCGACAAGCTATGGCTATTATACGGAAACCGCCGCGCTGCTTGCCATGCGGCTGCGCGGAATCCCCTATGATTTGGAAATTGACGGCGGCGTCGTGCGCCCGGGCGAGCATCCGTTCAAACGCCTGCTCAAGCGGCACATCATCCGGGGCGCCGGTCGGCTGTTTTCCTCGGGCAGGGTAACGGACGCGCTGTTTTTGCACTACGGCGCGGATGCGGGGCGCATTGTGCGCTATCCGTTCACCTCGCTGCATGAAAACGATCTCTTGCCGGTGGTTCCGGCTCAGGCGCAGCGGCGCGCCGCCAAGGAAGCGCTTGGGATCACCTGCCCAAGGCTGGTCCTGAGCATCGGCCAGTTCATATACCGCAAGGGCTACGACATGCTGCTTTCCTGCTGCGACAGCCTGGACGCAAGCGCCTGTGTCGCCATCATCGGCGGAACGCCGACGGAGGAATACCAACGCATCGTTGTGCAAAAGGGCCTGTCCAACGTGCGCTTTCTTGCGTTTATGGACAAGGAGGAGCTGGAGCAATGGTTTTTGGCGGCGGATGTGTTTGTGCTGCCAACGCGCGAGGATATGTGGGGGCTGGTTGTCAACGAGGCGATGGCGCATGCGCTGCCCGTGGTTACAACCGACCGCTGCAACGCGGGTATGGAGCTGATAACAAATGGAGAAAACGGCTTCGTCGTGCCGGCCGGGGACGGCATGGCGCTGATTGACCGCACGAATGAAATTTTGCAAAACGATGCGCTGCGTGCAGATATGGCGCGGAGCTGCCTGCAAACGGCGCGCGGTTACACCATCGAGCGGATGGCTTGTGTGCATGCGCGTGCTTTTGGGCTAAAACAGGAGTAAAGCAAGCCGTTTGGCGCGATGGGCCGCTTTATGGCGCGGTTATGTCCGCGCCCGGAATGGGCCGCTTAGGCGGTTCAGCCGGGTTGCGCGGCCGGTTCACGAAGCAAACGGATTTCCGCGGCATGGCCGTCCAGATCGGTTGGCGTTTCCAGAATAAACGGCAGGTCTTTGAGCGCGTCGTGCGCCAGAATGCGGCGTATGGCGGCAAGCCCGATTTCGCCAAGGCCGATGCGCTGATGGCGGTCCCGGCGGCTGCCAAGCGGCTGCATGCTGTCATTGAGATGCACGGCTTTCAAATAATTCAGCCCGATGCTTTTGTCAAATTGTGTGAGGACGCCGTCGAGATCGTTTTTCACGTCATAGCCCGCCGCAAACACATGGCAGGTGTCCAGGCAAACGCCGATGCGCGCCTTTTGCCATATGCGGGCAATCAGTTCGGCCAGCTGTTCAAACGTTCCGCCAAGCTCACTGCCCTGTCCGGACATGGTTTCAAGCAGCACCGCGGTTGATTGCGCGGGCGTCATCAGCTCGTTGAGCAGCGCGCTCGTTTTCCCAATGCCCGCTTCCACGCCCTGCCCGACATGGCTGCCCGGATGAAGATTATAGTAGTTCCCGGGCAAAGCTTCCATACGCGCAAGGTCCTCCTGCATACACATCCGCGCAAACGCTTGCGGACGCTCTTCGGCTGCGCAGGCATTGAGCGTATAGGGAGCATGCGCGACCAGCGCGCCGAAGCCATTGACCTTTGCAAGCGCAAGAAGCGCCTGTACATCGGGCAGATCAAGCGGCTTGGCGCGTCCTCCGCGCGGATTGCGCGTAAAAAACTGAAATGTGTCCGCACCGATAACAAGCGCGTCACGGCCCATCGCGGCAAAGCCGCGCGCACTGGAAAGATGGCAGCCAATGAACATATGCAGGTCGCTCCTTAATAATCCGGTTGCTGTTATTATAGCAGATTTGGTACAATACAATAATGAAATATACGGTTTTGGTCACGGGCGCGTCGCGCGGCATCGGCGTGGGGATCGCGCGCGCTTTTGCGCAAGAGGGTCATCGTGTGGCGGTGCATGGCAACGCAAATTTTTCGGCTGCGCAGGCGCTCTGTCAGGAGATGCAGGCGCGGCATGCTTCCGTCATGCCTGTGCGCGGCAACGTTTCGCGGCAGCAGTCTGTGGAACGGATGATAGGGGAGATACACGCGCATTTCGGGCCGATTGACGTGCTGGTCAACAATGCGGGCGTAGCGTTGCCGCCGCAGCTTTTGACCGATTGCACGGAGGCGGAGTGGTCGCGCGTTTTTGACGTCAATGTGAAGGGCAGTTTTCTGGTTACCCGGGCCGTTTTGCCGGACATGGTTGCAAAAAAGCGTGGCAGCATCATCAATATTTCCTCCATGTGGGGCGTTATGGGCGGCTCGTGCGAGGTTGCGTATTCCGCTTCAAAAGCAGCGGTGATCGGCCTAACCAAGGCGCTTGCCAAGGAGGTTGCGCCGTCCGGCGTCCGCGTCAATTGCATTGCGCCGGGCTTTGTTGCAACGCAGATGAACAGCGCGCTTTCGCAGGAGGCTATTGCAGGCATTATTGAAGAAACGCCGCTGTTACGCGCTGGGCGGGCGGAGGACATTGCCTCGGCGGCGCTGTTTTTGGCGGGGGGGGGAGCGTCGTTTATTACAGGTCAGGTGCTCTGCGTCGACGGCGGCAGATGCATTTAGTTTGAGCGCACGCTACCTTCGGCGTGCAGGGGAAGATATGGTTTGACGGGCCGCGCGTATGGAACATTGTTGCGCCCACTTGCCGCAGGGGCTGCTACGCAGGCGCGGCAGCACCAGAACGCTCCGACCTGAAACGGCCTATTTAAGGCCGGTTCAAAGCGAAGAAGCGCAGGACCAGCGGTGCTGAAACGGATCGAATATGACCGTTTTGGACGTGCGTCCCTTGTACACCGAAGGTATGGAGACGGAACATGAAAGCGGGTAATCTTATGCGGGCAATGCAAAAGGATAAAATAACGGTACAACGGCTGAACTGGGCGGAGCATCCGGAACTGGCGCGCGCCAAAGAACTGCTTCAAACCCATGCGTATACATGTGTGGTGTGTGGAAAGGGGGACGTGTTGGTTTCCGGGCTGCGCGGCGTGTCGCCGCTGCTCAAATGGATAGAGGATGGCAAGGACCTGAACGGATATTGTGCGGCGGATAAGGTGGTTGGAAAAGCCGCGGCGCTGCTATTTGTTTTTGTTGGAATCCGGGCGGTGTACGCACCGGTCATGAGCCGGGCCGCGATCGCCGTATTGACCGCGCATGCCATTCCCTTTGCCTGCGACGCGCGTGCCGCGCAGATTATGAACCGCGCCGCAACGGGAATCTGCCCAATGGAGCGGGCGGTGGCTGAAATTAGCGACCCGGGCAGCGCGTTAAAGGCCATCTGCCGGACGCGCGCCAAACTGCAAAGCGCGGATAAACCGAATTATTCCGTTTAGGAACCGGAAGCGATTGGGTGCCTTGGAAAGCGTAATTAAAAAACTGTCATAATTTTGTTGTGGAAGCCGAAAAAGCATCTTGACAACCCGCTTGATCATCGCTAAAATAAATAAGTGCGTTAAGCGCCCGTAGCTCAGCGGATAGAGTGCCCGGCTACGAACCGGTAGGTCACAGGTTCAAATCCTGTCGGGCGCGCCAAACTTTTTTAATGAAATAGATATTTCGCCAAAAAACCCAGACGGTGTCTGGGTTTTTTGGTACTCGCCCATGAGGATTCCAAAATCCGACTCCGCCGTAGATATATTTTCGGAATGGATACGAACCCCTTCAGCCGCTTTGGTTGGTCGATTACGACCTCCCAAAGCGGCTTTTTGCGTTCTTTTCTTCTTCCTTCTCGCCGTTTTCACCCTTCGGGTACAACTGATGCCGATGCTTCGCTATCGGCAAATATAGGACGCAATTTGTTTTCAATTCAATAAGGAGGTCATCAACATGGGCCCAAACACCCGCAGATATAACAAGTTCAAAGGATACTCCGCCGCCGACTGCGACTGCAAATACTGCCTGCATAACGGCGGCAAGACGCGCGGCTGCCTCGTCCCCCTCTGCTGC
>CAYUTA010000082.1:0-8983 GCA_964447605.1 uncultured Oscillospiraceae bacterium | reverse complement strand
ATAATCTATACTTCTCATCTGATAAGGCAGCAGTGGGGTTTGGCAAAGAAGCGAACACATTAACAAAAAACACCGGAAACGAGCACATGGCAACAATACATTCTGTCGAACTGCTGGGGAACAGGATTTACTATAATGGCAACATACTGGAAGGCGCCCCCGGCGGCGTGGGACTTCAATTTGTGGGCACTTGGATTGAAGGAAAATTGCTAGAAACGGTTTCTCTGGGGGGAATCCAATATGAAGGTTTTTCGCATACACACCCTGATGATGGCAGCAGCGGAAGTTGGAACTGGCAGTTTTCGGATTTTCAAAGCAATGGCATAAAAAACTTGGGCGGAGATCAGGGTGCTGCGATGCTAGCGGGTAGGTGCTATATGGTAGATCAAACTGGAAAGCTATACAGCATTTCTCGTGAAGCATCTATAAAAGCATTACTGACTGGTGACAGCATTAATGAAAAGGATTCAAGTGGTAACTTCTTATACCGGATAGATTATGGGACAACCGGAGGGGAGGTTTACTGATGAATCTGAACAAGCGAGTAGCTATCTGTTGCGGTGGCGCATTTCTATGCATTTGCATGATGATATTGACCCAACTAGGATGCAACAGTAGGGACATGAAAACATTCTATAAAACAAAAAATGGTGAATTAACATGCGATGGTAGTGTTTTTTATCGACAAATGACCGCGAATGAATTCAGCACATGGTTTCCGAATAATGGAAAGGGAAGTATTGTTGGCACTTACCTATGTGGCAAGATTACTTATGATGCTTTAACGATAGAAAACGATCCTGACCATGTATTTCTCAAGTTTCGAGGTGGATCGGATATTCGACCTTCGCCCTATATACGCACGGATGTGGAGTTACCAAATAACCCAAGCATTCTGCCTGTGAACGTACAACCATTTAATGCGGACGAAGCAATTGGTAGTATAAGTAGTGAAGCAATCATTATTTTGTTTGAAAGCATTTCTGACGAGTCAAATATTATCACTGAGCCCAATGATGTAGAGGGATATGCTTTTGCATGCAGTTATGAGGGATTCCCGCAGATATCGCGGGTAGTATATGTTCAACCATTTGACAACACATGCTACTCTGTTCGAGAAGTAGAATTTGGAGTCGGACCACCGAAACCCTCCCACTTAATTGCAGATAAGGATAGTGTTGATATTATTTCAGAAATATTTGAGGTGCTCGAAAGCCAAAATGTTGCCAAGGGGTTTTCACTCGGCGGAAAAAACAGTTTGGTGGCTACTTGGTAGTTCGTTGATTGAGAGCAATAGAAGGTATGGATAAATTTATTGAGTAAGAGTGCTCATGCTAGATTCTGTTTCGCCGATATAGCCTCCAGCACCTTCCCAAACAGCCGCATAACGGCTCATAGCATACGCGCGGCGGCGAGCGCAGAACCGTATCGTCCAGCGAAAGGCGCAGAGCACGGTGAACAACGTAACAATGGCATGCTTTTCACGCTCATTCTTTATGGAAAGCATTGCATACAATCATAACGGCCGCATAAAGAACGCCTGCAACAGGCCAGATAGCCCAGGTGCTTTTCCAGTCGTTTGTGTAAAAGCTGTAGGCTAAATATCCCGCGACCACCACAAGCCAGTAAATCTTTCCGATCACGTCTGCGGGCGAAGTGTTTTGCTTTTTGCGCCTCGTATAGTCGCCCTCCTGAAGCAGCTTCTGCATGCTTGCCCAGTTGATACCCGCCGTAATGAAGAAGATCACGCCAATTCCGGCCAGCAGCATGGTGGCCGAGAGCGTGGCAGCTAAAAACAAATCGTTTTGGGATAGAAGCGATCCGGCAAACAGGGGAACCGCTGAGAGGATGCAGATACAGGAGCCCAGCACATTGTACCTTGTGTAGGTATCCCTGTATTGCCTCTGCCGCTCCTTCACCATACCGGATACACCGTACTCGGTTTCAAACACCTCATCTTCCAGGTATTCAAACGGACTGGTTTTTGCGCCGCTTGCGATAAAGACCGCAACCGCGGCCGCCACGGTCAGAAACATCACAATTAATCCGATTCCGGCTGCAAATTCCTCAGATAGCGCCGGCGCCCTCGCCTCACTGGCCGCGCCCAAAAGTATCAGGCAGATGGGCGAGAGGATGCACAGAAAGGTTGCAAAGGCAATACGCTTTGCGGTTATCTGCTTAACAAGTAAAAATTCATTGGCTTCTTCCATTGATACGCGGCGTACCGCAGGCGGCTCCTCCGCCGAGTCCACATATTCCGTTTCCTCCAACTCATCCTTGAGCAGGTAATCGGTACTCACGCCGAAAAGCTGGGCCAACCGCAGGATCTTGTCCAGGTCGGGTATGGACTGCGCGCCCTCCCATTTGGATACCGACTGGCGCGTGACATTCATTTTTTCCGCCAACTCCTCCTGCGACCAGCCGTTCTTTTTTCGGAGAGCAATCATTTTGTCCGCTAAAATCATCAATCTCACCTCGTTCAGTTTTCCGGACGGCGGCAACCCGCCGATCCTGATTCAGAATACAATTTTTTGCGGTTGCGCGCCACCAATCACACCCGGTCAATTTGTCAACCGACGGTTGATAGCGCCTCAACAAGCTTCAAAAACTTTTTACCCGATAAAATCTCGTTTGTGATAAATTTTCCATTATAAAACAGCGCATAGTTCGTCCATGCCGTTGGAGCAGCTTGCGCCTTTTCCCGGCTGTCGATGCGGACGCTTTGAAACGGCAGGCCGACGTCTTTGGCCACCGCTTCCATCAGCGGCGCATACTTTGCCGTAAAAGGGCAGCCGGGGGAATAGTACAGTACAAAGCCGCCTTCGTCAATCTGCGGTTGTTTTGCCCAAGGTTTAAATTTCGGCAAGGGAGCATTCTTGTCAAAGGGCAGATCCAGCAGCGTAAAGTACGGCTCCGCCGTATCCGCAATCATAAATCCCTTGTAAGCAAGGTACTTCGGGTCGGAGAGAAAAGGCATCTTTTGGGGCGAGGAGATCACACAGATTCCGAGGCGGCCTTTTTCTTTGCTGTCGCGGATGCAGGCTTCCAGCAGTTCGTCTCCATAGCCGCGCCCCTTGAACCGCCCGGAAACCCAGAAGCAATTGATGTGCATGTAGCCGTCCGCATCAATGGGCGCCCATGCGTTTTCCGCCGGCATGTATTCGATAAAACACTTTCCGCGTTCCTCGGCCTTCCGAAACACAAGCCCCTCGGCGAACCTGCCGGAAAGCCATGTTTTTTTTGAAGCCGTCTGGGGGTCCCTGTTATTTGAAATGGCACAGCAGATGTGCTCCTTTTCAAGGTTTTCCGGCGTCAGTTGGATGTAGTTCATTGTAGCCGCTCCTTTGCATTTTGATCTGCTTCCGGGGCAATCCACGGCATATGGCCGGTCGTCTGCCCCTCCTTGTAACCGAGCGATTTTGCAATCCGATTCATGAAAACTCTGGCGTCTTTTTCCATTCCCCCAAACAGTTTTGGAGCTGACATCCAATTATATGTACTGAAATGCGCTCTGTCAATTTTTTTGACACGAGAATGGCCGCCCGTATCGCAGGGACTGCTCAAGCGCTGCGCTGCTTGTATCTTTAAGCCTCGGCCGCCTTTTGTAGTTAAGGCGTTGAATGAAAAAGCCATATCCGTTCCGGACGGTTCAATGTCTGTACAATGCGCACCATGACCGCATGGCAGTCATGGTGCGCGTCCGGCAGATGGAATAATATGATCAAATTGGTATATTGACCGTTGGGAGTGGACAATAAATAATGAATCGGCTTCATGCCGCGCAGGCATTCGTTTGACGGCCGCGCCGACGGCTTCAAGTCAACCGAGCGGGCCTGCACGCCAACGCGTTATTGGGCAGCTACAGGGTCGCCGCATGAAACGGGAAGCGGTTATGGCGCGCCATTATTTTGTATCAACCATATGAGAGCAGGGATGAAATGGACTTGAACAAGCTGAAAAATGCGCTTCCGGGTTTTTACCTCAGGGCTGCGCCATGCTGGGTCGCCGCCATCATTTTCGGTTCCATCGCGATCCTTGCCGTTGTCACGGATTTTGGGAAGCGCATTCCCGGTGTGTTGCTCTATAGCATATATGTCTGCGCCGCGATATCGCTTGTACTGGCAATTTGGGCGCTCATTCAGGCGGTCAGGGAAAAGCCGCTACAGGAACGCCTGCTCCTTTTGGCGCAAAGGACGCGCTTTACTTCCCGTCTCATGGAGGACATCGCCTATCGTACCGTAGTATTGACGCATGTTACGCTTGCCATGAATATCCTGCTCGCGCTTGCCAAAGCTGCGGCGGGCTGGTATTTTGCTTCCGCATGGCTGATGTCGCTGGCCGATTATTATATTATTTTGTGTGTCGCGCGATTCTTGCTCTTACGCAATCATCGGAAGCTCGATGCATTGGAAGACGAGCAGGAGCGCCGGTTACATGAGCTTCGGGCATACCGGCTCAGCGGCGTGCTGCTTATCATTATGACGGCTGTGCTGCAGGCTATTGTCATCATGATCGTGCGGGAAGGGCAGGGATTTACTTATACCGGGGCACTTATTTACGCGGTCGCGCTGTACGACTTC
Organism: uncultured Oscillospiraceae bacterium; assembly: GCA_964447605.1. GTDB lineage: Bacteria > Bacillota > Clostridia > Christensenellales > CAG-138 > CAYUTA01. Next base: position 4,403 of record CAYUTA010000082.1, on the reverse strand, counting down.
TATTGTCTGGCTCGCTCCATCCGCTACATGATCAGAATGAGAAAAAAGCATAATCCTATTCTGGTATCGATGAAAACATTCAGCCTTGCCTCCGCGCTCGTCGCCATGCTGTCGCTGCAAACCGCCATGTTCGCATCCTTCGGAAGGGATATGCAACTCGGCGCCAGGCAGTTTATGAACGCGTTTACCGGCTCGACGATCTGTATTATTTTGCTTGCGTTCGGCATTCACATGGTGACCAACGCAAGCAGACAGCTGCGCTGCGCGTAAATCCATAACCGCCGGTACAGGAGCTTTTTTCCGTTGAACTGCCGCGGAGATGCCTTTGGAGACATGGTTTTATTGTCATACCGGGCCCATCCGGTTCGCCCTGTTTAAGAAGAACATCAATAACCCGTGGCGGGGCGAGCGTGGGAAATGCGCATGTGCGGCCGCCATTTTGCACACGATAGTAGCATGGATACAGTTTTGACCGAACAGGGTGTTTTTCAGATTTTTCATGCCGAAAACGGTGCGTTGACCGAGGATGCCCACGCGTGCTTCCAAAAGGCAGCCGCCTGCGGCGCGCCGCTGATATATGCCGACGAGGAAGCGCACCTGCCGGATGGACGGATAAAGCGCGTTACAAAACCCGGCTGGTCGCCGGACACGCTGCGCTCGTGCAATTATATCGGGAGCCCCTTTGCGGCCTCGCAGGCGCTGTGCGGCTCGGCAGGCATGCCGCATGCAAATACCGCGGCGGAGCGGTATGCATTTTTGCTGCGCATGGTGGAAGACGGCGTGGCTGCGCAGCACATTGCGCGCGTTCTTTACCGCGGCGCCGCCGAACCGCCCTGCACGGACGTATTGGTCCTGCGCGAAGCGCTTCGCAGGCAAAACTGCTCGGCGCTGGTAACGCGGGGCCAGGTGGAGGGCAGCTTTTGCGTGCGGTACCCGATTCCCCACGGCACGCGGGTCAGCTGCATTGTCATTGGCGTGGAGGACGTCAACGCAATCCGCGTAACGCTGGAATCAATCGTCTGCCGCACCACATATCCGGACGTGGAGCTGATCATTTGCGACGGAGGCGGCATTCAGGAGCGCAAGGAAGCATATTATGCCGCGCTTGCAGGTTATGGCGCCGGAAAAATCGTACGGGTGTACAATGAACGCAACGTACCAAAACTGATCAATATGGCGGTTGGGGAGGCGACGGGCGACGCGCTGCTGTTTCTGCCCGCGGGGATCGAGCCTGCGCTGCATGACACGATCGAGAGGATGCTCGAATATGCGCTTTTGCCGCACATCGGCGCGGTCGGCGGCGTGACGAGCAAGCATGGCGAACCACAGCCAGGCATCATTCACAACACGCCGGCGATCGACGGAGCTATGATGACGCGCACGGACTATTATGTGTCGCAGGCCGGGTTTGACGTTACGTTTGAGCGTACTGGCTATATACGCGCGTTTACGCAGCTGTCCGCCTGTATGGGGCGCTACAATGTCATTACGCCCTACGCGGTATTCGCCAACGCCGCACAGCCAAAGCCGCCTGAGCCTACGGAAAAGAACAAATTGCGCATGCAGGATTTCCGCTTCGCGCACCGCCATGAACATGCATAAGCGCCGCCCGGTCATCAGGCGGCGCCAATGCCTTTGATAAATTATATCAGAGCCGGAAATCTGCCTTTACATACTTATGCTGCCATTTGTCGCCGAGGCAGTGCCTGTTGTCGGTAGCCGTAGCGTCGGTGTACAGATCATCCGCAAGTTCATGGATAACTTGAAACAACTCCAGCTCATCGATATAGCTTGTCGGAATGGCGTTATAGCCGATGAACGCACCGAGAATTGAACCGGTGATTGCGCCGGTCGAGTCGGAGTCGCCGCTGTGGTTGACTGCGGCAATCAGGGCCCGTTCAAAGTTGCCGCTGTATTTGACCGCGCAGTAAACCGCGATGGCCAGCGCCTCCTCGGCCACCCAGCCCTCGCCGAGGGAGGCGATATGCGTACGGTCCTCGCCGGGCTCGCAGGCCAGCTTTATTGCGGTTCTCAGAAGAGCCTGCAGCTTTTCGGTCTTTTCATACGTGTGAAACTCCGCGCCGACTGCGCGAACACATCCGCGCGTCACATCGGCAAGCGCATCTGCGCCGGAATAGCCGCCGTAGACGATCTGGTTGATGATATGCACCAGTGCCGCGGCGCTGATAAAGCCCAGCGGGTGGCTGTGCGTCAGCGCCGCGGATTTTGCGCCAAGCAGATCGATTTCATTTTGTGCATAGCGCGCCGGGTCGTAATACAGGCCGATGGGGGAGACGCGCATCACGCCGCCGCATCCCTTGCTGGAATTGATTGGATGCTCGAGCGTCCCCATAATGCCGCTGGTCAGCGCGCGCAGGCAGGTTCCGCCCGGTGCGCGCACGCTGTGCAACTCCGGCTGGTTAAAAATCCAGCTCACGCAGCCGGCGGAGCGGCTGCTGACCAAGCGCTGTGTACGCAGCCAGTCCATGTAGGCGTTATGCAGATAGCGCTCCGTTTCACGCGTCCGGCCATTAAGCCGCCGCTGCGTCATGCCCGTGAGCAGACCGTTTGCAGTAAACAGCGTCATCTGCGTGTCGTCGCTGATCAGCGCCTTGCCGTTGACCAGCTGCAATCGCGTGATGCCGTCTGTTCCATATTGCTCCCGTATTTGCTCGATGTTCATAAATTCGACCGCGTACCCAAGCGCGTCGCCGATCGCGCCGCCAAAGAGACAACCCTTAAACCGGTCTAAAAGATTTGCTTTCATACGCTGCCTCCCGTTCATGAAACTGTAGCATTTTGGTGATCGTTACAAAAAAATGTCTGCTTATCCGTCTCGATGCGGACAAGCGTCTGTGTACTATATGCATTATATCACAGTTTATGCGCCTGATGTAGAAGAAATCTTTTTTAATGGCGACCTAGAAAAAACGGGAATTATGTCCGGGCCGCATGTGTGGATATATCGATCGTTGCGCCGGCCCCCGGCACGCTTTACTTGCCCGGCGGCGCTAATGCGCCGTTCATTCCGACCATTGATCGACTCGCGGCCCTTACCCGCCGCCCGGCGTGCAAGCATGCCCCGCCGCCAATTATGTGCCGAAAAACATTGCAAGGATAGCTGAAAATGTGTTTGCGACGTTATGTGTGAAAGGTTGTTTCCTCCACATTCGTTTTTGACCATGCCATCCCGCATACAACCCCTCATCCATGCTTTTTGCAAATACGATATGGCGCCGGCAACCCCGCCGGGATATGCCGGCCGCGTTCTTCCCCTGCATGTTTCCCGTTGTTGACCGGTTGGCAGGGCTGCCTGCATTCCCCTAAAAAGAGAATGAACGTTCCGACCTCTGCGTCTGACGCCGGCTTTCAGCGACAAAAGGGGTGCGGTCAAACTCGAGCCGCACCCCGGAATGGACGATTGATTCTCCTGTTGCGGTTATCGCGCCTTTTCCGTACGCTTTGCATGCGCGCGCTGAATCCATTTTACGCACTCCACGATCGGGATCACGCAGATGGCCAGCGCCATGGCCACGGCGTACTCGAGCAGGCTGATGTGCTCAAAGCCGAACGCGTCGGAGAGGAACGGTACGTACAATACGGCGGTGGTAAGCACCAGCGACAAGACGGCCGCCAGCCAGAGGAAGCGGTTTTGTGTCTTCATCCTGAAGATGCTCTGCCGCTGCGAACGCATGTTGAAGCTATGGAAGATTTCCGCCATGCTCATGGTCAAAAACGCCATAGTCATGCCGTCCGCGCTGGCGAAGTTGGTAAACTCCCAAACGCCCGCCTCGATATAGTGGCCGATGAAAAACGCGGCGAGCGTCAGAACCGTGACCATCACGCCCTGATAGATCACGTCAAAGCCCACGCCGCCGGCAAACACGCCGTCCTTGGTAGAGCGCGGCTGACGCTCCATGAGGTTGGCTTCGGCAGCCTCCGTGCCCAGCGCAAGCGCCGGGAAGCAGTCCGTAATGAGGTTGATCCACAGCAGATGCACGGGCTTAAGGATGACAAAGCCCAGCAGCGTGGCGGCAAAGATGGCTATGACCTCGCTCATGTTGGAAGAAAGCAGGAACTGGATGGCCTTGCGGATGTTGTCATAGATGCGGCGTCCTTCTTCAACGGCGCCCACAATGGTGGCGAAGTTATCGTCGGCCAGCACCATATCGGCCACGTTCTTGGTCACGTCGGTGCCGGTGATGCCCATGCCGACGCCAATGTCGGCGCTCTTGATGCTCGGCGCGTCGTTTACGCCGTCGCCGGTCATAGCGGTTACACAGCCGCGCTTGCGCCACGCATTGACGATGCGCACCTTATGTTCGGGCTGTACGCGCGCATACACGCTGTAATTGCCCACGGTCTTTTCAAACGTGTCGTCGTCAATCTCATTGAGCTGCGCG
>CAYUTA010000081.1:0-9304 GCA_964447605.1 uncultured Oscillospiraceae bacterium | reverse complement strand
ATCGTGCCGATTTTGCTGATTCTCCATCCCAATGCACCTTTCAATTTAGATGCTTTTATTATACAACATTTCTCGTGTCATCACAACCTAGGCATCAAAGGAACAAAAGATCTGTCCGAATCTGTCATGACCGATGAATTCGGGCAAGCTGGCGGCTATCTCGATAAGATGAAAGAGGCCGCCAATAAGGTAAAGTCTCTTCGTCAAGAACAAGCGAAATTCACAAGCGATTCCAGCAAGTGGGAAGCCTACGCCGACAAGATCGAGAAGTGGGAAGCTCGCCTAGACAAATATGGAAGCAAGTTCACCGAACACTATGGCGAGATCGGAACAATGATGGAAGGCATTTCCGGCGAAACAGATGATGGCCGTGAAATGATTTCCAAATTCAAATCGCTTACGAAGGATTATCAGAATGCCACAAAGCATGTTGCTGATACTGCTGCATTCGTTCCTGGTGATTCTGATTTCCGCACGTCTATGGTTGAAGCTATTGACGGGTTAATCAGCAAGGCAGACGATGGTTCACTCAAAATACCATTGTCAAGATTCTTCGATTCAAGCGCATATACTGATGAATTCAAAACAAGTCTCAATGGTATAAAACAACAGTTATCCGACTTCTCAGACCAAGAAATACGCATTGCATTCTCCATTGATGGCGCAGACTTTAACAGCCCGGAAGGTATTCTTTCTGCGTTACAACAAGCAAAGGAAACGCTCACGCGAGCTGGCGGCAACTATGATCGTTATATGGTCGAGTCTAAACTTGGTTCGCAGTGGCAGGCATCATGGGCTAAGCAATGGGGAATCACAGATGATGAATGGTCTGGACTGCTTGACTTCGTAAATAGCAATCCGGAAGCAACCATTGTCGATGTTGCAAATGCGTTAAGTGAAATGCGTGCTGCTGAAAAGGCAGCCGCTCCATTGCGTGAGACAATAGCGTCCGTTTCCGATCTCACCGCCGCCCAAACCAACCTCAACTCCGCGCTCGAGCAGCAAGCCAAGGATGGCTACCTGTCAGCGGAGTCGATGAAGAATCTTGGCGCTGAGTACCTCAATGCCCTTGATTACTCCGGTGGAGAATGGAAGCTCGATTCCGATAAGGCATATGACATAGCGCTTACCAAATCTCAAGAAGCATACGCCGACGCCCTCACTAACAGCCTCCTGAAGCAATCCGAGCTGAACAAGGCCATTGAGGACTATAACGCCCTACCAACCAGCCAGCGCACACAAGAGCAACGGCAGAATATTGACAACCTGCAATTAGAGGTTGCCCAATATGACATGTGGATGAGTCGAATCAACAACATGAATTCTGCATATGGGAAGTGGCAATTTGCGCAAGGTGCTCAGAATGGCAGCGCCGTTGCAGACACCATCCGCGAAGGCATGGGCAGTGTTCTGGACGAAGGCGTTAAGTACGGCAAAATCGGTACCGATGACTATCAGGCAACTCTCAACTATATCCTTGGCGGCGAGCAAAATGTGTTCAACAAAGCCGCCGGCCAAAAAGCACAGAATAAGCTGAATCGGTACAGTGCTGATAAAGGCGTTGGATATGCCAACCTGTATGGTGACTTAAGCAAGCACGGGTTCCTCGACATAGGTGAAGATGGCTTTGCCAAATCCACCGCCAGTGTTGCAGAAATGGCCGACAAACTTGGTATCAGCAAGGAGTATATGTATACTCTGCTTGACATGGCCAAGGACTACAACCTTAAGATCGACTACAGTGACGAATACTGGCAAGATCAAATTGACAAAGTTGACACGCTCGATAAGAAGTTACACACGATCGGGGCGCTTGAAGAGGCCATAAACGATCCGGGCACAAGCGAAGAGGATAGGGCGGATTATCAGGATCGAATTACCAAGCTGAATGAGGCGGCACGCGAGCAAGCAACCCAAACAAAAAAGCTTGCCAAAGAGGGCAAAGCAACTGCTGCGGATTTACAGTCTGCCTTCCAGTTTGACATAGCAAATACGAGCGAATCCGGGTGGCAAGGTATTGTAGACGAATACAACAAACTTGCGGAGCTCGGATCGTTGCAAATTGAATTCGAGGTTCCGGACACGTCGGAGTTTACAGCTCCGGAAAATAAGGAAGTCACGGTAGACTACTTGCTCGGGTCGCAAGCCGGCGTCCTCCATCTCGGAGACATCACCAGGACTGTAAACTATGTGCTCGGCGATACATCAGGCACCACTTATAGTCTCTCCGGCAGGTACACTGGCAACGCAAACGCAGCCGGCAATGCATACGTCAACGGTATCTGGGGCGCGGACTCGTACCACAAGGCCCTCGTCGGCGAACTCGGGCAAGAACTCATGGTTGATCCGTCCACCGGGCGCTGGACAACGATAGGCGATAATGGTCCCGAAATCATCAACGTACCGAACGGCGCGATTATCTTTAACGATAAACAAACAAAAGGCATTTTGTCTGGGCGCGGCGTATACGGGCGTGGTGAAGCACACGTTGGTGGCACGGCTTATGCAATTGGAACATGGCCCAAGCCAGTCATCAAAGGGGCAAACTATTCTGCAATTGTGCTCGGAGACAATACATTAGATCTAGCATCTATGTAATTATCCATTGCCATACTCAGTAAAATATTTGCTGGTTTTCTTTCTTCTTTTTTTGTTTCTACGTAAATCGCCGCTAATAATTCAGACCTTTTTGCCGTGTCTGCCGTAAAGGATTTCCATTTCCCAATCTCTTTATCATAAATCTTTGTGCGATAACGACCGCTTGATAGTTTTTGTGCTTTAGCCATTTTACCCACCCTTTCGTATGGTTTACGTTCTTTTCAATCCCACACTATATTGGTGAGATAGTAAAGTCAATGACTTGTGCCAATTTTTGTGCCAATTTTGAGTCCGAAATATTGGCACAAATTCCAAAATACTGGAATTATTCCGATGTGGCTGGAATTCGTATCACGAAATTTCCCCTGAATCTGGGGGATAAAAAAGAAAAGAGCCAGATTACTGACTCTTCCCGTTGGTGCGGCAGATGGGACTTGAACCCATACGCTCGCGCACACGCCCCTCAAACGTGCCTGTCTGCCAATTCCAGCACTGCCGCGCACCTTGATATTATAGCCGCCGCACCGGTCAATGTCAATTCTTTTTCAAAAAAATGACAGGTAAAATGACAGGTAAAAACCGTTGCAAAATATCAGGCCGGCGAGTCTCGGAAACCGCCGTTATTCGGGGGTGCCTGCAAAAAACCAGCGCCGCGGCATTGCTTACGGGCTACGCAAACGGCCCGGCGCACCGATATGACTCCCCCATACCCGGGCGCTCGAAACAAGGCCGGTTTCGGACGAGCCGCCTCTCAACTATGCGTTTTCCAGCAACAGTTGATATGCGCCGTCCGGCTTCAGCTCCACAACTTTTTCAAAATCGCGGTCCAGGCAAGCTTCCAGAAAATCCTCCGCCCGATAGCGCACGCAGGTACCGCAGCTCGCGCTGAGACTCCTCGGGACGGGCGCAAGCTGCGCGTTTACCCCCGCCGCGGATAACGCGCGGTATGTGCGCATGGCGGAAAGATGCGTATGGAACGTCGCTACATACGCGTTCATTTGGTCAGCTTAAGCGTGTATGCCCCGTCCTGTTCATCGACAGAGACCGCATATCCGCGCGAGGCGGCAAATCGCCTGATATTCTCAACGCACACCATTGCGTCAACGACCACGGCCAAACCCTCCGGGTGCGCTGCAATTCCTTTTTGCACGCGGACAACAGGCTCCGGACAGGACAGCCCTTTTGCATCGATTGTAATCATAATCGGTTCACTCCTTTTCCCGATTCAATAGTCCGATCACCGTGAGCACGGCAAATCCTGCGACCACGGCCGCCATTCCGTTGACCGTAGGCCCGTTTGCCGAGGACGCGAGTGAAAAATTATGGCACGCCGCCGCGCCGGCCAGATACCCGACCACGGTCACGGCCGAGTCCGAATTGCCCTCTCCCGCAAGAACGAGCTGCCGCAGCGGACAACCGCCGAGATACACGCTGCCCCAGCCCACCAGCGCCATGCCGAGGAAATTCCACAGTCCATCCGTATGTGCCACCGGCTGGCTGGAAAACGACGGATTGAATTTACCCAAAATCAGGTTGCCGGCAACACAGGTGACAATGACCGCAAGGAATCCCCAAAGCATGGAAAAATCGGTAAACATCATTGCATCGCGGCCGGCAGCCACCGTGCAAAAGCGCGTTCGCTGGCACAGCGCGCCCACGATCAGCCCCGCTGCAAGCGCGGCCAGCACGGGTGCGTGCATGGAACCCGGTCCCTCTGCCGAAGCGGCAAATAGCGTCGGCACAGCAAGGCTGAGCGCCAGCGTCACAGCCGATAAAAACGGGAACGCACTGCCTTCAGGCACCCCCTGCGGATAGGCGCGGCGCAGCGAAAAGCCTCCTTTCAGCCAGAGCGTGCCGATAAAGATGCCTGCCACAAATCCGGCAAGGCCAACAAGCGCGTTAAGATCGCCTCCGCCAATGCGGAGCATCATGCGCAGCGGGCAACCAAGAAACACCAGCGCGCCAACCATAACGAACGCCGCTATCACAAAGCGCAGCATGGGCGAAGAGCCGCCGCGCGGCTTAAATTCCTTTGCAAAAAGCGCGGCGATCAACGCGCCAAGCACAATGCCCGTGATCTCCGGACGGACATACTGCACCGCGGCGGCGGAATGAAATTGACACGCGCCCGCAATATCCCTTAAAAAGCAGGCGATGCAGAAGCCCATGTTGCCCGGGTTGCCGAGCGCGCTCAGCACGACCGCGGCAATGCCGACGGCAACGCCTGTCATTAGAATGCGCCGGTTCAGTTTCTTTATCATGCGATACCACTCCCGTATGTTCATGTTTTGCTTGCATCCCTCCCGGTCTGCGGGTATACTATAACATAGCAAAGCGTTATATGCAAGCGAGGATAACGATCTTGAAAAAAATATATTATCTGGACCATGCGGCAACCTCCTTTCCAAAAGCGCCCGGCGTGGGCGACGCGGTGAAGCGCTACCTTGACGCCGTCGGCGTAAACATCAACCGTTCGACATACGCCGCCTCGACACAGGCTGCAACCGTTGCGCTGGAAACGCGCGAGCGTCTTTGCGCGCTGTTTCGTTTTTCCGGCGTGACCCATGCCGTGTTTACGCCGGGCCAGACGTATTCGCTCAACCTGGTCATTCATGGGTTGCTTGAAAACGGCGGTCACGCAATCGTCAGTTGCATGGAGCACAACGCGGTTATGCGGCCGCTGACGCAGCTTGCCGCGCGCGGCGCGGCGTTTACGCGCATTCCCGTCGCCCCGGACGGAGCCTTTGATTTTTCCGCGCTGGAATGCGCTTTCCGCCCGGACACGAGGCTGTGCGTCATGACGCACGCTTCCAATGTTTCCGGCGCGCTGTTGCCCATTGCGCGCATCGGACGGATTTGCCGCGCGCACGGAGTTCCGCTACTGCTGGACGCGGCGCAGACCGCGGGGCATGTTGCCATTGATTTTGCCGCGCTCGGACTTTCCGCGCTGGCCGTGCCCGGGCATAAAGGCCTGCTTGGTCCAAGCGGCATTGGGGCGCTGTTGCTCGAGCCTGCGCTTGCAGGGCGGCTCTCTCCGCTTGTTGCCGGCGGAACCGGCAGCGCGTCCGACAGTGAAGCCCAGCCCGATTATATGCCGGACCGCTTTGAGTCCGGCACGATGAACCTGCCGGGGATCTATGGGCTGCACGCCGCACTGGGATTTATTCTCAACACCGGCGTACAAGCGCTCGGCGAGCAGGAGCATGCGCTGGCGGAACGTTTTCTGGACGGTGTATCGCGCCTCGAGCGCGTGCGCGTGCACGGCACCGGAGCCGCATATGGCCGTGTGGGCGTGGTAAGCTGCACGTTTGACGGGCTGGACAGCGCAGAGGTTGCGTTTCGCCTGGAAAACGAGTTCGGCATCCTGACGCGCTGCGGGCTGCACTGCGCGCCGAGTGCGCACAGGTCGCTTGGGACCTTTCCGCATGGCACCGTCCGCTTTTCGTTTGGGTATGGAAACGCCGCGCCGGATATTGACGCGGCTCTATGCGCGCTCAGGATGATTCAATCGCACGCCTAATCATGACCTGAGATGGAACCGATCGGGCGGCGGCTGTGAACGCCCGACCGCTTTGGGGATGAATCATTCTTCTGTAGGCATGGGCTTTTCCGCCGCTTGGAGGCGGAATCGCGCGACTCCGCCTCCAACGCCCCATCCTGATCAAGGCAGCCGGTCGGCACCTCCTGAAATCCCCCTTAATCACGGATATTTCCTGGTAAAAGCAGGGCGGCGGCAAAGTCCGGCGGAAAGAACGTGCCACGCTGTCGCGCGCAGCGCGGCCGTGGTAAACGCCGGGGCCGCGAATAACAAAAAACATACGGAAATATGAAAACAGGGGTTGCTTTTTGCGTGCCATTGATGTAAAATACGTTTCGTGTCCTGCGGGAATAGCTCATTTGGTAGAGCGCAGCCTTGCCAAGGCTGAGGTGGCGGGTTCGAGCCCCGTTTCCCGCTCCATGATTTGCCTCCTTAGCTCAGCTGGCTAGAGCACCTGACTCTTAATCAGGGTGTCCAGGGTTCGAATCCCTGAGGGGGTACCAGCCAAATATCAAGCACAGACTAAAATTTTTTAGTCTGTGCTTGATATTTCAGACCATCTATGTATTCGTATTATACCCGTTGAGCTTGTGACTTGCTGTAATGGACATAAGCACATTGGTAACCTGACGCTCACGATTCACGCAAAACGCGAGACAGCAAAACGCCCGATTTAAGGTATTGACCTCAAATCGGGCGTTGTTGATTTTATATATTCTGTTTGTTGTTCGCATACTTCGCACTTCCTTTCGGTTGTGCGGGGATGCGGCTATGTTGTTTTCTTTATCTCACGGTTTATACATTGTCCTCCGCAAATCGTGATTTTGAGAAAACGCGGAGCGCGGTACGTTTGCCCGCGCCCCGGCTGTGTGCCTGTGATGTGAAAAAAAGATTATGCGAAGAAAGGCGCGAGGCCGTCTCCCTTGCCGTCCGTCCGGCAGGCCGCCGCTAATTCGATATCGCCGAGAGGCCAAGACGTTTTGCGTGGTCACAGTCGAGGATGTAGCAGCCATAGCCGTCCGTACCGTATGCGATATACTGCGCCCACTCGTCAGCCGTATAATATGTGATGAGGCTGTCAAGTTGCGCCGAGCCAAACGGCAGTATCGTCGTCTCGACAAGGAAATATTCGCCGGAATTCTGCCATGTTTCCACCGCCACCTGCGCGTGCCCGCTGGGGAACACCAGCATGGCGTGCATATTGGCGCTTTGGATGGCGCTCGCCATCACAAGGCTGGTTTCCACGCACAAGCCGCTGTTGGTCGCCAGCACATCCTCCGGCAGCAGCACGCGCTGGAGATATTCCGTCCCGCTTGCGGAGAAGGGGGACATATTGTAGCGAACACCATGCCTGCTCATGGCAAGCTGCAGGCCCACTATCTGATAGTAGGTGTTGTAGTATTCCTCGCCCTGCTGCATCCCCAGCGCGTTCTGATATCCGGGGAAGGAGTTCATCGCCCCCTCGGTGATGTCATCCAGGCAATCGATAGCCTCGCGTTTGAGCTCCACGACGGCCGTGGCCTCGGGCGTGAGGAAGCACAGGAAATTGTCCTTTGTAACCATACCGAATTCGTCGTTCCAGTATTCGATATCATACTTGCTCATGATCCGGACGGGTACGGAATGCTTCGCCAACACGTCGCCGCCCTTTGCCGTCGTCACCGAAAATGTGATCTGTGCGTCCTTGGCTGAGGAAATATTCAGCTCGTCTGTCATTAACGGCGGCTTGATGAAGAACTTCGTGAGCTGCGGCGTAATGGTAAATGTCTGCGAATACTTCTGGGTAAAGCCCGGTATCTCCGTCTCCACAAGGATATCGAGGTCACCACCATCGCTTGCCGCAGTAAAATTCAATATGCTGTCCATAGAGCCGTACATGGAGGGATATATCTTTTCCGCCGCATCGAAACTGATATCCACACTATAGGACGATTTTTGATATGAAAAGGCGAATTCTTCGAGCTCGGATTTCTTGAGCTTTTCAGTGTCAAGCAGTTCCTCCGCCAGCGTTTTTATACTGCCGTTCAGGCGCTCGCCGGTCTTTTCATATTGAAGCGAAAAATCCTTGGTCAGCGCGACGCCGTAGCGATCCTCGTAGAGCAGAGTCCGTTGGTACATATTGTTTGCGGCTGCATAGCGTAGATTATCGCCCATGGAGATCGCGTTCACCCACTGCTCTATAAAAACCACATACAGCTGACAAGTATCGGTATATCTTTGAAAAAGTTGTTCCATGAAAGAGGGACAGGATACCGTTTTTAAATTGGATACGGTCGTATTAAGCGCCTCATAAAGTGCCGATACCTGGCTCCATTCGTCCGTGAAGCTCCTCTTAGAAAACTCCGTGACTGGTGCGGTCGCCTCTTCCACCGCCTTGTCGAACACCATGATGGCCACAAGACTTTCAACGGATTCCTCCATGCGCGTGAAGTATTCCACACCCGCCGCATAGGTCGCGTCGGGCAGACCGCCCAGTTTTTCCGCTTTCTCTTTATACTCCCCGATGTCCTCAAGGAAGCCCTCGCACATCTGTTTGTATTCTGCTATCTCCTCATCGTACTGCGGTGCTGTGTATATCTCGCCGCGTGCGGCGTACTCCGCCTTCAGCCGGAGCATTTCCTCCACGGTGGTCACCTGCCACGCAATGAGCGTGTTAAGTTCGGGCACGATATCTGCCTGCACGACTTTCACCATCCTTGTGAGCCGCGAGAGCTCGCCGCCCGCGCCGCAGCCGGATAGCGCAAGCGCAAACAGCATGGCCGCACAGAGAAGAAGCGCGACCGCCCGACGCCCGTGTGCTGTTTTCATATTGTTTGTCCTCCTTGTTTTTCCTTGAGCAAGGCGTTTATTTTCAGCTCGTTTTCCAAAAGCTGCGCCACCCGGTCAGCCAGATAAGCGGCCGCCCGCTGCTTGCCCTGTTCGGACAGTCCTTCACAGGGCTTTGTAACGGAAACGGTCAATTCCGTGGCGGGGGGCTGCTCTCGGACGTGTACGGTAAAGCCGATTTGGTTTCCGTAAACCAAGAGGTCGGCGGTTATGCCGCCGTCTTGCCCGTCCTTTTGATACTCGCCACGCTCCTGCTCTATCACGTCATAGAGCGCGAACGTCACAAGCTGTTTGGTATAGGGCAATATTCGTCTTGTCGTGTCCATAGCACTACTCCTTTCC
>CAYUTA010000080.1:0-9341 GCA_964447605.1 uncultured Oscillospiraceae bacterium | reverse complement strand
CAGGTCAGCACGACGCTGTATAACGCGTTGCTGGAGTGCTATTCGTCCCTCAAGATCGTCGAACGGCGCAAGCATTCCATCCCCTCGTCCTATGTGGACAAGGGTCTGGACGCGACCGTGGATACCAACCACATTGATTTCCGGTTCAAGAACGTGTCGGACTACCCGTTGTATATCTTTTCCTATACGACTAGGAACAAGCGCTCGTCCAGCCGGAAAAAGGACGTTAACGTGCTGATATACGGGGAGGCGCTGCCCGAGGGCGTAACCTATCAGACCCGCACCGAGCAGCTGGAAGAAACGCTGCCGGGGGAGCCCGTGATTACGGAAAACCGCAAAATGTATATCGGCGAGGAGGTCATTACCGCCGAGGCCCGCAGCGGCTATAAGATCAACGTGTATATCGAACGCTGCAAGAATGGGAAGGTGGTTTCTTCGGAGCTGATGTATATGGACGATTACGAGGGCAATCCGCTCAAAATGCGCGTCGGAACCATGCCCACGCCAACGTCGGTTCCTTCGGCCACGCCAAATGTGACGCCCACCCCCACGCCTACGGCCGCGCCCAATTTCGAGGATATGCCGTAATGTACGGTCCGTGTCGGCGGCCTGTATTTCAGCGGCTGGTGCAGAGGCGGGCGGGCCCGCAGCGTATTTGATGCATCTAAAGCGTGCGTCCGCCCGGACAGCCAAACGCTTCTCAGCGGAGGACACTGCAAAAATGGATGGGGAAACGCCGGTATCCCGTCCATTTTTAATTTACGCCGTTGGAGGCTTTACGGGGGCGCTTCGGTCAATAATACCTCCGCGGATACGGCATCATGCCAGGCCCGTGCAGTGCTTTTCTAAGCTTTCTGGAAGACGCCGGACTTAATTTTATCATAGACATCTTCGACATCTTCGACATGCAGGCCTTCGCCCGGGTGCGCCGCCGGCTTGTGAATAAAAGAAAAATATGTGGAAAAGCGGCGTGATTTTGGACGCAAGCGGCAAGGGAAGGGGAATAAAAGCGAATTTGTTTTCATGATCCATTTGCATCCCCGGGCATGCAAATGCCGCCCGGGGGGGGATGGGCGGCACTTGCAACCAAGGATGGTTGGGTGTATGTCAATCGCCATTTGGCGGAATGACCGTCTCATCAGTCATTGCTGTTGCTGCTGGGGATATACTCCCCGAATGCAACGGTGACGGTCATCTGTTCACCATCCCGCTGCAAGGTTAGTGTTGCCGTATCGCCGGCGTTGTATGCATTGATGACGGCTGAAAGCGTCCCGTTGGACGAAATTTCCTTATCATCCACCCTGAGGATCAGATCGCCGACCTCAATGCCGGCCTGCTCGGCGGCGCCGCCCTTCACCAGCTGGGCAACCTGTACGCAAACCGTGCCGCCGCTGCCAAACGAGAAACCGAAAAAGCTGTTGTCTCCCCAGCCGTTTTGCCCGGAGGACAGGGTCACATTCTGCGTATATACGCCGAGGTATGCCCGGCCGCGCACATAGCCGTGATCCATCAAATCGGCAATGGCCTGCTTCACGCTGTTCACCGGGATGGCGAACCCCAGACCCTCGCTGTTGCTGCTGCTGGCCTTGGCGTTGATGATGCCGATGAGCGAGCCGCTGCTGTTGAACAGGCCGCCGCCGGAATTGCCCGGGCTGATGGCCGCGTCGGTCTGAATAAGCGTCATGTCCATGTTTTCAACGGTCACATTGCGGCCCAGCGCGCTGATGATGCCGCCTGTTGCGGTTCCGCGCAGTTCGCCGAGCGGGTTGCCGATGGCGACCGCATCCTCGCCGACGGTCAACATGTCGCTGTCGCCAAGCGTGGCGGGAGTCAGGCCGGTCGCTTCAATCTTGATGACGGCGAGGTCGTTGCGCGCGTCGGTACCGACCAGTGTCGCCGCGTGCTCGGTGTCGTCGTTGAGAATCACGGTTACGCTGCTTGCGCCCTCCACCACGTGCGCACAGGTGACAATGTATCCGTCGCTGGTGAGAATGATGCCGCTGCCGCTGCCCGTGGTCATGCCGGAGCCGTTGCCGAAAGAAAAGCCGTAACCGCCGCCGCTGATTTCATAGGAGGTATCGATGCCCACGACCGCGGGCGCACAAAGCTCGATTACCTGCGCCTTGGTATAGGCGCCCGCCGCACCGCCTTGCAGGGCGACGCTCGCAGAAGGCGTGGCGACCGTTTCATTCCGGTTCGCCTGATCCACCTGCTGCTGCGCAGGTGCGGAGGCCGTGGCATTTTGCGCATTGCCCGTGATGGCCGACAGGCGCCTGTCAACATAGCCTTTTGCAAAGAATCCGCCGAGCGCGCCGCCCAGCAGCATCACAACCAGCATGCAAACAATCAGCGTTGAAACGCGCACGCCCCTGCGCTGTCCGGAGGCGCGCGGCTGCCCGCCGTTATGGCCGGGGTGCTGGGGAATCGGCGTCTGATATCGTTGATACCAATCGTTATATTGATCCATATCGATCCGTCCTTTCATCGATTGCGTTTTTTTATCTTCATTATAAGCCGTGAGCCGTCCGCCTGCTTTGGCGTTCACCGCTTTCGACGCTGCAAGTATACAAAAGGAGTTTGAACAAACAATCATGGGGATATGATAATTTTGTGTTACATTTCGTCACAATTATGGCTCTGATTTTTCTGGCAGGATTCCCTTATCATTCCATGTCGCACGACGGCGCATGCAGGAGATACTATTCTTGCGTTGCTGCGGATGAATTGCAATGCGCAATACCAAATCGCGCGATTGCTGCATAAGATGTTAGCATGGTCGCGCAATGCAGGCCGTAGCCGAATATGATAATGAAACGGGAGTGCTCAGCAGCATGATCCATTATGCCATCGAAACCCAAAAATATGACGCAGATATCGGAAAGCTGCTCAAAAGGCGGCTGAACCAGAGCGAATGTATGTGCGCGGTGGCAGAATCTCCGGACCGGGTAACGGTGACGCTGTATAACGAGTCGGACATTCATCGTCTAGCCGAAGCGCTGACCATGCTCCTTTGCCGCGATTTACAGTATTTTGAGTTGGCGCATTATACCGACGCACTGCCGCTGGAACTGACGCAAAAGCAGGCGGTGCTCACCGGCACGCTGCAATGGGCGCGCGAGAACGAACGGCCGCAGCGTGTTTTGGAGGGCCTTTGCGAATATCTCAGGCATGAACGCACGCTGAATCTGGAGGGATACCTGCAATTTCGCATGCGCGACTGCCTGCGGGAATGGCAGGAGGGTGTGGAGCGGACCGCGCAGGAGCAGATATTGCGCAGCGAGTATGCGGAGCTGATGGGAGCGCTTAGCGCGCTGGTCCAGATGCAGCAGCCGCGCATCGGGGAGCTTTCGCTGTGCATCAACCCGGATGGAAGCTGTACGCTGACAGACGATTCCGATGCGCGCATCGAATACATGGACTGCTCCGACGAGGGAATTGTAAGCCTGCTCATCGGTATGTCGCCGACGTTTTTGACCGTATACGATCTTTCTGGCGGTGCGGGCAAGAGCCTGACCGAAGCCATACGCAGCGTGTTTGCAGGGCGTGTGCGCGTATTTCGTTGAGCGGGTACCGACAGAAAAACGGGGATAAAGACGGCGCGTCGCAGCATGGCGCGGACGAGAAACCATTGTTTGTGCAATTTATGGGGACGTTTTCGGTTCGCTATGGCGGAAATGCCCTGCGCCTGGCGCGGAGCTACACCGGGAAGGCCATGCAGCTGCTGGTTGCGCTGCTGTATAACGGCGCGGCCGGAGTTTCCCGCCAGATGCTGATGGACAGGCTGTATCCGGAAAGTGGAGCGGATGCGGCCAACTGCCTAAAGGCGCTGCTGTTCCGCCTGCGGCAAAAGCTTGCCGGCTGTGGACTTCCGGGCAGCCTTCACATTGAATATGAGGCCGGACGCTATCGCTTTACCGACCGGATTCCGGTCGAAAGCGACGTTTCGGCGTTTGAGCGCGCGGTACAGGAGGCGGGGCATGCGCGCGGCAAGCGGCGCATCCGGCTTTTGCAGGCAGCCTGCGGCGCTTATGGCGGCGAGTTGCTGCCGCAGCTTGGCATGCAGCCTTGGATAGAGTGGGAAAACGCGCGGCTGCATGGCATGTTTGACGACATGGCGCGCCAGCTCACCGCGCTTTACCATCGGCAGGGGACGTTTGACGCTGCGTATATGTTGAGCAGAAGCGTCCTGACCGCACAGCCGTTTGACGAACGCTGGATTTTAAGCTGCATTGAAAGCCTGCTGCTCAAAGGCGCGTATCAACAGGCGTTTTCAGAATATCTGGCCGCGGCGCAGCGATTTACCGACAAGCTTGGCGCACAGGCGGCGGGACGCCTGGCCAGCGGTGTGCGCGACATGGTCGAACGGTTTGCGGGCCCTCCGGTTACCGCAGACGATACGGATATATTGGGAGCGCTCAATGAAACAAGGCGGGAGCACGGCGGCGCATATGCATGCAGCTATCCGGGCTTTGTGGATAGCTATCGGGTGTTGCGGCGCATCATGCTGCGCGAAAAGACCGGCGCTTGCCTGCTGATGTGCACGGTGCTTGATTGCCAAGGCAATCTTCCGGAGCGCAGCGGCCGGTCTGACATACTCATGCAGGCGCTGCACCGCGCGTTAAGTCAAACGCTTGGCCCCGGCGACCTGTTTACCCGCTGTGGCACGATGCAGATGCTCGCGCTGCTATGGGACACGGCTATGGCGCAGGCGTATGCACGTGCGGAAGAAATTCAAAAAGCTTTTACAGAGAACTGTCAGGGGCTCAACCCGATATTCCGGCTTGACTGCGCCGTCAGTCCGGCGGATATCTGAGACGCTGCGCCCTGGCGGGGCGGAAAGCGCAAGCCGGCGTTCCACGCGGGGGGAGCCGGATTGCGAAAGCACCAATCCCTGCGGTTTGGCAGGCTCCTGCGGCAGGCGTCGGGCGCGGCTCGTCCTGAATGGCTGCATTGCGGCGGCCTGCCTTACCGTGCGCTATGCAAGGAGAGAATCCCGTCGCGCGGAGCAAGTATCTGAAATCCCCCCAATGTACGCTTTCGTTAGAGGCCGCACATGCGACATGCGCCGTGGATTATCAGGATCTTGACGGCCTGAAGCCACCCGAAGACGGGCGGCCTCGACCCTGTTATGCGGTTGATAAACCCTGCTTATCTGCGGATGACTCTGCCGCATCTGTTGCAGCAGGCGCGCTTTCTGCCCTGCGCGTTCTGCACGATTTCAAGGCATTCGCCGAAGCGCTGGAAGTGCACAACCTCACGCTCGCGCAGGAAGTATAGCGGTTCCAGAACCTGCGAGTTGTCGGTCATGTTCATCAGATGCTCGTAGGTCGCCCGGGCCTTTTGCTCTGCTGCCATATCCTCGACCAAATCCGCCACGGGATCGCCCGTTACGGCGAACATGCTTGCGCTGAACGGAACGCCGTTGGGATCGCAGGGGTATACGCCGTGGTCATGCATGATGTAATAGCCGGCCAATCCGGCCTCATCAAGCTCTGCGCAGGTTGCGCCCGCCATGCACTGCCGGATCATTGCGCCAAGCATCTCCCAGTGGCCCATTTCGTATGGACACCTACGTTAGAGATAATTATTCTGCCTCCGGCCAGCGCGGGAAAATTTCAAGGCTAAAATTATCGTATATCCCCGTATGTCGTCCGCTCGCATCACGGACATACACAACTTTTTCCAGAATTTCTTTAAGCATTTCGTTCTTGCCCTGTATCGTCGCGCTATCATATGCTTCCAGGACATGACGCCACTTTGGGAGGAATGAGCTTGCGTTTTCGTTCCGGCGACGCTTTCGTTCTATCTCGGTTGTCAATGCGGCACGGGATGAATTAATACGTTCAAGCTCAGCGGTAATTGAGGCGCGGCGTTCAAAGAATTCTTCATCAGAATAAATTCCGCGCTCCAAAAGCCGGTAAGCTGAATCACGCTGCTTTTCAAGTTCAAATAATTCATCGTTAAGTTTTAACAGCATGGCGCGGTCAGGCTTATCCGATACCGCGGGCTGAGCATGATCTTCAAGCTCGTATTGCTCAATCCATTTTGCAATGCTGTCGAGCAGCCGCTTTTCAACAAGATCGAAATCGGCGCTTACATTCTTGCACTGCGGGTCGTAGCAGATCAGGGAAGGCATGCGCCCGCTCTGATAGGGGCGGCGCACCATCTTGCGGCCACATTTTCCGCATACAACAATTCCTGCAAGCGGGCTTTTTAACTCGCCTCGGTTCTTTATTGAGGGTGGGCGGTTACTTGCAAGGCATTCCTGCGCTTTCCGAAACGTGTTTTCAGATATCAGCGATTCATGCAACCCATCATACAACTCGACGGCGTCTGGATTGCGGGGGCGCGCTTTTACAACAGCACCATTTACAATCTTTTTTACGGTGCGTCGCTGTCCAACCCTAATCTTTCCGATATATACCGGATTTTTTAATATGTCACGGACGGTGGCTGTAATCCACGCATGATTCCCAACGCGGGTCGGCACGCTCAGCTCGTTCAGCTTTCGGCAGATCAGCGATACGCCCAACCGCCGCATCGAACCATCCGGCTGCAGGTCGCCATCTACATACCATGAAAAGATATTACGCAGGATATCGGCCTCTTGCGGATCGGGGACCAGACGCCAACCTTTGCCATCGTCGTTCCTGACGCGCATATAGCCGTATGGCGTGACGTTCCATATCCATCGACCTTCTTTACAAGCGGCCAGCTTTCCAGCCTCCTGCCGCCGTCTGATGGCCTTATATTCGCGACGGGACATGAACAGGGAGAATTCAAAATATTCTTCATCGAACTCGTCATTCGGGTCGTATACCTTGATCGGCGTGACAATCAGCGTCCCCGTGTACTTGAACGTCTGAGCGACAAGCCCCTGATCCATCGTGTCGCCACGGGCGAGGCGTTCCACCTCCATCACCAATACGCCGTCCCACATACCGGTCTGCGCATCGCCAAGCAACCGGCGCATTTCCGGGCGCTCTGCAATCGTGTCGCCGCTGACAATCTCATGGTAAATTTCACCGATATCATAACCGCTGCGCCGGGCAAGCTCCTGCAAGGTGCGCCTGTGCCGGGCGAGCACGTCGCCGTCGCCGGATTTTTCAGCTTCAATATCCGCGCGGGACTTGCGCAGATAGATGCAGTAGGGCATTCGTCAAGACCTCCTGAGAGCGTAATTAAATGACACAAATTCCAATCCTAAATTTTACCATCGACAAAATCATGTAATTTACGCTACAATGTTTATTATAAGGCGCTTTATACCCTCAAAATCACATCAGTTAGAATGGGAGGATATGTATGTAGCGCATATTTTTACGCTTATCGGGACCGAAAACAAATCATCATGCGAATAGCCCCATATCCATACGTCGGTGAAAAGGTGGTTGCATCTTCATAACACAAGTTTAATAAAACAACAGGAGGTAAGCGATGAAACGGATTTACGTTGACTTAAAAAGCGTACCTAACATACGATTCATTGTTCTTCGGCAGCTTCCGGGGTATCTGCTGGTGAACCAGCAAGTTTGTTCAACTCCTCAACCACAAGTGCTTCATCTACCCCGCGTCCCCTTGCGGACGCTTTTGTGGTTGCACGAGCAACATAAGAAACAAGTTGAAGGATCTGTTCGCGTCCATCCTTATCCAGCCGCTCATAGTAAGTGATTAGCTTTTCCACGTCACTTGACACCCCCTGAGTTTGCTCGAGGGGTGTTTTTTTATAACCAAATGCAGAGAGAACATCTTTAACTCCATACAATTCGCACATAAGAAGCAAAGCATCAGGAGTAGGTTGACTATTTCCGTTTTCCCAACTATATATTGTTTTTTTGGATGCCTTAAAACCGCGCGCAATAAGTATATCTGAGACTTGTTCGACGCTTAAATCTGCCTCTGTGCGTTTCAACCTTAATGTGGTGCCGATCCTCTTTTCTTGCATTTTGTGCTACCTTTCTATTGTTAAGTTCAAGATAACATACTCATTCTTTATGGTCAAGAAAAAAATCCAAGAAATTAAGAATAATCTATTGACATCCTAAGATATATAGAATATGATGCGAATATAGTCTGAGAATATCAGAATAATAGGAGGGCACACATTTGGATAGTGCAACAAAGAGCCTTGTAAAATGCGCGAAGGAAAAAGGCGTATCCGTGTCGGCGATTGTCAATGGTATCGGAAGTACGAGGAATAAGATTTACCCAAGCTTTTCTGGCAGTCGTCCGTTGCGCGCAGATGAGTTCCTTGATATTTGCCACTTTCTTGGCGTTAACCCTATGGAACTTCGCGACGATACCAAGCAGGCGGGTTAGGGAGGGCAGTAAAAGACACATACTCCTATGCTTCGACAGCATACACATAACCGGGGAGGGAACCGACATGATCGTGGTCGACAAATATATTGGGAATACACACATTATTATCCGCGACGACAGCGTGATCCGAGACCCGGAGGAGTTGGCGCGAAGTATTAAGCGAGTGGGACAAATTGCCTACGTGCACAACAAGGAACGGCTGCAATGGCTTGAAGAAAATGACAAGTCGCCGCAAGCGCCGTGAGGGGGTGGAGGACAAGCAGATGACAGAGGAAAGCGCGGCCAGGGAAAGGCGAGAGAAAGAGGAAGGTATGCAAAGCGCGGCAGATGAAATCAAAGCGCGAGCGGGGCTTGGCGCGTACGCGGGGATATGCCCGCGGTGCGGAGCGGCGGCGTTGCCTGGGGAGCGCGTATCGCGCGTGCAGAGCATGCAGATACCCGAGGTGGAAATCTGCCGGGAGTGCAATGTGGACGAGCTGATCGGGGCAGACGGCGGGGTGCTGGCGCTGGATCGATGGGCGATCATACGGCGCCCGGAGCATTAAACGAAAGTGAGGTTGCACAGTGAAAGCATACAAAGGCACAAATAAGGATATGACCTGCAAGGGGCGTCAATACGAGCAGGGCAAAGACTACGAGCATCCGGGAGAGTTGAAATGCTGCCCAAACAAAGAAGAGGCAGGGAATGGAATGGGCGGGTTTCACGCGGTGTTGAATCCGCATGATGTATTTAGCTACTACGATCCGGGTGGAAGCCGCTATTTCGAAGTTGAAGTGGATGGCGATCCGGCAACGGAAGAGAATCCGACGGATTCAAAGATTTGTTCCAGGCATATCAAATTTGGCGCCGAAGTCAGCGCATTCGCGATCGCAAAAGTTTCCGTCAGTACCTTTTTCGAGCGATTTGAATTCATCAAAAAAATCGAGAAGGCAAAGAAATCATCGGACAACAATGCGGGCGACCGCGGCGCGGCCAATGCGGGCAACCGCGGCGCGGCCAATGCGGGCGACCGCGGCGC
>CAYUTA010000079.1:0-9400 GCA_964447605.1 uncultured Oscillospiraceae bacterium | reverse complement strand
GTGGTGGTCGAGGGCGAGCTCGGCCGTCTCGAAGGCGTGGAGGACGACGTCAAGGTCGCGGAAGGGGAGGGCCGCTACACCGACCCCGACCAGGTGCAGGATTTTGTCACCCGTACCGGCGTAGACTCGCTGGCCATCGCCATCGGCACCAGTCACGGCGCATACAAGTTCAAACCCGGCACCAAGCCCCAGCTCCGCTTCGATATCCTCGAGGAGGTTGAAAAACGGCTCCCCGGCTTCCCCATTGTGCTGCACGGCGCGTCGAGCGTGATTCCGGAGTTTGTCGAGATGATCAACCGGTACGGCGGCAAAATGCCGGACGCCATCGGCGTACCCGAGGACATGCTGCGCAAGGCGGCCGGCATGGCTGTCTGCAAAATCAACATCGACAGCGACCTGCGGCTTGCCATGACCGGCACCATTCGCAAGTACTTTGCCGAGAACCCGTCGCACTTTGATCCGCGCCAGTACCTCAAGCCCGCGCGCGAAGCCATCAAAGGCATGGTCGCCCACAAGATTGTGGCTGTGCTCGGCTGCAACGGCAAGGCGTAATGTTTTTACAATAAAAAAAATCCTTGGCCACCCGTTCCTGCGGGTGGCTTTTACATGCGCCCGCAACCCCGAATGGTTTTCATTTATAGAAATACGAGTGCCGTCCGATGTGCACCATCCGGATTTTTATTGGTCCGATTTGACAAATCAGAAACGATTGAAGTAACCGTGCAAAATATATAAAGTCTATTTGCGCTGGTAATCGGCAAGCATTGCGATGAATTCCCTTGTATATGGACGGTATTGCAGCGGATAGCCTGCGATTTCATTGAGCAGTTTCCGGTCGCCCATATTCCAACAGCGTTCGATACAATAGCGGATATCATGCTCCACAGAGGATGGCGTTACATGAAAATGTGCCGCAACAGAGGGATACAGTCTTGTTGTAACGGCAAGCAGCAGAGTCCGGTTTTCTCTCACCAATGCGGTAGCGTATTCTATATATTGATACCCGAAGTTGGATGCGGCGATTCCCAGCCGATTTAAAACAAAGCGTGTCATATTTCTATTTTGTCCCCTGTGCGATATGGCTGTTTACAAAAAAGTCCACAATCCTGATTTTGAAATGCCTTGCCAGTTTATCCAGTGTTTGTATTCTGGGATTTCCTTTCCCGTGCTCGATCTTTCGGATATTACATGCGCTCATATTCAACTCATTTGCCAACGCCTCCTGCGTATACCCCCATTCTCGCCTGAACTTCAGTAAATTTGCCCCAATTACCTCCAAAGTTGTCATGGATCGACCCCTTTTTTCTTTAATTGTAGGTTTGGATATTATTTCCGGCAAGATTCTATACGGTCGGTTTCGACTCGCAATATGTATTTTTTAGTCGGAATATCTCTGCATGCTTTTTTCAAATTTTGCTGCGCAATCGTCGCCTGGCGGCACGGCCGCCGATCATTCTCCTTTGTTCCGCTTTGCCTCATCGTCCGCCGGACGCGCTCGGCTAGGCCCCTCCGTTGCCGCGCGCTATACCGGTGATGCATTCCATGAGCCGGTCTTTGCTTTTGCTCGTTTGCCGCCCCATTTGATGCATCCCCCCTCTGAGATTTTAAAAATAAAAAGCAACCGGCTTTGTTCCGATTGCTCAGGCCGTCAAAAACCTCTGTTTTTGACGGGGTAACCGCTTCTTGCCCAAAGCGCCGCCGGCTTGCCGGCATCGGCGCCAATACCGGCAAACGCCCCAATCACGCCATCCGCAGACTGTAACCCTCTTCCCGTCTCTCGGTTATCCATGCTGCACTTGACACAATGGCCGCCCCTTCAGCCGAAAAAACGTCTTGCCGGAGCAAACCCGCTGCAACGCTTTTTCGACGACCCAAAGTTTAGGCCCGTGCAAAATTGCACAGGCCTAAACCGATATCGCATATAGAGGTTATGTTTCGTTTACCTGCTCACAGCGGACGAACAGGCGGTCCGTACCGTCCTTATAGCAGGTCATCAGCGTCAGGCCGCACTCGCCGCGGTAGGGCTCGAGCGCGCTGAAATCGTCCGGCTTCACCGTTTCGATTTCATAGACGACATAACGCTTTTGCGTACCGTCCATGCCGGACAGGAACAACTCGTCGCCCACTTCAAGGTTCTTCAGGCGGCCAAAATGCGAGCCGTTTTTATAGTTATGCCCGATCACCACCAGATTGCCCGGCGCATTCGGCTCCCCGCCCTGATAGCGGCAGATCGATACCTTGAGCAGCTTGCTCGACCATTTTCCGATGATGGGCAGCTTGATCTCGATCTCAGGGATACTCAGCACGCCGATTACGCCGTCTTCACCAACCGAGGATGCAATAGAATCAATCAATTCCTGCAGCTCCTGTTTATCCATCTCCGGCGCGTCTGGCTGCTCATAGGGGCCGTCCGTCATCAGTTCGCCGTCGTCGTCGCCGTGCAGATAGGTGGCGTTGACCTCTGCGGCCGCGTCCAGCGGGGAGAGCGTTGGCAGCGGCTCGCCCGGCGTTTCCTCAGGCCCAGGCGTTGCCGCATCGTAGGCGTTGAGCAGCGTGTCGGCCGCCCAGCCCGCCTGCTCGCCCGCCTTATCCCGCAGGTAGACCAGCACGACAACGGTTGCAAGCAGGCAGCCAAGCGCAATCCAGAGGACGCTGATCGTCCGGTTTACGCGTTTGCCCGCGCCCGCGCCGGAGCGCTTGCCGCGCCTAAAGCGCTTTTCTTCTCTTATAGACATACATTGCCCCCAGTGCCGCCGCCGTCAGGGCGCTTACACCCAGCAGAATATAGATCGGGCGGCTGTCCTGACCCGTGGCGGGCAGATTGTTCATGCCTACCACCGTGAAGTGGTGCTTATCCGTGGCCCTGCCGCTGTTTTCAGCGTAAACCCAGACGTTGCCGTTGTACCTTGGCGTTACGTCGATCCACGTCACATAATAGCCGGTATTGTTGTCGTAATACAGCTGTGTGCTCGTGCTGCTCAGGCCGATCCGGCGGCTGGAAAAGTGCCACTTGACATAGGTGGACGAGGGATTGTTGACCCATAGTGTCAGGCGCATCTTCTCTCCCTTGCCCAGCCAGGTGGTTTCCACATGGTTGCCCTGCGTAATATTTGCGTACAGGTTCCAGACATACGGCTGACCGCTGACTACGAACGTCACCATCGCATAGCCGCCATCGCTAAACCACACATACAGGGTATGCGTACCCACGGACAGGGTTTTTAAGAAGCTGTTGAGCAGCGTGACAATCGTGCTGCCGCTGGCGATCTGATAATGCGTGCCCTGCGTCAGCGTCACGTTGTCGACAACCACGCGGTCAAACAGGTTCGCCGCCGCGTTGACCGTGAACTTCAGCGTGCCGCCGCTGCCCTGCGTAAAGGTGCTTCCGCCGCCGGAGGTAACCTGATAAGTGGGCGCATTGTTCACCGTAACGGTCGCCTGGCGCGAATCAAGCGTCGTCGATCCCGCGCTTACACGGCAGAAGTACTGATAGGTTCCCACCGCAAGGTTCGTGGTCGTAATCGTATAGTCCTTGCCATTGGCGCCTGCAATCGGCGTCCAGGCGCTGCCGCTTTTCACGTACCACGCATAGGTCGGAGCGGTGCCGGCGGGCGTTACCGTTGCGGTGCAGGTCAGCTTAACGCTGTTGCCCTTTACCACGGTCACGTCGCCCGGGGTGGTGGAGTTGATTACGATGTAGGGCCCCGTCACCGTCACCGTCGCCGTGCCGGACTTGGAGGGGTCCTGCTCTGATTTTGCACGCACGGTAAGCGTGGTGTTCGGTTCGTCCATGCCGATTTCCAGGCGCGCCGAGCCGTCGGCCCGCACATAGAGCTGCGTGCCGCTGCTCGTCTGGGTGGCGGTCGCAAGCTCCCAGGTCACATTCTGCGACGGGGTATTCGCGCCGGTCACCGCGGCGCGAAACTCCTGCGTTGTGCTGCCCCTGGCAAGCGACGCCGTGGCCGGGCTGACCGTCACGCCGGTTACGGTGGAGCCGGTCCCGCTGACGGTGACCGTTGCAACGTTGGAGAACGTATCGGCAGCGCCCGCCGCGCTCACCTTGCAGTAGTAGTAATATGGACTGCCGGCATTGGTCAGGCCCGTCGGAATGGCAAAGCTGCTCGCCGTCGCCCCGGCTACGGCCGTGCCGCCCGTGGTCGATTTCTCCGTGTGGGAATACCACTGGTACGCCGGTGTGGCGCCATTGCTGACGGTTGCCACGCAGGTCAGGGAACCCGAGATGTTGCCCTCTACCACCGTTGTGCTGGAGGTCGGCTGGCCACTGATGGCAATGGTCGGCGCGGCCGCGGCGACCGTGATGGAAAATACCTGCGTATAATCCGAGCCCGTTCCCAAGCCGTTTGGAATGGTCGCCTTGACCTTCGCCGTGCCCGCCGTGGTGGTCACAAGCTTGCCATTGGCTATGCTTGCCCCGTTGAGCGTGTTGCTGCTGTCGATGCTCCAATCATTGATATTTTTGTTCGTCGCGTCGGAAGGAAGAACCGTGCCGGTCAACGTCAAATCGGTACCGACGACCGCTGTGGTCGGTACGCCCGTGATGCTCGTCACGGGAATGAAAGCAGCGCTGACCGTGATCGTAAAGTCTTTGGTGAAATCCGTCGACTCAGTCGCGCCGTTTGCAATGGTCGCGGTCACGGTCGCCGTGCCCTCCGTGCCGCCCGCGGTGAATTTACCCGTAGCGGGATCAACCGCCGACCCAATCGCCGTGCCCGCGCTCTTCAAGGCCCAGGTAATCTCCTGATTTGTCGCATTCTCCGGCGCAACCGTGGCCGCAAGCGTAATTTCACCGCCCGCCGCAACGGTATTCGTGGAGGTCATCGCAATATCCGTTGCCGCCACAAATGCGGGCGTCGGCGCGGCGTTGACCGTGATTGCCTGTTCGGCCGTCCTGGTCACGCCGTTTTCCAGATAGCTGACGGTGACCTTCGTATGACTCGTTGCAAGCGCGCCGCTCGGATCGACCGTATAGCCGGTCACATCGGCGGTCGTCGGCGGTGTGTCATTATAGGTAGCCGTCACCGCCATGCCGGCGGAATCAAAGCGCTCGCCGGCCGTATAGGTCGTTTTCGTCGGCGGGGTCGATACTTCAATCTTCGTCAGTTTCTTGTTCACACTCAGCGTATAGACGCCGCTTTGCGTCCTGCCGTCGCTCAGCGTTACCTCACACTGATATACATAGCCGTTGAAACTCGTTGACAACGCGCTGCCAAAGGTATGTGTGGCGCCCGTGCTTGCGCTGATTGGCTGGAACGCGCCCGTGCTGCCGGTCTTAAACGACCATGCATGGTTCGTTACAGTTCTGTCGCCCAATCCGGTGATGGCGGCCGTTAGCGTAACGCCCGCGTCGCCAATAAACAACGGGGTGGCGCTTGGCGTAATCGTAACGGTAACGCCCGGGTCAACCTCCGCCTTTGCACTGCGCTCCAAGCCAAAGCCGCCGAGGCTTCCAAGTGTCAGCAACAGCGTCAACGCAAACGCAAAAGCTCTTTGTAGTCCTTTATGCTTCATAATTGAACTCCCCCTGAATTCTAGATATTTGCGCGGTTTTCGCATGCGCATCTTCAGTTTAGCCGTTTACGCGCAGGTTCAAACCCAACTCATCTACTTATTTAGTCACATCGTATCGAACTCATGCATAACAAGCAAGCAAATATACAATAATTTACGTTTTCTTAACCCTTTTGAACAGCATGTGAACAAAGCGCCGGACGGCTGCTTTTCAACCTGTCCGGCGCTTGCCGTATCCGCCACCCTTGTGGCGGCTATTATTATCTTACGAACAGCTCCCTGCCGTCATAGTCAACGGTGAGCACGGTGTCCGGCGCAAGGTTGCTTGCAATGATCTTACGCGCAAGCAGCGTTTCCACATGCGATTGCAGGTATCGCTTGAGCGGCCGCGCGCCGTACAGCGCATCGCTTCCAGCCTCGACAATGCGCCGCTTGGCCGCGTCGGTCAACGCCACAAAAAGCTGTTTGGCGGCCATCCGCTTCTGCAGGTCTTGAACGAGCAGGTCCACGATGCCAACCAGATTCTCCTGCGACAGCGGGCGGTAGAATACAATTTCATCCAGCCGGTTTAAAAATTCCGGCCGGAACTGTATCTTGAGCAACTGCTGCACCGCCTGGCGGGCGGATTCGCTGATCTGACCGGCCAAATCGATCCCCTCCATGATCAGGTCGGATCCAAGGTTGCTCGTCAGGATCATGATGGTGTTTTTAAAATCCACCGTCCTGCCCTGACCATCGGTGATCCGGCCGTCGTCGAGCACCTGCAGCATCACGTTGAGCACATCGGGATGCGCCTTTTCCACCTCGTCAAACAGAACCACCGCATAGGGCTTTCTTCGTATCGCCTCGGTCAGCTGTCCGCCCTCGTCATAGCCGACATAGCCCGGAGGCGCGCCGATTAAGCGGGAAACGCTGTGTTTTTCCATGTACTCGGACATGTCGATGCGCACCATGCTCTTTTCATCGTCAAACAGTGCGGCGGCCAACGCCTTGGCTAGCTCCGTCTTGCCCACGCCGGTTGGGCCCAGGAACAGGAACGATCCGATGGGCCGGTTGGGATCCTGAATGCCCGCGCGCGAGCGCAGGATCGCATCGCTGACCTTTTCCACAGCTTCGTCCTGGCCGATGACGCGCCCATGTAAAATCTCCGGCAGGCGCAGCAGTTTTTCACGCTCCCCCTCCATCAGCCGGGAGATGGGGATGCCCGTCCAGCGGGCGACAATGCGCGCAATCTCCTCTTCTGTCACACGGTCGCGCAGGTACGTATTGTCATGATTACGGCTTTCGGCTATCTTTTCTTCCCGCTCCAGCTCCCCGGTAAGCTGCGGCAGCCTGCCGTATTTCAACTCGGCGGCCTTGTTGAGGTCATATGCGCTCTCCGCGCGCTGGATTTCGGCATTCGTACGCTCGATTTCCTCGCGCAGCTGCTGGACCTTGCCGATGGCCTGCTTCTCATTTTCCCACTTGGCCTTCATCTGAGCAAACTCCTCGCGCAGAGAGGCGAGCTCCCTGACGATTTCATCCAGATGCCCGCGGCTGAGCTTACCGGTCTCCTTCTTCAGCGCAGCCTCCTCGATCTCAAGCTGCATGATCTTGCGGCTGATACCGTCCAGTTCGCTCGGCATGCTGCCCATTTCGGTCTTAATCAGCGCGCACGCCTCGTCAACGAGGTCGATAGCCTTATCCGGCAAAAAGCGGTCCGTAATATAGCGGCTGCTAAGCGTCGCCGCGGCAATGAGCGCGGAATCGAGAATCTTCACGCCGTGGTAGACCTCATAGCGTTCTTTCAGCCCGCGCAGGATGCTGATGGTGTCCTCAACCGTCGGCTCCTCCACCAGCACGGGCTGGAACCGCCGCTCGAGCGCCGCATCCTTTTCAATGTACTGGCGGTACTCGTTGAGCGTGGTCGCGCCGATGCAGTGCAGCTCGCCGCGCGCAAGCATGGGCTTTAGCAGATTGCCCGCATCCATCGCGCCCTCGGTTTTCCCCGCGCCGACGATGGTGTGCAGTTCGTCGATGAACAGGATGATGTTGCCGTCGGATTCCTTGACCTCGTTGAGCACGGCCTTCAGGCGCTCTTCAAATTCGCCGCGGAACTTCGCGCCCGCGACCAGCGCGCCCATATCCAGCGCAAATACCTTGCGCTCCTTCAGGTTTTCCGGCACGTCGCCGCGCACAATGCGGATGGCGAGGCCCTCCGCAATCGCGGTTTTGCCCACGCCCGGCTCGCCGATCAAACACGGATTGTTCTTGGTCTTGCGCGACAGAATCCGGATGACCGCGCGGATTTCGTCGTCGCGGCCGATCACCGGGTCCAGCTTTTGATTGCGCGCCAGTTCGACCAGATCCTGGCCGTATTTTTTCAGCACATCGTAGGTGCTTTCCGGGTTGTCGTTCACCACCTTGCGGTTGCCTCGGATGGATTTTAACTGCTCGTCAAAGGCTTTCGGCGTGATGCCAAACTGTGCAAACAGCCGCTTGAGCTCGCCCGACGGCCGGTGAAGCAGCCCCAGGAAGAGATGTTCGACGGAGATATACTCGTCCCCCATCTGGGCCGCGCGTTTTTCCGCTTCGTTGAGCGCATTGTCCAGTTCGCGCGAAAGATAGACCTGTTCCGCGCCGCCTCCGCTCATGGCCGGCAGCGCGGCAATCGCCTGTTCTGCCGCCTGCAAAACGGCGCGCGCATCCAAGCCCATGCCCGTCAACAGGCTGCCAATCAGCCCATCCTGCTGGCTGACGAGCGCATAGAGCATGTGCTCCTGCTGCACCTGCGGATTATTGTGCTCCACGGCGCAGGCCTGCGCAGCCTGTACCGCTTCCACGCTTTTTTGCGTCAATTGATTGATGTTCATATGCTTCCCTCCCCGTTACAGGATGATTGTGTCCGCACGCATGTGGCCGGCATATAACTTTTCCACAGCGACCACTGCGTATGACGGACTGGTCAGGTTTTCAAAATAGGTTTTCATGGCCCGGTCGAACAGGCCGATGTAATCCGCAATCGCTTCGCCAAGCGCCGCTTCGTCCGGCCCGCCGCCCTTCGGCATGCGGAGCTTACGCGTATAACGCCCGTCCTCGATGGCATATTCCGTATGGCCTACATAGCTCTGTTCCATACGCGTCCACAGCTTAAAAAACTGCAGCATGGTCAGGTGCAGCGTGCTGTTCTGGCTCCTGACGGAAACGCGCAGTTCGCCGAGCATCGTTTCGTCGTTGCGGTATAGCTCCACGCTGTAGCGGATGGTGGGATTATACTTATACGACAGCGCGCTGCGCAGCGAAAACATGGAGTCCGACGGCTGCAGCAGCATCTGGAACATATCGCTTCCCACAAGCATGGTTTCAATGCGCTCGAAGATCTGCCGCATCCGTTTTTCAGGCGTAGTATAGCTGACATACTCGGCGAGCACCTGATTGACCATATTGGACCGGCTGGTGTTGAGCTCATACGCCATGCGGTCGATCTCCGTTACCACATCGTCGGTCAGTACCAGGGAATAAACGCTCTTATTCATGGCTTCACCCCTTTTCCTTGTGTTTAGTATAACATAATTTGTTCTTGTTGTTAATAACTATAATCCCAAGTTTTCAGGAATGTCACGATTGCGCTATACTGAAAAAATCGTGCGGAGTCTTGTTTTACAAACCCTCCAGGTTCATTTTCTGCTGGAGAAGCCGTTGGCATGCAATATTACTTCGTTGAGATCGTCAGCCGCGAGGGCATGAACGCCGGGAAATACGCAGGCGCGCACCTTTTCACCCCTACCTGTCCAGGGATTTTGTCCCGCTTTGGGTCGCGGACAGGGATTTTACCTGCGCGACCTCCTGCATGCCGTCCAGCTCGCGCCCGATATGCGGGAAATAGTTCTCC
>CAYUTA010000078.1:0-9428 GCA_964447605.1 uncultured Oscillospiraceae bacterium | reverse complement strand
GACAAGCTGACGCCGCAATCTCCACAATTTGCAAGCCTGAGCAGGAATCCGTTGCTTGGCCGCCTGATGGGGCAGTTCGGCGCCGCCGATGCCGGCGCAAAAGAAGCGCAACAGGGAAACGGTTGGGAAGCGCCGTGAAAGATAGGAACCTGTCGTCCATCCGCAGCCTCGCCTATATCGCGCTGTTTGTTGCGCTGCTTGCCGTTTGCGCCTGGATTGCCATCCCGTTTACAGTGCCGTTCACGCTGCAATCCTTTGCGGTTTTTGCAGCCGCCGGCCTGCTTGGATGGAAGCGCGGCGTAATTGCCGTTTGCGTGTACATCCTCCTTGGCGCGCTCGGACTGCCCGTGTTCAGCAACTTTACCGGCGGGGCAGGCGTGCTGCTCGGCACAACGGGCGGCTACATTCTGGGCTTTGCTGCCGCGGTATTTGTTTCGGGCCTGATCATGGACCGGTTTGGCCGATGCATGCCGGTGATGCTTTCCGCCATGCTGGCCGGGCTCGTCCTGTGCTACGCGTTCGGCACGGCGTGGTTTGTTGGCGTGTATACTAGAACGAAAAGTGCCATCGGCGTGTTTACGGCGCTGTCATGGTGCGTATTTCCGTTCATTTTGCCAGATATGGCAAAGATTGCGCTCGCCGCGCTGCTTACAAAGCGGCTGTTCAAACGGTTCAGCCTGCGGGGGCCGGATCAAGGCGCAACGTAACCTCGCCCGTACGAAGAACGGCCTGCGAACCATCCGCATGCCGCACGATCAACCCGCCCTCGTCGTCAACGTCGAGAGCTTTTGCGCGGATAACCGCGCCGGCCGGCCGGCAATAGCGGATATTCTGCCCAATGACCATCGAGTGTGCGCGGTAACAATCCATATAGGCGCGTGACGCCGGATGCCTGCTCCAGCTTAACAAATGCCCGGCAACGGCGGCAATGAGCCTTGCACGCGACAGTCCGGGCGTATGCAGCGAGGCGGCCACGCCGGCCAATTCGCCGGGAAAGTTCTCGGTGGACACATTGATGCCGATTCCGACGAGGACATGCGTAATCTTCCCGGCCGCGGCATCCGTAACCGCCTCGGCAAGGATGCCGCACAGCTTCTTTCCATGAAGGCAAACATCGTTGACCCACTTGATTTGCGGCCGTTCATCCGTCAGCGCCTCGATTGCGCAAACAACGGCGACGGCCGCAACGGTTGTGATCCGCAGCACATCCAAAGGGGCGGGTTCAACGCGCAGGGCAAGCGTCATGTACACGCCGGTGTCCGCAGGGGAGTAGAAGCTCCGGCCCAGCCGGCCGCGTCCGGCGGTCTGCTCATTGGCGACGATAAGCAGCGGCGTCTGCGCGCCTGCGGCGATCAGCCGCTTTGCCTGCGCGTTGGTTGAGTCCGCCGTATCATATACATAAACGTCCGGCATAACCGGCGCATTTGCCAGATGCGCGCGGATGACGCCCGGGGCAAAGCAGGAATCGCAACCGCTACGCATCGCCGTTGGAACCGGACAAATCCGGCCTGGCATAATCCTCCGCCAAATCGACTGTCCCAAGCAGCTGCACGGCGGTCTGGTCGTCAAGCTGCTCAACGCTGCGCAGTTTGCGGACGATGCTGCGCGTGCGCGTGCCTATCAGCTGATCGAGCTCATCGTTAACCTGCAGCAACCGCTTCTGCGAGCTTTGTAAAATACCGCCGAATTTTTCAAATTCGGTTTTGACCGCGCCCAGCACGCGCCAGACCTCGCCGCTGCGCTTTTGAATGGCAAAGGTGCGGAACCCCATTTGCAAGCTGTTGAGCAACGCGGCCATTGTGGAAGGTCCTGCGATATTGACGCGGTATGTCCGCTGCAATTCCTCCACCAGCCCGCGGTTGACCGCCTCGGCGTACAATCCCTCGAACGGCAGAAACAGAATGGCAAAATCGGTGGTGTTGGGCGGATCGATGTATTTATCGCGAATATCCCGGGCTTCT
The DNA here is from genome assembly GCA_964447605.1 of uncultured Oscillospiraceae bacterium. GTDB lineage: Bacteria > Bacillota > Clostridia > Christensenellales > CAG-138 > CAYUTA01. The sequence continues at coordinate 7,467 of CAYUTA010000078.1, read as the reverse complement.
TTTTTAATCTGCGCGGTCAGCGCGGCAACCGCCAGATTGACCGTCTCGGCGGACGCGGATTCGTAAGCGTCCTGCAGGTTGCCGTACAGGTCGCCGGGGAATTTGCTGTCGATGGGCAAATATACGTGCAGGCCGTCCTCGGTCGGCAGCTTGACGGCATACTCAACGCGCTCCTTACTGCCCGGGCGCGTGGCGACGTTGGTATCGTATTGTTCAGGTGAAAGGATTTCCTCCAGAATCGCGCCAAGCTGAATTTCGCCAAGGATGCCGCGCGTTTTCACATTGGACAGCACTTTTTTCAAATCGCCGACGCCTGCGGCAAGCGTCTGCATTTCCCCGAGCCCTTTATATACCTGCTCGAGCCTTGCATTAACCAATTGAAACGACTGCGTCATCTTGGTTTCCAAGGTTTTTTGCAGCTTTTCATCGACGATCTGACGCATCTCATCCAACCGCTGGTTGTTCTCCGTCTGTAGCTGGAACAGCCGGCGCTCCATGGTCTGGCGGATGGCTTCCAGCTTCTGCTCATTGCCGAGTTCAAAGGTTTTAAACCGCGTTTCAAGCTGGGAAGATGAAGCCTGCTGGTTCTCTACAATCATCCGGCCGAATGCGCCGACGGTGGACTGCATATTGGCGCTGAGCTCCTGCCGCAGCTGCGACTGGGAGCGATTCAGCATGTCCTCCATATTTTCGCGCAGCGAGCGGCGCATGGAAAGGACGATTCCAATCGTTGCAATGCTGCATAGAAGCGTGCCGCAGCAGATGATAAGGAGTAACGTTTCCATGTTAGCTGCCTCCCGCAATCGTAAGCGAAACGATCAGAAGCGTTTGCGCAAGAATATAGGTGGACATGACAACGACGTATCGATAGGGAATCCGTTTTTTAAACGTTACGACGGACAGCACGCTGTCGCTTACAAGAAACAGCAGCGAACCCGCAAAGGCGGCCCATGCGGCGGGCGTGCGGAGGTCCAGCGCAAAGAACAGCGCGCACATGCTCATAAAGCTGATGATTCCCATATAGACCAGGCAGGGCAGGAACATGTTTTTGGGCAGACGCGGCCAAAGCGTATACAGCATCCCCGCGATGCCCACGGCATAGAGCACGGCCGCCGCCAGGATGATCCAGATTTGCGGAAGCGTATGGATCCGGCGCAACAACGCGGCGATATAGCATACGTGTCCAACGGCAAATGCAACCAATCCGGAAACAAACAACCAGCTCTTTTCCGGCGCAATGAGGAATACGTCGCCAAGGAAACCAAAAAACAGCGCAAGCATCACAATGACGGATGGCTCTGCCGCCGTAAAAAAATACCAGCCGATCAGCAGCGGCATTAACAGACACTTGCTTATGCGCCGCAACGGATGCTTTTCCGGTGGCGTACACGCATACATATGCAGGGCAACGTCAAGCAGATAAAGAATAAAAAATAAATATCTCAAAAATGTGTTCTCCAAAGTCAGAATTCATGTATTCGGCCATAAGACAAAACCCGTGCGCACAGTACGTCGGCGGACGGATGCCGAGCACAGAAACAGTATACCACAGAATTCTGCTTTACAATAAAGAAAAAGCGAAGGCGGAGCTTCGCTTTATGGCCGTCCCCAAAGGGGCGCAGGGAGGATTGTCCCGCCAACCCCGTAACGGCAAATGCAGTCTCAGCCAGACAATCCGTCAAAATCAGCGACAGGCCCGGCAATTTTGAAACGCTGCAGGAAATCTCCAAACGGTGCAGCCGTTCAAGCCCGCAGCTGCATGCAAAATCCGCGCATACTGCACGTCCCGTCAAAAGCGCAGTTTTTTTGACGGTTTCAAAGCCAAGGCGGAACTCCGCTTATGGTGAAGGCGCATTGGCGGAAAATCGGCGGTTACACCACAGGAGTGCCGTCGTCGGGCACGGAGGGCTTGCAGCACCAGACGATGAGAAGGATCGCGCCCACAATCGGAATAAGGCTGAAAAGAATGTACTGCCACGGCTTGCCCATGTCGCGAAGCCTGCGTACGGAGATGGCAAGGCCCGGCACCAGAACCGCAAGGCTATAAAGGTAACTGAGTGCGCTGGTACGGAAAATGCCGCCGATCAGGCCGACGATCATCGCGGCGACCACGTTCCACAAAACCGCCATCCAAAAGCCGCGCACGTTCGTGCGATCGTTGAAGTTGACGTAATTCTTCCACATTGCAACGTACTCTTTAAAAATATCCGGCACGCGATCCATAATCTGAAAACCTCACTTTACTAGATTTAATTTCATTATATGTAAAAGCCAGGAAGATATCAACAGAAAAATATATACAATTACCAGAAAGATGATTGGCCGAGGGCAAGAGGGGGTGAAATTGCCGGGACGAAAAGCCGTTATTCGCCCCGGCGAGCGGCTTACATTTCCGACAGACCGCCGCCTGCGGCAATCCGTCGTTCAGGCGCTTTTGCCATGGATTTCGGAAAGCGGCGTACCGCCCATCATCAGACCCAGCTCGCCGACCGTGGTTTCCAGGGGCTTCACAATGCCCATGATGCGTCCTTCATACATGACGGCAACAAAGTCGGAAAGCTTGAGCACCTCCTCGATTTCGGTGGAAACGAGCAGCACGCCGATACCCGCGTCGCGCTGCTCCACGATTTTTTTATGTATGTATTCAATCGCGCCCACATCGAGTCCGCGCGTAGGGTGCATGGCGATCAGCAGTTTCGGATTGCGGCTGATTTCGCGCGCGACGATCACCTTCTGCTGATTGCCGCCGGAAAGGTTCTGCGCAAGCTCGAAGCGGCTCGGCGTTTTAACGCTGAAGTCCTTGATCAGGCGGTTGCTGTAATCGTCCACATGGCGCTGGTTCATTACGCCCGCACGGCCAAAGGCCGGCGTATAATAGTCTTGCAGAATGAAGTTTTCCGCAAGCGTCATCGGCATAATCAGCCCCGTGCGCTGGCGGTCCTGCGGGATGTGCGAAACGCCGCTTGCCATGATTCTGCGCGTGCTGCATTTGAGCAGATCCATGTTCTCAAAGCGCGCCGTGCCGCTGCTCGCTTTCCGCAGGCTTGTCAGGCATTCGACCAGCTCGGCCTGCCCGTTGCCGTCCACGCCCGCGATGCCGAGGATTTCCCCGCCGTGCAGCGTAAGGGTCACGTCGTCGAGCACCCTGGAGCCGCCGCCCTCGCGCTCAAGCGAAAGGTGCTCTACGGACAGCACCACGTCGCCCGCATGATAGGGTTTGCGCTCGGTTTCAAAATCGACCTCACGGCCAACCATAAGGCGGGCAAGGTCGCTGGTATCGCAGTCCGCGATGTCGTAGGTGCCGCAGGTTCTGCCAAGCCGGAGCACGGTAACGCGGTTTGAGATCTCCTTGACCTCGTTGAGCTTATGGCTGATGAACAGCACCGTAAACCCGTTTGAAGTCAGGTTTCGCACCATGTTGAACAGTTCACCCGTTTCCTGCGGCGTCAGGACGGCGGTCGGTTCGTCGAGAATGAGAATGCGCGCGCCGCGGAACAGCGCCTTGATGATCTCCACACGCTGGCGCTCGCCGACGGAGAGATTCGCGATCCTGGCGTTGGGGTTGATGTCCATGCTATACTGCTCGGCAAGCGCCTTGATCTTGCCGGCGGCGGTTTTAAGGTCCATGCGGAGCCCGCCCGCGTCGTGTGCGCCAATGAGGCAGTTTTCCGTGACGGTCATGGTGGGAATCAGCATGAAGTGCTGGTGCACCATGCCGATGCCGATGGCCATGGCGTCCTTTGCGGAGGAAAACTTCACGGGCTTTCCCTCGATCAGGATCTCGCCGGAAGTCGGCTTATAGAGGCCGCACAGGCAGTTCATCAGCGTGGACTTGCCCGCGCCGTTTTCGCCAAGGAGCGTATGCACCTCGCCCTGTTCAACCTGCAGGCACACATCCGCATTTGCCACAACGCCCGGAAAGATCTTGTAGATGTGCTTCATTTCCAGTACAGTGCCCATCTTTTTCCTCCTTATCCTCTCTTATACGGCTTGCCGAGCGCGGCAGGCGCGATGGAGTTTTTGGCCGATACGGCCAGAACGACGATGGTGAGAATATACGGCAGCATCGTCAGGAACTGATAGGGGATGGCCGACGAGGAGGCGAGAAGAATATTGCCCGCCACCGTCCCCGCCATGAAGAGCATTGCCGCAAGCATGACGTTGGCCGGTTTGTAACGGCCGAAGATGACGGCCGCCAGCGCGATGTAACCGCGGCCGGAAACCATTTCCTCGGAAAAGAACTTGGTCAGGCCCGTGGACATGAACGCGCCGCCCATAGCGATAATCACGCTGCCGGCGATGACGGCAAGGTACTGCGTGCGGTGCACGTTGATGCCGAGCGTATCCGCCACCTTGGGATTTTCGCCGATGGAGCGCAGGTTCAGGCCGGCCTGCGTGCGGAACAGGAAATAGGACAGCACCGGCACGAGCAGGAAGGCGATGTAAACCATCGGCATCTGCCTGAAGAAGGCGTCGCCAAACAGCGGAATCCTTGACAGCAGCGGAATTTCGCAGTTTGTAAACACGTCGATCATGGGGACCGACGAGCTTACGCCAAAGAGAATGCGGAACAGCGTTGCCGAAAGGCCGGAGCCCAGCACGTTGACCGCGGCGCCTACCACGACCTGGTTGGCCCTGAGCGTGATGGTCAGAAAGGCGAACAGCAGACCAACCAGCGCGCCGGAAACCATGGCGAACACAAGGCCAAGCCACACGCTGCCAGTATAGTAGGAACCGACCACCGCCATAAGCGTGGCGATGAGCATGGTGCCCTCCGCGCCGATGTTCAAAAGCCCGGCGCGGTTCATCAGCAGCAGTCCGAGGCCCGCCAGCAGAATCGGGGTTGCAAGGCGGATATCCGTTGCAAGATAGCCGCCGATCGTACTCAGAAACTCCATACTATCACGCCTCCTTGATTTCCTGCTGCTTCTTGAGCCGGCGCTCGTTCCAAAGCTCCAGCAGCATCTGGCTTGCAACAACCGCAATGATGACAAACGCCTGAATGACGCTTACAATGGCGTCGGGCACCTGCGCGCGCATCTGCATGCGGTTGCCGCCCGCGCGGAACGCGCCGAACAGCAGTGCGCCGATGATGATGCCGAACGGCGAGTTCATGCCGATCAGCGCCACGGCAATGCCGTCGTAACCATAACCGGGCGAGAAGAGCGCGTAGAGCCGGCCCTGCACGCCAAGCACCTCGCAAACGCCCGCAAGGCCCGCAAGGCCGCCGGCAAGAAACGTCACCAGCAGAATGTTGCGGCGCGTATTGATGCCGGAGTAGGCGGCCGCCTGCAGGTTATAGCCGGAAACACGCACTTCATAGCCCTTCTTGCTTTTCCATAGAAAAAACCAGAACAGCACGATAAAGATCAGGCCGATGATAAAGCCCCAGTGCGCGCGCGTTCCCTCCATGAGCGCGCCGAGACGCGCGGACGCAAGCACCGGGCTGGATTGGCCGGTCACGGTGCCCGGCGGCTCCAGCATGGGGCCCGTGACCATGAACTCGATGAGGTAGATCGCCACGGTGTTGAGCATGACCGTAACGATAATTTCGCTTGCACCGAACCATACCTTCAGCGCGCCCGCGATGAGGCACCACAGTCCGCCGCCGACAAAGCCCGCGGCGAGGCAGACCAATATGTGAATAAAGGGCGGGAGGCCCGATATATTGATTCCAACATAAGCGGAAAACATTGCGCCGATGTACATCTGACCTTCCATACCAAGGTTGGTCAGACCGCAGCGGTTGGCCAGCGCATAGCTCATGCCCGTAAACAGCAGAGGCGTCATTTTGACGAGCACCTCGCCAAAGGCCTTCCTGCTTCCAAAAGCCCCCTCAATCAGCGCGGAAAAGGCCTTGAAGGGGCTGATATCCATCAATGCGATGAGGCCCATGCCAAGCAGCAGCGCAATCACGATTGCCGAGACGGATACCAGCGCCTGACGCGCGATGTTGGATGAGGAAGCCCGGACTTTTACAGAATCAAACTTTTTCATGTTCTTCTATATCCCCTTGCCGCAGAAAGCGGCGTTTCTTTCACATAAGAGGAGAAAAAAGCCTGCGTCCTGGCCCGGACGGCGGACGCGGATTTTATCCTTTACGCCAAGTCTGGGCGCATTTTATCATGCGCCCAGACGGAGTCGTTCTACAATGCACTAGTACTGGCCGTTATAGCCGCCCGAGAAGAGCTTGTCCAGGAATTCATTGATCGCCGTGACCTTCTCGGCGGGGAGCTTTTCGTCCCAGCCATGCCAGTCGGAGACGATGGTGCCGTTCTGGTCGAGCTCATAGGCGACCTTGCCGTTTTTCCAGTTGCCGGCGATGAGCTCCTCGAACACGTCCATGTAAATATCGCCATAGTTGCGCATGACGCTCAGCACGACCGCGTTGGGCGCGATTTCATACTGATCGCTGTTGAAGCCGAGGGCATATACGCCCGCTTCCTCGGCAGCCCACAGACAACCGAGTTGCGCGCTGTTGGCTGAAGAGCAGATCACGTCGTATCCTTCGGCGATGAAGGCGTTGGCCGCCTCGCGCGCCATATCCTGATCGGTCAGGGTGCCGATGTACTGGGTAACGGCGGTGGCGTCCGGGTTGGTGAGTTTTACGCCCGCCTCAATGCCGGAAACGATATCCGCGATGGCGGGGATATCCTGGCCGCCAAGGAATACGACCTTATTGGACTCGGTCAGAATCCCCATGATGCCGCCGATGGCGACGCCCATGCCGACCGGGCCGACATAAGCGAGGTTTTGGATATCCTTGAGGTTGGCATCGGTAGAGCCGTCGATTTTAAAGCCATAGGAGAGGCAGAACATGGTGTCCGGATAGTTGGCGACGGTTTCCGTTGCCGTGGCTTCGAACTGCGCGCCGTGAATGATGACCATGTCGTACTTGTCCTCGCCGTACATGGCGATATACTCCGCCATGTCGGATACGGCGATGTTTTCCACGTATTCCGCCGTGCAGCCATATTTTTCACCAATGGCCTGAATGGCGCTGTAGCAGATATAGTTCCAGCCGTTGTCCGTGATGGTGCCGGGCAAGAGCGCAACAATGCGCATGCCGGAATAATCCGCCGTGGGCGCTTCGTCGGTCACATCAGCCGGGGCCTCGGCTGCGGGCTGTTCTGCCGCTGGGGGGGGGGCCGCGGGGGCCGAGCAGCCAACGGCGGCAAAGACCATCGTTAGAATAAGCAGCCAGGCGAGAGTTTGTTTCATGTGTCGCATCCTCCTTAAAATATGTAATGAAGTGTATGCATAAAAGGTTTGCATATGTAGCAAACGCATTCAGCCGGAAGAAGGCGGGTTCGGCGAGTCGGCCGGGACAGGTCGTCGGGTACAGACCGCTGGTTTATTAAGAATATAGTATAGGTTTTTCGCGGATTCTTGTCAATTTATTCGAAGTGCGGCATTGTGCCATAGAATGCAGGACATAGCGGATCGGAATTGCAAAATTAAGTAATA
>CAYUTA010000077.1:0-9631 GCA_964447605.1 uncultured Oscillospiraceae bacterium | reverse complement strand
CGTTAGTTGCGTTAGGCAGAGAAAAACGAACCCAACCCGACATAATTTTTACAAAATTATTACGTCAATTCTATTTGTTTCATGTTATAATTTTCTTACATTGGTATATATTTGGTCATTTTGGCATGCGCCGCATGCGCTTTTTGCCTGTATATGTCCCGATGACAACGAAAGCGTTACCATTACATATATTGGAGGTTACAACATGAAACGAATTCTGGCGCTGATTCTGTGCACCATGATGGCGTTCAGCCTGCTGCCGTTTTCCGCGTTGGCGGAGGGCGAGGGCGGCGAGCCGGAGCAGCCGGTGCCTGTACCGACTGCGGAACCGGTTCCAGAGCCGACAAGCGAGCCAACCGCGGAGCCAACGGTTGAACCGACTGCGGAACCGGTTCCAGAGCCGACAAGCGAGCCAACGCCCGGGCCGACTGCGGAACCGACTGCGGAGCCCACTGCGGAACCGACCGCAGAGCCGGAAACACCGGAGGAGCCGACGGTCGAGCAGGCGCTGCGTGCGGCGCTTGACCACGGTGGCGAAGTCGTCCTGAGCGGGGATTGCGAACTGACGGCGGACCTGACGCTGCCGGCCGGCGTAACCCTTTCCCTTGGGGGAAACACGCTGACCGTGCCCGCTGGATATAAGCTGACCGTGAGCGCGGGCGCAAGGCTGCTCGTCCCTGCCGGCGCAAGGCTTGTTAACGACGGCGAAGTGTTTGCCGAAAAGGACGGCGCGTGTGAACTGCTCGGCACGCTCGACGGAAACGAAATCTTGTATGCATCCTCCGTGCACATGGCCGACGTGATGGCCGCGAGCATTTCCGTGACCAAGATTACTGTCACGGGCGCGGCGGGCAAAACCGGCGTGCAGGTTGGGAAGACCCTGCAGCTGACCGCGACCGTGCTGCCCTCCACCGCCAGCAACAGGGGCGTGACATGGAGCGTGAGCGACGATGCGGTTGCGGCCGTTTCCTCGTCCGGTTTGTTGACGGGCAGATCGGCGGGCGAGGTGATTGTTTACGCGGTTGCCAGGGACGGCAGCGGCGTGCAGGGTGAGTTAACCGTTACCGTGGCGGAGAAGCTTGTGACCAGCATTACCATCGACGACGCGGACGGCAAGGGCGTCGCCTCGGTTGGCGTTGGAAGCACCCTGTCCTTGAAGGCGGCCGTGCTTCCGGAAACCGCCGGCCAGGACGTTGCCTGGGAGATTACCAGCGGAGATACCAAAGCAAGCATTGATGAAAGCGGCGTGCTGAGCGGCATTGCGGCGGGCACGGCCGTTGTGCGCGCCACGGCTGCGGACGGCAGCGGCGTATATGCGCAGAAGACGTTCTATGTGCGTGAAAATCTTGTCACATCGATTACGGCGGGGACGGCGGACGGCGCAACGGAGGTACCTGTTGGCGCGTCGCTGCAAATCATTGCGGAGATGGAACCCGAAAACGCCGCCAACAAGTCGGTCACATGGAGCGTAAAAGCCGCGGAGGGGAGCGGCGCGGTTGCAACCGTCACCTCCGGCGGGATTCTGACCGGCGTAAAAGAGGGCGCGATCATTGTGACCGCCACCGCCAGGGACGGCAGCGGCATTGCTTCCTCCGGGCTTGCGCTCACGGTCGTCCCCAAGAAGGTTAAGAGCATTTCGGTCACATCCGCATATAATTGGGTCGCGGTGGACGGCGAGATGGAGATGAAGGCGACCGTGCTGCCGGCAGACGCCGGGAATCTAGGCGTCGAATGGGCGGTCGAGCCGGTTGACGGCGGAACGGCGAGCATTGACGACGCCGGCATTTTGACCGGCGAATTGGCGGGCAAGGTCAAGGTGACCGCCACCGCCAAGGACGGCAGCGGCGTCGTTGGAACAAAGGTAATTGAGGTTGTGGAATACAGCCTTGCGATCACGGGAGCAAATACGATGTACGGCGGGCGGACGCTGCAGCTGCGCGCGAGCTTTTTGCCTGGCAATCTTTCCAATACGACCGCCGTATGGAAAATTACGGAGGGCGCGGAGTATGCCAGCATCACGACCGGCGGCCTCGTAAGAGCGACCAATATTACGGAGGATTCCGTTAAGATTAAGGTACAGGTCAGCGGCAAGGATGGGAAACCCAACGCTTCCGAGGCGTTTGAGATCACCATCCTGCCGTCCGTTATCGGCGTATCCATCAGGGACGTGGAAAATGGCAACGGGACCATCGACGGCACGCTGCAGTACCTGAACATGAACGAGTCCGGCGCAAAGCTGACGCTGACAGCCGTAACGATGCCGGAAAAGGCGCGCCAGAACGTGACCTGGACGGCCAGCCCGGAAGGCGTTATCCAGGCGATCTCGTCGGGCAACCCGGCGGACGCCAATGAAATCATTGTAACGGGCCTTAAATCTGGAACGGCGACGCTGTCGGCCCGTGCGACCGACGGCAGCGGTTTCTATGCCTCCGTCAAGATTAAGGTGGACAGGCTGGCGGCGGGGCTGACCATTATCAGCAGTCTGGAGGACGATACGCTGGTTTCCAACTCGTCCACGACGCTGAAGATTCGTTTTGACGAACCGCAGCCGGACAACCGGAATGTGACGTGGTCGCTTACCGGTGAAACCGACGGGCGGTACGCTTCGATTTCCTCCACCGGCGTGCTGACGGCAAAGTATGTGACCGGGACGACCACCGTTACGGTAAAGGCCGTTGCCAGGGATGGAAGCGCAGTCGAGGACACGAAGGAGATTACAATCATCCCGCGCGTGACAAAGATCGCGATTACCAATCAGAATTCGGGTGAAGACGTAAGCGGCAAAACGCTGGTCTGCAATCTTGAAGCGGTCAATGGGATATTCACGTTTGCCGCGGCCACCGAGCCGGAAGATGCGGGCGACGAAGTCGCCTGGACAACGAGCGATATCCGCGGCGCCTACGGGATTATGACGGTCAACGCCGACAATACGGTGACGCTCACCCCGGGTGCGAAGCCCGGCGGCGTGACACTGACTGCCAAGTCCAGGGACGGCAGCAACAAGTCGACCGCCGTGAAGGTTGAGTATGTCAAGTACCCGGTTGCGCTGACCATTATCGGCGCGCCGAATTCCATGCGCGCGGGCACGTCCGCCATATTGAAAACGGATATCGCATCCGACACAACGCTGACCAACCGTTCGGTGAAGTGGAAGCTTTCGGGCGACGGCGCGCCGTATGCGTCGGTCTCCTCCAGCGGCCAGTTGAAGACGAAAGCGGTTCCGTATGCGCTTGAGCTTGTGGTAACCGCAACCTCCGCGGTCAACGAGGCGGCGATAGACTCCGTGACGATTCTGCTGACGCCGTCGGTCTCGAGCGTGCAGCTTACCATGACCGACCCGGACACCGGCGAAATCATCGATGTAACGAACAAAACGGTGAACATCAGCTGGCAGGGCGCGATGGACAGCATTCAGCTCACCGCCAGCGCGCTGCCGGGCGATGCGCTGCAGGAATTTATATGGTCGTCGAACAACCGGCAGGTTGCGGTTGTGGATGACAACGGTCTGGTGGATATCATCGCCGCGCGTACGGGCACGGCGACCATTACGGCCAGGGCCACGGACGGCAGCAACAAGACGGCGGTTGTGCGCATCTGCCTCCCGGCGGCCTCCCGGGTCGCCATATTGCGCGACGGTGAAGCCGTGACCGGCAAAACGCTGGCCATCGATGCAAACGATCCGTCGGCCACCATTTTGCTGAGCGCGGAGGCGTATCCCGCCGGGACGAAGCAGGAGTTTACATGGACCTCGAGCAACAGCGCCATCGTGCTTGTGGACAGAGACACCGGCGAGGTAACGCTTCCGGTTAACCCGAAGGCCGGAACGGCGACCATCACGGTCAAAACGACCGACGGCAGCAACCGCAGCGCAACGGTAAAGATTCAGTCGGCCAAGCTGATTAGGATGATCGGGCTGACGGACTGGCCGCTGAACCATGAGCTTGCCTCCGGCAAAAGCTATCAGCTCAAATGGAACGTGGTTCCGTCGGACGCGACCAATAAGAGGGTTACGTGGAGTCTGGTGGATTCGGCGGACAGCAAATACCTGGCCGTCTCGTCCGCCGGCCGCCTGAGCGCAAAAACCGTGTATGAGACGACCGGGCCGGTTGAAGTGCGCGCCGTCGCGGCCGACAGCGGCACGGAGGTCTGCAGATATTCCGTTACAATCGTCCCCGGCCTTGGCGCGCTGATTTTGCGCAATGACGAGGGCGCAAACGTGACGACGGGTCAGATTTCGCTCGATATCAACGATATTTCAACGGGCGGCATATTCCAGCTTTCGGCCTATCTGCATACCGGCGGCGGAAGCGAGGAACCGGCGGACGTCGGCTGGAAATCCAGCGCGTCCAGCGTACTGCGCGTCGACGCGGACGGCACGGTAACCGTTTTGAAAACGGGCCGGGCAACGATCACCGCCTCAACTACCATAGGCGCAAGAAAATCCGCGTCCGTAACGTATCTTGTTTCCAGCCTTGTAACCGAGATTCTCGTGGAGCCGAAGACGGCGATGGCGGCCCCGGAGGTCATCACCGGCAAGACGCTCGCGCTCAAGACCACGGTCGAGCCCGTCGGCGCGACCAATAAGGCGATCGCCTGGAGCCTGGATGAAGAGGGCAAAAAATATGCGACCGTCTCATCCGGCGGCGTTCTGACGGCAAAGCCCGGCTTTACCGAAGTGCATGTTGTTACGGTAACCGCAACGGCCAAGGACGGCAGCGGTATTTCCGGCACGCTGGACGTTACCATCTATCCGGCCACAACGGGCGTGCGGATCCTTCGTGACGGCGTTTACGTCACCAGTTCGACTCTGACCGTCGGCATGGAGGAGGATGTTGCGCTTGCTTCGGAAGTTCTCCCCGCGCAGGCACGCGGCGAGGTCGTATGGACGTCGAGCAACCCTGCGATTGCCACGATCGACGCTGCGGGCGCGGTCACGCTGACGGGCGAGCGCACGGGCACGGTGAAATTTACGGCCAAGGCCACGGACGGCAGCAACAAGAGCGCGTATGTATATGTCAAGTTCGTCAAATATGTGACAGCGATCGCAATCGAGCCGTATTCTTCAAGCGTGACGGATCTACAGGTCAGGCCCGGCGCAACCCTGCGGCTCAGGGCTGTAATCGACCCGGCCAACGCGACCAATAAGGCCGTGGCATGGAGCATCGAAAAGGCGGAGGACCGCACGTATGCTTCCATCAACGCCAGCACCGGCGTAATCACGGCCAAACGCGTGGCGGGCAAAACGGAAAACGTAGAAATTACCGTAAAGGCCTCGGCCAAGGACGGCAGCAGGGTTGCAAAAGAGGAGACGGTTACAATCCTCTACGCCTCCTGACCCTGCGGGCAGAAAAGCTGAATCCTCTTGGAAAAACCTGAAGCCGGGCGCGAACACGCCCGGCTTTTCGGGCCATCGACAAACTTTGGCTGGCCGGCGGGAAGCGATACGGCAGGATTTTTGCATGCGGCTTTGTCCTCGGACGATTGCATCGTCTGTCGGCTTTGCTGCATGAGACGTGCTGAAATCACTGCGTATGTCGCTGATTTTGGTAGCCTTCAAAATAGCTTAACGTTGGCGTCAATGTGACAAAAACGTTCTCCGCAGGGGGAAGCTTGGATTATGGGCAAGGGCGGCATCCGCATCCGCCGCCCACGCTTTGTGCGTTTTACCGCCCGGGAGCGCATAGATGCGGGAGGCAAAGCGCGGTTGTCTCCGTCAAAAACAACATTTTTTGACGCCTGCCCCCCCTTTGTGCGCATAAACCATATTTTTTATTGATAAAGTTGCGGTTTGCGTGTAGGATAGTCCATATGAAAAAAGAAGTGCATGGAAACACCAGCGGCATCCGCGATACGTTGCTTGCGCAGATACAGACGCTGTACGATATGCCGATGTCCGCATCGGAGTTCCTTTCCGCAGAGGTCGTGGAGGCGCTGGCCCGATTTACACAGGCGGTGGGCCGTGAAGTGTTGATCTACGTCGCGCGCGCGGGCGGTGTTCTGGATGTGCGTATAGGCGACGACCGGACGGTGGGGATGGAAGAGATGCGGGTTGTGCGCAACGCAGACCGCCTCTGCGGTGTGCGTTGCATCCACACCCATCCCAACGGCAGCGGCATGCTCAGCGACGTAGACCGTGGCTCGCTCAACGCCCTGCGGCTGGACGCAATGGTCGCCATCGGCGTGCGCGACGGGCGTGCGGCGGACGTATACGCCGGGTTTATCGGCGAGCCTGCAGAAGACGGGGACCGCCGCGAAACGCTGCTGTATGGACCCATGCGCCCCGGCCGCCTGCCGCAGCGGACCTTGATGGAGGCCATACGGGAGGCCGACGCCCGGCTGACGACCTCCGCTTACGCCGTCACCGCCGCGCGTCCGGAGCGGGCGGTGCTGGCAGGAATTGAGGGCGATGCGGGTTACGATACGATGGACGAACTCTCCGCGCTTTGCGAAACGGCCGGGCTGAACGTTGTGGCGCGTGAGACGCAAAGAAAACGCACCGCGGACGGCGCGACCTACATCGGCGCGGGTAAGGCGGATGAACTAAGCCTGGTCTGCAATGCCACGGAGGCCGATGTTTGTGTGTTCGACGACGAGCTTTCCGCAATCCAGCTGCGCAATCTGGAAACTGCTCTGGGGCTGCCGATCATCGACCGGACGATGCTGATACTTGATATTTTCGCGCAGCGCGCGCAATCCCGCGAGGGCAAGCTGCAGGTGGAGCTGGCACAGTTGCAATATCGTCTGCCACGGCTGCTGGGCATGGGCCGCGTGCTTTCCAGACAGGGTGCGTCCGGCGTAGGCATGCGCGGCCCGGGTGAAAAAAAGCTTGAAATCGACCGCCGCCGGATTCGCCGCCGGATATTCGAACTGGAGCAGGAGCTGCGTGAAATTGAAAAACAGCGCGCGCTGCGGCGTACAAGGCGAAGCGTCAATTCCATTCCGCTCGTCGCGCTGGTGGGGTACACAAACGCGGGCAAATCCACGCTGCTCAACGCGCTTTCCGGCAGCGACGCGCTGGCCGAGGACAAGCTGTTTGCCACGCTTGACGCGCTTGTGCGGCGTATCACGCTGCCAGGAGGCACGGAATGCCTGCTGTCGGATACCGTGGGGTTTATCAACAAGCTGCCGCATGATCTGGTCAGCGCATTTCGTTCTACGCTCGAGGAGGTGCGCGACGCGGACCTGATTGTGCATGTAATCGACGCCGCATGCCCGTATTTCGACGTGCAGATGCGGATTGTTGAGGATGTGCTTGGCACGCTGGGCGTGCTGGATACGCCGCGTATCGAGGTATACAACAAGTGTGAAATTGCCGCGCAGCGGCCGGGTAAGGCGGGCGCGGTCTGTATCTCAGCCAAAACGGGCGCCGGACTGGACGCATTGCAATCGGCGGTGGAGCAAGCGCTGAACAGCCGCCAGGTGCGCGTGGAATTGACCGTTCCGTATGACCGATATGAGGCAATGCGCCTGATTCGGGAAACGGGCACGATTTTGAAACAGGAACATGGCGAGGACGGCACGCATATAACTGCCATGCTGAGCGAAGCGGAGCTCTGGCGCATAAATAACGCGCTCCGGTGAGCGCATTTCCGTCCGCTGAAAAACGCAGCGTTTTGATGGCCTGAAAAATGGAGGGGCGGGGAAAAGTGCCGCCGCGACCTGGTTTCCCGCCTGCAGACGCATCCCCGCAAAAAAGTTGGCGGCGACCGAAACGGCGTGAAAAAAGCGCGCCTGCAAGCCCTTAGCCGATGAGAGCGGGACTTTATGCGAAAGAGGATGGGCAAGGGAGCGGGCGGAGGGGATTTTTAGTAAAAATCGCCGCGAATCAAGTGCAGCCCGCGGCGGCGTGGCGAAGCGGTATGCAGCAAATCTAAACTCCCGTTTTTACCTCCGTGAGCTTCTTCCACCTCGGAAAACAGTCCGGTTTGGGTTTCGTCCTTGCGGCTATATATCAACATGATTCTATCGTCATAAAGATAAGATTGAATTTACAAAGTAATCAATCGGTTGCCGCCTGGCAGTGGGGGCATCGGAGTTTTGGCTCTTTAATCGTCTAATCCGGAATACGATCTGATCCTTTGTCAATAGCGGCTTTGACAATTCTGCCTGCAAAATACGGATCTCAGGCGATTCCTGCGCAGTCTCAATCATTTCATCGATCAATGTGTGCTCTAAGGTATATGCCACGCGAAGGCGGCACAAGGCGGCGGAGCCGGCCGCGGACGGCGAAAAGGTGACCATCAAGTACATCGGATGGCGTACCGAGGATCAGGCCGCCATCACGAAGATGAATGAGCTCTTTACGGCTGAGCATCCCAATATCGAGGTCGTGTATGAGCCCATTCAGGCTACCGAGTACGATATCTATCTGCAAACCGCTCCTGCCAACGGCACCGCTGCGGACGTTGTCATGACGCGCTCCTACGGCGGCGGCGCACGGTATTCAGCGGCGGCAAAGTCCTGGAACTGCGTGTACCGCACTTTGGCGTCAGCAAAGACCCGCCCGCCCGTTTCCTTTCGACGTGCGTAACTTGACGTCCCTATCGGTGAGTGCCGAACGTCCTCCGTTCAGTCCAGATATTCCTGCCATATATGTGCTGCGACAGTCTTTTGGCAAATCCAATTCTGTGTGCATTTTTCTTTGGTCGGGCAGTGGGCGCAGACGTAAGGCTTGCTCCTGTATTCCCGATACCTGTCCTTGTTCATTGTTGCGTAGCTGAGCGTTTTGTATTCCGGATAAATCACAAAGTATTCGCCGCAAACATATTCATGCCACGGATGATTTCCGTCCTTTGTCATGGGCGCTCGGTACGGAAGCGAGGGATGCCTCCCGTCGTCGAATACCCGCCTGCAGATCCATGGTGTTTTGTATCCTGCGTCTGCGGAGATCACCTCTATCTGCGGAAACCGTTGCTTTACTTTTCCGTATCCCTCGTCAAACACCACGCTGTCGTGTGGATTCCCTGATCGAACCTCGACTCCAAGTACCTAGTTGCCGTCATCGCATAAGGTATATGCTCCATGCGCGAAGCACATCTTGTGCTCGCCCTTTGTGAAACAGCCCGCTTTCCGGGTCTGTAGTGGATTCTGTAATGCCCCGTGTTCCTGCTGTCGGCGGATCATCGTCAAACGGTTCTTTTCCATGCTGCTCTCGGTCGCATTGCTCTCAGCCCACGGTGTTTCCTCGTAATGCCGCGCCGCTTTTGGTATTTCTTTCTTGATCTTCTCAGTACAGCTTGCTTACGATGTCGTAGATATGAATCCACCGCGGCGTCGATCTTACGCAGCAAATGCTCTTTGGGTACCAGCAGCTCCGTACACATCATCTCCATGATGTTGCGTTCGAGCCCTTTCCTCTCTCAGCATTTTTCTCGCCCGCTTCTATTTATACGGCTGACGAGTGGGCGCAGTATATCGCATACGGTACGGACGGCTATGGCTGCTACATCCTCGACTGTGACCACGCAAAACGTCTTATATCCAAAAAGATAGTTGCTGCCCGCCTTTTTTGACACGCTGGATGTTTTATCAAAATAGCGTCTACTTTTTTGTGTACTTTTAATTCCAAGAAACGCAGGGCTGTATCAAAACAGCCGGACACGAAAACGGAGTCGAGGCGATGCGAAAGCAG
>CAYUTA010000076.1:0-9736 GCA_964447605.1 uncultured Oscillospiraceae bacterium | reverse complement strand
ACGCGCTCAAGCAGGCCGTCTCCGGCGGCACGGAGTTTGTGCTCAAGGCGCCCGCTTCCGAACGGGAGGCCGCCTATCTTTCCACACCCGGCGGTAAAATCCGGCTCGGCAGCGCGGAGTATACGCTGGCGGCCTTCGACCCGGATACGGCCGCCGTCACCGTGGAGGAAACGCTTGCAAGCGCAGCGGCGGATACCGCGGTGTTCAGCACGGACGCCGGCGCGCTTGACGACGAAAGCAAGGGCTTGGACGTGCACGCCACGCTGGTGTTCGGCGCGGACGCATACGGGGTCGTCGACGTGGACGGCTTCGGCTGCGTGCAGACCATCGTCAAGCCCATCGGCAGCGGCGGCGCGACCGACCCGCTCGACCAGCGGGCGACGGTTGGCGCGAAGGTGGCGGCTTACACGGCCAAAATCCTCAACAATCTCTGGCTCGTGCGCATCGAGCACGCCGTAAGCCTGTAGGGACGAACGACCCCGGCCGGGGGCTTTTTCAGCCGTGGCCGCAGGCCTGGGCCCGCGCTGCTCCGCTTTGGGCGCGCGCTCCATCACGCCCGTTCTCCTTTATAAAAAGCCATACCGCGGCGCTTGGGAACGCCGCCCCAGGGCGGCGCGGCGGACGGGCATTCCGTCGCCGGCCGTTTCAGGCTCATTCAGGCCCCCACGCGCACGGGCCGCCATGCACAAATCGCGGAGGGAAGCCAAACGCGCTTCCCTCCCCTATGAAACGACATACAGGAGGAATACAAATGCATTACATCACGGAACAGCAGATCGATCAGATTACGTCCGACACCTGCAAACGCCTGCAAACCGAGCCCAAGGCGACCATCACCATCCGGCCGGAAAGCGGCGAAAGCCACTGGGAGGGCGGCATCAACGGCCACTTTTTCCGCATCCGCGCCCACACGCCCGTACAGGTACCGGCAAGCCTTGCCCAGCTCATCGCCCAGAGCAACAGCGTGCGCGTGGAATCCGAAAAGGCCGTGCGCGCCTATCGCAGGGGCGGCGGCAAAAAGCTTTCGTGAGGAGGAACGCGCATGACGCTCAAGGAACTGCTCACCGGCGCGCTGCAGCAGCTGGACCGCAACACCGATTCACAGACCGTGGAGCTGTGGCGCGATAAGCTGACCCAGTACTTCAACGACGCCGTCATTGATTTGGCCGGCGCGTTGCAGCCGCGCCGCACCGATGAACTGGCGCTTACAAACGGGCGGGTGGACACCGGCAGCCTGCCGTGCGCGTGCATCAAGGTGCTTGCGCTCAAACGCAAGGATGCCCGCCTGCCATTCTACTACGGCGTGGGCACCGGCATTCTGCACGTGCCGGGCTCTGCCGACGGCCCCGTGGCGGTGACGTACCGCTATCTGCCTCCGCCGCTGGCCGCGGACACCGACGTGCCCGGTCTGCCGGAATGGTGCCATGGCGCGATCATCAGCTATGCCGTGGGGCGCGAACGCTCCGCCGGCGACAGCATGAGCGTCAACGCCGCGCGCGCCTGTTTTGAAATCTATTTCCAGGCCAGGCGGAACATGCGCGCGTCCTGCGGCGAGCGCGACGCGTACCGGCTGGAAAACCGCTATTAAGAGGCGGCCATGCAGCACAACCGGAGTTTTAACAACCGCACACGCGGAAGGAGGCGAGTTTTATGGCGTTGACGCAATACCGCATCGAAGGGTTTTCCGGCATCCATCAGGGCTGGAGCGAAAACACGCTCGAGGGCGGATGCAGCCCCGACGCATGCAACATGGACACAGCCAACGGCGACCTTTCCGTGGCAAGCGGCTATGTGCGCCACATCGGCGTCCCGCTGCCGGGCGACGGGGAGATCAAGCGGCTGTTCGTATGGAACCGCGCAAAGGGCCGCCGGTTTGTGGCGGCCGCCGGCAACACGCTCTACGCCATCGCCGAGGAGGAGGCGCAGTGGACGGCCATCCATACCTACGACAACGCGGCGGCCACGGGCGCACAATATGATTTTCTTGTGCTTAAAATCGGCGTTGACGAGGTGCTGCTCATTGCCAACGGCTACGCGCGGATGGTCAAGTGGGACGGAGACGCCGCGCATCCCGCCGCTGTGTTCGGCAGCGCGGAGCAGCTGTCCGACCGGCGCGTGAATTATGTGGAGCTGTATTTTAACCGTCTGTTCGCCGCAGGCGACCCGGAAAACCCCGGCCGTCTGTATTGGAGCATGGCCCCCGGCGGCACGCGCACCGTGGAGGACTGGGGCGTGGCCGGCGAGAGTGAAAACGTCAGCGGCGGGCACGTGGAGGTCGGCAGCGACAGCGACCCCATTACGGGCCTGTTCGCGCTTTCCAACCAGCTGCTCATCTTCAAGCGCGACTCGGCCTACCGTCTGCTTGGCGACCGGCCGGGCAACTACCGCATCGTGCCGCTCAACGCGTCCATGCGTCAGCCCGCGCACACCTCGGTCATCCGCTACGGAGACGTGCTGTTTTTTCTCACCGACGGCGGCATGTACTACTATGACGGCCAGTCCGTGAGACGGCAGTCCGACGCGGACAAGGTGCTGCGCTTCCTTGAAAACGCTGATGTGACCGCCTGCATGTCCGCCACCAGCCGCGACAGGCTTTACTTTGCTGTGCGCGAGAGCCCGGACGCCGCCGCAGGCGACGCTGTGCTCACCTACGACCTTGCGCGCGGGACGTACATGATCCGGCGCGGCTTCCTTGCGGCGGATCTGTGCGCAGCAGGCGGCGTGCTCTACCTCGCCGACGGAGACCGGTACGTATGCCGCTTTAACGAGGGGGACGACTATGCCGGAAAGCCGATTGAGGCCTACTGGGAAACGCCCATGACGGATATGGGTCAAAAGCTTGCCGGCAAGCAGCTAAAGGAGCTGTATCTGCGCGGCACGGGCGGCCGCATCGGCGTGGAGGCAAAGACCGGCGTCGGCACCGGTTACTACGAGCGGCTGATGCCGGGGGAGGATGAATCCATCATGGAGGTTCCGCTCACCGGAGAGGGCCGCGCGTTTCAGCTGCGCATTACAAACATCAACGGCTCGCGCTTCACCATTCGCGGCGGCCTCGAACTGCTGCTCGACGTGCAGCGGCGCGCGCTGTAGGAAGGGGGTAAACGCACATGGCGTACCGGGCTACCGGAATCCAGGCGCTCTTCCCGGTATATCTGCCGCGCATGGCGCGCCAGGACATTCCGCTCGACGAGTATGACGCCGCGGTGGCGCAAAACGAAACCAACCTCAACCAGAACCTCGAGGCATTGTACCAGAAGGTGCTCGAGCTCGAATCGGCTCTGGCCCGGGCAGCGCAGGCGGAATAGCGCGGCCCCAATTATCCAAACGTTAAGGAGGAAACCATATGGCAAGCAACAACCGAATACGGCCGATCCTGTCGCCGCCGCCGGTACGGCCAACGTCGATCCGGCAGTCCGGCCTCGGTATCGGAGCCCCTGCCGGAACGGAAACACCCGGCGGCGCAGGCCGCGCCCGAAGCGCCGGCGGCGGGGCGGCCGCCGGCGGCGCGGCGAATAACTGCGCCACCCAGTTCCAGAGCCTGCTCAAGGGACTGTACGAAACGACCTTTGCGTCCGGCCCGATTGCATATGAGCAGATGACGGAGCGGCAGCTGAGCGACCAGATCACCGCATGGCTGCGCCCCGGTTACGATCAGGCCATCTACAACCGCAGCCTGAGCACGGGCCGCGCCAACGCCGAGCTGGACGCGGACGCGATTGCGCGCGGTATGGGCGCAAGCTCGTTTGTCACCGACGTGAAAAGCCGCAATTTCCGCGATGAAGCGCGCGACATCGCGTTGCTGGAAAGCGACTACGGCGCAACGCTGGCTAAAAGTGTGTCCGAGCGGCTGGAGGCGGAAAAAGCGCGCTCCCTCGAGGTGGACATGTTCAACAAGGAGCAGGCCCAGCTCGAGTACCAGATGGCCTATGACGCAGCGACGCTGCTGCAGAAAATGGGCGGCAGGGCGGAGCGCCTCGACGAAAGCTTCCGCCGCGGCCGGGGCACGCAGAGCGCGGCCGGCACGGCAAAGCAAAGCGCGGCGCCAGCCGCCGCGCCGACCACCGCGGCCAACTGCGCGACGTTTCTCGCCCGCCTGTCGCCCGCGCAGCGCGCAGGCGTCTACACCGGCACGGACGCGCAGTCCGTGGCCTGCCGCAATGAAATCATCGCCTCCGTGGGGCTGGCGGGGTTTTACAAGCTGCAAAGCCAGTACGGCGCATAGGCCGCGGGCGGGCCGCCCTTTCCCATATGCGCAAAGGCGCAGCAAAATCCCGCCAGCCGGTCCGGCCGCGGAAAAAATGCGGGCAATCCATCAAAAACGGCGACATGCGCGCCGTTTTTGGTCGTTTTCAAACAGACCGCCGGGAAACGCCGTTTTTGAAAGGAGCCGCGCTGCCGGAGGCGGTTTCAGGGCGTTGCCGCCTCTGCCGATGATATCCGCCGCCGGGATTTGCATCCCGCGGGGGTCTTGTTCTATGGACGTATCGACAAGCTGGAATCCGGAATCGGCGCTTATTTTTTTCCGGCACGATATATGCCTGATCCAAATTCATATGATTGGCCGCACATGCCGAAAGCGGCTCTACTGTCCAGCCTTGTTTCAGATATTCATCACTGCCTCTAAACCGTCCTCAAAGGGTTTCGTATTGGCGCTGCTTCTGAAGCAAACCGAGCAGATGCGCCCAAAGCTCCGCAAGAACCTGTTTCGATGGCGGGCTTTGCGGCAGCGCGTTTATGGGTCTCGACCCGGCGACAGCAGGCGGCGTGGATTTCGCCGCTGATATGGCCGTTGCCGCCGGAAAAACGGAGCTTGCAGAACACGTTGCAGAGCTTGTGAAATTTCGTGTTTTCCGAGACGTCGCCATCGAGAAGCAGGCGCATCATGGAGCGGTGGATATCCACAGACCGCTGGCTCTCCCGGCGGTTCGTATCGCTTATCAGATGGGCCGACGCGCGGTCGGCAAAGCGTTCGATCATGGTCCCTTTCTGTTCGGCTTGCGCTTGATGCGCAACAGCTTTTCCATATCCGCCGGCAAGGCGTCGACCGTCGGATACAGCATGAGCCATTTCCCGTCGTGAGAGGCGGCGGCGGCGTCATATTCCGCGCGGCAAACCGCCGAAAAGCCTTCGCGGTGCTGTTCAAACCTCTCCCGTTCATCCGCGCCCAGGATCACCATGAATCCAAAGCAAGCGTCCTTTGCGTACGGCGCGCAGAGCGTCTTCCCGCCGCTGTTCCAGGCGCGCTCCATGTCATAGCGCGCTTCCATCATGGCGCGGGCATGCTCTCAGGCGCCATAGCGCCCCGATCCCATCAGCGCGGTCAGTTCGTCCTTCCCCGGCGGCGATGCAAGCGGCATGGCGGCAGCCTCCTTTTTTCGAATGGGTTGACGATGGTATCATTCCGACAGAAATGTGCCGTCGTTTTCGGCTGCCGGCCAAAGGCGGCGAGAAAACGGGCGGCGTCCAATCCTGCGGAGCATAGGATAGACGCGCAGCGGGTATGATAGCATATCCTGCCCGATGCTGTCACAGGAAACGGTTGCCAAATGCAAGATACGCGGCGGAGCCGCCCGGGCTGGAACTGCGGCGCAAGGGCCGCGCTGAAGGACTTGACAGAGCCGAAGCGTCATGGATCGCGCACGGTCCGGATTGCTGCAAACATGAATTCGCGGCGGCAAGGGGAGCGGCTTCTGGCAAAACCGTCAAAAGACGACGGGAATCCCGTCAACGCGCAATGCGCCGGGGCGGTGAAGTATGGTATACTGATGATTCAAGCGCATCGGAAGAGAGGAAACCGCCATGGATCATCGCCGCGACACAACCCTGTATAACGTCATTTTCCCGGTTTGGATGCTTTGGCTGTTTCCGCTTGCCTGGCTCGCGGTGCTGCCGGCAAACTTTGCCATTGACCTGCTGGTGGTGGCGCTTGCCATGCAGGCGCTGCATGTGCCGGACATCAGGCGGAACGCAAAGGCCGTGATCCTGCGGGTATGGCTCATGGGTTTTGTGGCGGACCTGATTGGAACCGCGCTGATGTTTCTTGTCAACGTGCCGGCCTTTCAGGGCACGCCCTTTGGAACATGGTGGTACGAAAACCTGACCAACGCCGTCAGCTTCAATCCCTTTGAGAACGTGTATGCGGTGCTGTGGGTGACGCTTTGCGTGGCGGTCTCCGGGATATGCATCTATTGGTTCAACCGGAAGTTCTGCCTGAAAAAGGCCGGGCTGGACGAGCGTCAAACGCACAGGCTGGCCCTGTCGCTGGCGGTCTTTACCGCGCCGTATCTGTTTTACCTGCCCACGGCGTGGTTCTATTGAACCGGGCACAGCACAAAATAACGTTGTAACCCTGCCCCGCGAAAGCGCAGGACGCAGGCCGCCCCAAAACGACTTTTTACGGCGGCGCTTGGTAAGGCGCGGATGTTTCATGCGGCCGCAGCCCCGAACGGCGCTGCGGCTCTTGTGCGCATGCTCTCCCGGGCGGCGAACCGCCAAAGACGCGGGGGGCTATCGGGCATGACGGCGGGCGCACGCGGCGTTTCGGCCATGCCGGGATTCGGGCCTGGGCACAAACAAAAATCCGGCCGCCGCAGTCGTCAAAACGGAAGTCGGATTTTTTGCGGCTGTATTTCTTTTTGTTCCCGGCCTTTCGGGTGACCGGATTGAGTTCGCCCCAGGTCCGCCGCTTCGCGCAATCCAGCGCGCGCCGCGCTTTCTTCCCGAGCTTTTCTCTTGGAATGAAGCGCATGTTCCTCCCTCCTCTCTCTCGGCTATCCATTCTATATGAAATCGGACGAATGCGCAAGCAAGCGTGGACAATATCCGCCTTTGGATTGGACGCGCGGGCATCCATCCGGCGCTTGAGAAAGAGGTTGAGGAGGGAAGCAACGTGGAGGCAAAACGCCCGACGACGCGGCGCTCTCGGCCTATTCCGACCACATCGATGTCCTGCGCGCGCACCGCCCGCAAGCGCAGCGCGCGCCGTTGTCCGGCATATCGACGGGGACATGCGCAACCGGATCAAACACGTGTTCATGAGGGCGCTGCCCAACAGGAAGCCGGACGGGCTTTTGCCGTGAATAGGCGCGCAACCATCGTCCACGCTGCACGGTGTTATCATTGGAGGTGCGGAATATGAAAAAACGGACCATCCCCTTATTTCTGCTTGGCCTGCTGCTGGCATTTGGATGCGGGGAAAAGACGGATACGCTTATGGCTGTGAAGGCGGCCACGCCCATTCCCGAAGCCGCGGGCGCAACGGATCACGGCGCGGCCGGTCCCGCGCACGCCAACGTTACCATTGCCGTGCGCCGGGACAGCCAAACGGTATTTACACGCGATTTATCCAGCCAAGAGGATATTCGCCTGGTGGAGGAGATCGTTTTCGACTACATGGTCAAGTCCGCCGCATGGGAAGGCGTCGAGGCTTCAACGCTGGAGAACGCCATCGCCCTGTTCTTTGACTGGACGGAGGACGGCGAACGGCAGACCTTTTACCAATACGATATGGATGGAAGGCATGTGCTCCAGGCGGGCGAGGCGGGTATGTTTTCGATCATGGGAGACAGGGCGTACGCAAACCTTTTGCGGCTTGCCGGATTGGCGGAGAGCCCGAGCTCCGGAGCGGCCGACAGCGCAGAGGAAACCGCCGCGCCGACTCCCTATGCGTGATACGATATTTAAGACGGATTCTGTTCTTTATATCGGCTTAAATCCGCATTCAGGCGAATGGTATCCGCATCCTGCTCAAATTTGAGTCCCGCCAGGCTTGCAGACAGGCCAAACAGCATAAAGGCGCCCAGCACATACGGGCACCATGCGGGCAGGCCGGAAAACCATTGAAAAAGCAGCGCCGCGCTCACGGTCAGCGCAACGGAAATCAGCAGCCACAGCACGGAGCGTCCAAAGAGGATGCCCCGGCTGTAATCCGTTTTATCGTTGAGCAACACGCACTGGAGCACGGCGATCACCGCGCACACGCCAAGCATCTCCAGCAGCGCCAGAAGGCCGATGCTGTCCCCGCCGGAAACGGCGATGATTACGCCCGTTAAAAACGCTACCGCCACAAAATAGATGGACATAAACAGCTTGGCGTTCATGCCCCAAACATAAAACTTCTTGAATTCTTTCATCAGTCGATACCACCTTTCAGCATGTCGCGTAGTTGCCTGGCATACTGCCGGGAAACGAGGATGCGCTCGCCATTTGCCAGCGTGGCCAGAATGCGCCCGTTGTCGCCGCTTTTGAGGGAATCCATCGCGCGAAGATTCACCACCATGCTCTTGGAACAGCGAAAAAAGCCGTTTTCAACAAAGTGCCCCGCGATCTGTGCAAGGGAGGTCCTTGCCGTATACATGTCGGCCGCCGTGTATACGAAGGTCTTCCCGTCCACACTCTCGCAGTAAAGCACCTCCGCCGGAACGAGCAGGCGCATTTCGCCGCCGCGGAAGACCTGCAGCCGCCGCTCCCGGATGGCCAGGGCCTCCATGAGCGACCGGATTTCATCATCCACCTGGTCGCAGCGGACGACGATCTCCTTCTCCGCGCCCTTTTCCTGTTTTAGCGTCAGCTTCATTCCGCTTGCCCTCCGCAGTTTGATTATATGCCGGGATGGTGCGGCCCCGCAATAGCCGGAGGCGCAGGTTGCCGTTTTATCGGGCCAAGTTGCAAAAAAAGCGGATAAAATAGACGCCATTAAGCCGCAAGATCCGCAGCGCATTGCAGATATGAAATAAACAACGGGAGGGAATCCCATGCCCAAGGACGATCGGCCGGCCGGCAAGCGGGCGTATGCGCCCCTTGTTTGACAACCTGAAAGCGTGGACGCATTGCCTGCGTCCACGCTTTCTCGGAAGGGATGCCTGCCCGTTTATTTGGCGCTGTACGAGCCGCAGAGCGATTCGGTACAATCGCCGGTGTGGCAGTCACATTTGGGCTTAACTTCGATGCGATCCAATTCGCAATCACAACCCTGACTGTTAAAGCGACAGCTTGTCACCTCACAACCAATGGTCTGTTTTCCAGCCTTGCCGTTCATAATTTCCTCCTCCGATTCTTCACGCCGTCCTGCCCGGGTATCGGGCGGCTAAGCTCCATCCGTTCCGTCATGATCGGGCCTGGATGGTTCGGGATTTCACGGTGGCCAGCACGCGTTCCCGTTGGGTTTCCGTCACGTCTGACGGTAGTACTATTGTGTGCGGGCCTCGGAGGAATATGCGCGTTTTTGCGCTGGAAAAATCATGAAAAAAATCTTGTGTTCCAATTGCAGGCCCGCGTCAGGCGCCTTGTCCCGGCGCCGCTGCGCACCGTCCGGCGCGTCCGCCCCGCCAAATCCATTTTCCGGCGGCGCATACACCCTGCCCGTCGGCGACCAGTTGCCGAACTCGTTGGCATCCTGCGTGCCGATGCTGTATTCATAAATCGCACGCGGGCGGCCGGTTGCGCGGTAAAAATACCGCGTGCGCGCCTGCCTCTCGCTCAACTCCGTCAGGGCGGAGCCTTCCTCCGCATGCGGCGGGCCCGCAGCCGCAAGGAGCGTTGGACGGATATCCGGCAGGGACGCGGGCGCCGCCGTGCCGGCGGAAGGCCGGTCCTGTGGCGCGCGGGATGCGGTATCCGCCAAGGCGCGCGTTTTGCTATCGCATGTTGTTGCGGCACGGTCTGTTGTGATACAATAGATTGAATAGTGGTGAGCAAAACGAACCTTGAAAGCAGGATAAGGAAAAACGAGCAAGCG
>CAYUTA010000075.1:0-10253 GCA_964447605.1 uncultured Oscillospiraceae bacterium | reverse complement strand
CATTTTATACCGCCTCACAGATTCATCCTGTTCTGTCATAATTACTCTATTCAGGTGTCCGTGAAATTTCCGTAAATTTCAGCAAAAATGCAAACAAATGGGTTTATATTATTCATTATACAGTATTCCGTTGATTATTAGTAGTATAGTCTGTTTAAATTTCCCGTATCCTTACCTTTGAGGTGAGGGAATGGATATTGAATTCGTTATAAATCGTATTGAGCATTTACGAACAGAAGATGGGGCGTCAAAGCGCAATATGAGTTCCGCACTGGAACAATCAGATAGTTATATCAGCAACATCACTACAGGCAAGAGCATCCCCTCATTGCCTGTGCTATTTCAAATATGTGATTATTTCAATATTACGCCTAAGGACTTCTTTGATGTAGAAGCAGAATATCCAGCACAACTAAGGGGAATTATCGAAGGACTTCACAAATTAGACAGCGAAGATTTATCCGCTGTTGCACATATCGTTACGCGACTACAAGAGACCACCCCTCATAAATGAACCGTGTTAGCAAAGTATCTAGGCCAACCGCGTTAAAAAATAGAATGACGCAGATTATCCGGCTGCTTGCCCTTCTGTCATCGGGCAGGCAGTCGGCATTTTTTATTATGATTTTTTGCTTATGGTCAATGAATTAATCCGCGCTTATAATGTCGATTTTCACGTTCCTCCTGTCTAAACTGATTCAAGTCAAATTCAGTGATAAATTCCCAAATTGTCATGTATACGGGTGAAGGATAACCCTAACGTGATCTGATGAGTAAACCAGCTTGCCGCTCACTAATTTTGCGATAGGGATCAAGTGACCAGGGGTTATGTAGAACTCTCCACCTAAGCACTGACCACTTCAACAGATTTATCATTTGTATGGCTCCTTGACGAAAATATTCAAATAATAAAACAGGGTTTTGACTCAGAATAGGATAGGTATTAATGATAAATTTTGGAGGCAAATAACGTTCGCCGTCTACCTTCTTCCGTTATTCTGCCTATGACAAACCACCATGTACTTCCCCGGCGCGCTTCCAGTATACGCAAACGGATAGCACGTTACCAGCACCAGTACATTTTCGTCCGTCATGGGCAGCGTCCAATCGACGGTCTTTTCAAATATCTGCACATCGGTCACGGTGTAGTTCACAAGATGGTTGTCGGAAACAAAGCGGAACGATAGTTCGTCTCCGACCTTGACGTTCTCAATGAGCTTCAGATGCTTCCTGTTCCTATGCCCGAGGATGACACTCATGCCGTCTGCGCCGGGCAAGGCGCTGTCCGGCATCCAGCCCGGCCCTTTGGATAGGGTTTCTTCGTCAATGCTGTCTCGCACCATGACGCTGTTGCCGCCCACGATTAAATGTCCCAAGATGCCGTTGGCATTGTAGGGAACATTGCTTATTTCCGGCGTTTCGGTTACGGCGGCGGTCTCCGGCAGTTCGGGTATATCCTCCGAATATGGATTTTGCTCCGGCGTAGCTGTCGGCGTCGCGGTCACAATGGGCGCTTCCGAGGGAAGCAAGGTAAAGATGCTGCTTTCGGCAACCGCTTCCTTTGTGTCTGCAATCTTGCCGGACAGCACATCCGGCGGATAACGGATACCAAGATACGTCCCCAGCACAATGCAGAGGAAAATCATAAAGATAAATATAGCTTTTCTCATATCACTCCTAAAGGGAACGGGAGGCCGCAAAGCCTCCCGCCCGTTTGTCGTTCGTTATTGGGCAATGCGGCGCTTCCTGCGGAGGAAGAACACCGCCGCGCCCGCCAGCAGCAGAACGCCGCCGCCGATCAGCAGCACGTCGTCCCACTTGTCGGAATCCAAGCCCAGCTTGACTTCCGGCGTGTTCGTTACCGTGATCTCCAACGGTTTTTCAGATGTATGGGTCAACAACAGCGTAAAATCCTGCGCCGGAGCGGGGAAGAATCCGCTTGGCACAACGGATTCCACCAGCCGATACTTGGCTGCGGGAAGTCCGCAAACAAACGCCTGTGCGTTAGAATCCATCGTCAGCGTCG
Organism: uncultured Oscillospiraceae bacterium; assembly: GCA_964447605.1. Lineage (GTDB taxonomy): Bacteria > Bacillota > Clostridia > Christensenellales > CAG-138 > CAYUTA01. Next base: position 8,227 of record CAYUTA010000075.1, on the reverse strand, counting down.
TGACCGTCCCCGTCTTGCTGTACCAGTACACCCCGTCTTTCAGCACGAACGTCAGCGGCGTTTTGGTATCGCCCTCGGTCATGATTTGAAACGCCGCGCCTTTCAACGGCTTTTGCGTCTTGGCGTGGATTTTGCTGATTTTGAGCATCAAGGGCAAGTCGGCAATCTCCACCGTGGTCACGGCTTTGGTCTTATCGCCGCCCACGGCGGGGATGGCAACCGTGGCGACCTCTACGACTTTGTCAGCAGCGTAGGCAAAGCCAACGGGTGCGCCGCTTTCGTGAACGGTCACTTTGCCCGTGATGTACTTCACCGTGGCTGTGCCGTCTGCGCCCACGGTCAGTTCGTCCAGCCCCGTTTCACCGCTTTTGACAGGGCGATACGAGCCGTCCTTTTCCAGCATGAGCTTGATCGCCTTGCTGTCCGCGTCTTTGAGGATAAAGCGCGTACCGGGCAGAGCGGTCTTTGTCACCGCATCCGTTTTCTTAATAATCAGCGAGGCCGGAATATTCTCCACGGTCAGCGTCAGCGGCTTTTGTGTGGAGTGCGCCGATGTGATCTCAAAGGTGATCCCCGTCAGCGGCGCATAGCCCGCGACCTGCTTTTCCTCCAATGTGTATTTGCCATACGGGAGGTACTGGATTTTCACCTTGCCCGTGCTGTCGGTGATAATCATAGTGGTGTTTTGCTGCACGTCCTCCGTGTTGACCACCGCAGAAACGGGGCGGTATGTGCCGTCTTTCATAGGCGCAAGCGACACGGTTTTGCCCGCCGCATCCTTTAGCGTGAACGTGACCCCGGCAAGCGCGGCTTTGGTTTCCGCGTCGATCTTGGTCAGCGCAAATTCCGTGGGGCAGTTGGCAACGTCGCTTGCTGCGGGCGTTTCCTCGGTATTGGTATTGGAAACTGTAACAGATACCGGCGCAAGCAGCCCATACCCGTCAAACGCCTGTTCCACAAGGCTGTATGTCCCCGCAGGAATGTGGGAGATCAGCGCCTTGCCCTCGGCGTCCGTCTTGAAAACGTCGTTTCCCGTGGCCGTGACCTTATACCGCCCGTCCTCCTGCACGGTAAATTGGAGCGCCGTGCCGGAGCTATCCAACAGCTTGAAGCCGACGTTTGCCATTGCCTTGCCGTCCAGCTTATCGGTCTTGGAGAGCGCAAGGTACAGCGGCCAGTTTTCCACGCCGATCTTCGCGGGGTAATCCACCGTGTTTTCGGCGGCTACGATGAACTCCTGCGCGTCCGTGGGCGCAAAGCCGGGATGCTGCTGCTCTTGCAAGGTGTAGCTGCCAACAGGGATATAGAGAATGGTCGCCTTGCCCTCCGCGTTGGTCTTGAAATGATCTTCGCCGTCAGCGGACACATAATAGCTGCCGTTCTCCTGCAAGGCAAAGTGAAGATACCCGCCGTTTGCGTCTTTGATTTTGAATACCACGTTTGCAAGCGGGGATTTGTCGGAAGCGTCCACCTTATCCAGCAGCACAGCAAGCGGTTCGTTCTCCACTGTCACCGTTGCGGGAGAAGTGTAGGTGTTGTAGCTGCCGACCACCGCCGTGACCGTCCCGGCGGGTAAGGCATACCCCGGTGCTGCCGATACCTCCTTGACCTCTACGCTGCCCTGCGGCACATAAACGATGGTGGCACTCCCCGAAGCAGGAAGTGTGAAATCGGATACGCCATTTTCGTCTACGCCGTACCAGCCCTCGCGTCCTGCAACGGGTGACACTTTCAGGATGTTACCCTTGCTGTCATACAGCCGGAACGTCGCCCCGCCGATGGGCGCTTTGCGTATAGCGTCCACTTTCTTGACCGTCAGCGCCAGCGGCGCGTCCTGCATGGTGGCGGTGGCGGGGTTTTCGCTGGAGTTTGCTTCGGTGACGGTTTCGGTCATGTCCGCCGCCACAGAGAAGCCCGCCGCTGCCTGTTCCTCGGAGATGATATAGCTGCCCGCACCCAGCGGAGCGATCAGCGCAGACCCGCCATCCGTCGTAAAGGTGTTCTCCCCGTCATCGTCTGAAGTATATACGCCATCCTCGATCTTGCGGAGCTTAATCAGCGTTTCGCCGCTGTATAGAGAAAACGCCGCACCGTCTATAGGATTGCCGGAGAGCGCATCGGTCTTGGTAAAGCGCAGCGACATGGGGCTGTCGGTCATTGTGACCGTTGCCGGAGAGGACGTTGAATTGCTGCCAGAAACCGTTACCGTCTTATCCGCGTCCTTTGTGTACCCTGCCGGGGCGTTGACCTCGGAAACGACGTGCGGAATGTCCGCCGTCAAGCCGTAGATGGTGGCCTTGCCGCCGCTGGTGGTAAAGGCCGTTTCGCCGGAAGCGTCCCTTTTGTATACGCCGTCGCTCATGCGGGTCAGATTGACAACCGCGCCGCTGCCATCCTTGATTTGGAACACGCCGCCGTCCAGCGGTTCGCCCGTCACGGAATCGGTCTTGCTAAATTGCAGCGCCGTGGGCTGGTTCTTCACTGACAAACCGTTCGCGCCCGTGAACGACACGGACATGTCGGGTAGGGTAGTAAAGCCGTCCATTGCCGATTCCCGCAGCGTATATGAGCCGATGGGCAGATAGGATATGGTGGCCTTGCCGCTGCTCCCCGTAGTGAACGTCATGCTGCCGCCGCTGCCCACGGAATACGCGCCGTCCCCGGTCTGCGTCACGGCCACGGGGTTGCCGCCGCTGTCCAGCAGGGTGAACGTCACGCCGCTCATATTCTCGCCGGTGACGCCGTTTGTCTTGTGAATCGTAAGACATGTGGGTTCATTCCCAACGGGAACGGCAACATATCCGTCCACATGAATCGTTCTTGGCTTCATGGGAATAAACACATTTTCCGGCGTAGCCAGCTCGACAAGCTCATATGCGCCCGCAGGCAGGTTGTTGATATATGCCATTCCGTTCGCAGTAGTGAACTCGGTAAGCGAGCCGCCAACGTTATACTTGCCCGGTTCCGTTTGCACCAAACTAATCGCCGTGCCGTTTTGCGACAGTTGGAAAACCGCGCCGTCCAGCGCCGATTGGTCGGTCATATCATATTTATTGATCCGCATGGTATAGCTGTCCATAGAGAGCGAAACCGACAGCGACTGCCCGGTGCTGCCCGAAATCATCTCTACGAATACGAGCTTTTGGCGGTTGCTGCCGTAAGGCTCATAAAAGCCGAGGTCAACGGTGCTGACGCTCCCCGCCGATGCGGTAAAGTACAGGCTCACATCCGTGCCGATCAGCGACGCGGGCGCGGTGATGGTAAGGGTATCGCTCCTGCCGCCCGTGTAGCCGGAAATGCTGATGTTGGAATTGCTGGGCGTCACCGAATAGCCGTAGCTACTGGACACGCTGATGTTCGTCACAAGCTGCCCGTTGCTAAGCGTCCACTTGGGCGAGGATGGCGAAACATACACGGAGGCGCTGCCGCCCGTATCCTGATTGCGGGCGTATTGCAATAGCTCCATGCACCAGTTCCATACAGATTCGCCGCCAGATTTTACACGGATCAGGCCGTTTGGCAGATACATGAAGTCGTAACCCTGTCCGCAGCTTTCCTTGATCCAAAAGCGGATGGCGTTGGCCGTGGCGTAGAAGGCATCGTCGGCAGAAAAGCCACCGCTGCTTGCGGGGTAGCCGTGATTCAAAATCGCTTGAATACCCGTCATGGTGTAGGAGGTGAACATGGTGTACGGGTCATATGGTACATAGTCCAGCGATTCGCGGGGCGGCTTGGCCTCATGCTCCACGCAGTAGCCGATGTTGCCCGTCCACGAATCCGAATACATGATGGTGTTGAGGTCATTCCACGATCCATCCCGATAGTATTCAAACCAATCGAACAGGTCATGGTCGGAAACCGTCAGCGCCAGCGCCGTTGAAATAGCGCACATGCAAAACAGGAGCGCAAGAAAGAAGCACAGCGTTCGCTGCAATTTTGTTTTCATATAATTGTTGGCTCACTTTCTATGGATTTGTTCTTTTTGTAGAAATGGATAGATGCAAAAAAGCACCTCGTTCGAGATGCTTGCTAGATATTGTTTATCTGATTTTGCGTTTCTTCAAAGGGGCGACTTATTGTGCGCGTTTCAGTTCTGCGATTTCATCATCATGCTCGCTGACGATTACCTTGATTACGGCAACATCATCTTTTATGACCGAAATATCCGATTTCATAACCGAAATATCCGCTTCCATTCGGCTGGTTCTTTCATCAAGGCTCATAAAGCCATCGGCAAGAGCGCCTAGCTTGTCGCTGATCTCCGTATCCAAGCGAATGTTTATCTTTTGAATTTCCCTTGCAAGCGGCTCGGTTTCCTGCCTGACGATGGATTGTATCGCCAACAACAGTTCCTCGTTTTCAGTCATACGGCAAGCCCTCCTAACCAATATTGGTATTGTATCATGCGTTCTCCTCCAGCACAATGCTAATTCTCCATAACGCTCTTTTCGTTCCAGTAATCAACAGGTCATGAAGACGATGCCGAAGCAAAGCAATCTACGAAGAAACTCTGAAAAAATGGATGGGGATCTGCTGTAAACGTTTCATGCTAATGCAATCGAAACAAAACTGCTGATGAATTGTGAAGTCTGGCTTCCTGATGTTCGACTATAGTATGCTGCGGTCCTTATCATTTAGCTTCATACAACAGCACCTCATAGGGACGGATAGTGTCCAAAAACTCCGGCGTAAGGCTTGTGGTCGGAATCAAGTCAACAGGGGATTGCAAGCCATCCTCCAAATCCACGAGCAGTCCGGCAAGCTCCAGTCCACGAATACACCCTTTATCAATTCTGAGATCCACATCACTCTTTTCCGTGGCGTCTCCACGGGCATGCGAGCCGAACAAATACACCCGCTTCGCCCCATACTGGGCGGCATACCGGGAAACGACACGCCGAATATCATCAATTCTACGCGCTTCCATACCGGCTCCTTTCCGCAGTCATGCCTAGCATTTCGTATTTGTAGTATATCATATGCCGTTCAGATTAGTCATCTCCTTTTTGTCCCTCGTCGTTCCCAGCAAGCAATGCCTCTGGTCACCCAGACGCACTTTTGCTTGTTGGGATGGCATCCCAAACCCTGCTGAACAAGCCTTCCTATCGGTCGGCTGCTGCGGCTCTAACGAGCCTTTTATGTGCGCTCCTGTTCGCGGTCTTTTATTCCGCGCTCCTTTCCCAATATCGTGTCCACATTGGCCTTTGCGGTCATGACCTCCTGCATGTCCTTTCGCGCACGGACATATGCGCCATATGCGGATTTTTTCTCAAGCAGAAGCGCATCATATTCCGCTTGAAGCGCAGAGAGCGGCGGTATCTTTTTACCGGGCAACGCGTCGAACGCAGCCTTTGCCGCCTTGTGCAGCAGGATGTCGCTCGTATGCTCGGCGTAAAGCTGCTTCGAGTACCCGGCTTTCCGATAGGCTACGTATACGTCGCGGGTCTTGCGGTACTGGAAGATGTTTTTGCGCAGGGCGGTCAACTCGGCAATCCGTTTTTCTGCCGCCTTGATTTGCCCGGATAGGGCGTTGAATCGGGCGGTGGATTCGACGGTTTTGGCTTCCAGCGCCCCATAATCCAACAGCTTGTGTTCGGAAAGATAATTGAGCGTAACTGCCATCTGTTTGAGGTTGAACACCTTGGCCCAGCGTTCATAGCCGCCGCCCTTGCCCGCTTGCAGCTTGGCCTGAATGTCCACCAGCAGATTCACCCGCTCCGGCGCTGACGTGAGGATGGTTTTCTTTTGCGGGGCATGCGACCGTTCCCCGGTGATGACGGCGCGGATTTCATCCTCCGAATAACCGTCCCCGAGGGAGCGCAGACGAATGAATCTATCCATGCCATCCGCACAAAACGCCGTATGCTTGCCCCGCTTTACCGCATAGCCGGCGGTGGTCATTTCCGCAAGGAACGCATCAAAGGAGCAGGGCTTTTTAGCAAGGGCGGCGTCGATGGCCTGCCGCAAAAGATCACGCTGGCTCGGCTCTTTGTTATCACCCAGCCACTTGCCGTAGCTTATACCGTGACGCTTGGGCTGCTCCACGATGGACAATCCATGCTCCAAACAAATGGTATCGTTTAAGCGCCGGACGGCGGCGGTGCTGCCCCAAAAGTTGCGGAATTTGCGTGCGCAATCCACCGTCGTGGAATTGTAGATGATGTGATTATGAACATGCGCCTTATCCACATGGGTAGCGACGATAAACGCATGCCTGCCCTTCGTCCAACGCATGGCAAGCTCATAGCCGATGCGGTTTGCTTCCTCCGGCGTAACCTCCCCTGGTTTGAACGATTGCCTGAGTTGATAGGCCAGCACATCCCGCGTCTGCGTTCGCCCTGTATGCGCCCGGTATTGACGCTTGCTCAACAGAAATTCCGCGTCCACGATAGCCGGGTCGCACTCATAGGCGGACACCAATTCGCCGTCGTTGGTCTTTGCGGGATTCATAGCATAATCGGTGCGGTCAGAGAGCGATTGGCCAATGGTCTTGCCCTTGTTGACGTGCATGGGAATCAGGCGGCTGGTTGCCATTGTGCTCACTCCCCCTAACATGGAAAAACGGCCCGCCCGTGGCAGACCGTTAGTATGATATAGTGATTATTCTTTGTACCGAATTACATGGACTTGCTTGATTTTCTTCCCAACCGTTCTTCGTTCAAGCGCAAAGATCATGTCCGGCGTTCGTTCAAAGAATCCAAGGCTTTTGCTCCAGCTCATACCGCATTTGCAATGCTGCAAACCGATAAACTGCTGCTTCATTTTTCGCCCGCAGTTTGGACAAATCTTGTTGCTATTACCCATGCTTTGGTCATGCTCTTTTCTATGGATTCAATTGCATTGTAGCATGTTACGAAAACAATTTCATCCATAAACGCGCGCTTGAATCGCACACCGAAGCCGCTGCACCAGCCCCAGCAGCCATACCGCGAGCAGCGGCAAACCATAGGGACTAACGAGGTAGGTAAGCGCCAGCATGATGAAACCATTCTTTGTTTGCCCCGTAACAAACAGCGCGACCGTAAGCATTCCCAGCACCAATGCTGCCAGCCCGAACATGAACGAGGAAAAATGTAACAGGAACGCACAGAACCATACAAGGATTGCCAGCACGGCAATGACCGGCGCAACAAGGATTTTCAACAGAAATTTCATACGCTCGCCCTCCTTGCTTTCAGCATACGAAAACGGTTACAGATATGCAAGGATGCTGAATCCGTTTTTGCAGAAGTCACATTACAGTTCCGACAGCTTTCGCAACAGCGCCGACGTGAGCGTATACAATTCCGCATGCTCACTGCTCAGCCGTTCCACGTCTTTTGCAAAGATGCTGCCGCCCTCGTTAGCGCGTTTGGCAAGTTGGTTCAGATTTGTGCCATACTTCCGAAGTTGCACAATTAACTCCCGCACCTCAGGCAAATCTAACCGCACCGAGTAACCGTCAATCGCCATCTTTCGTAAATACGCCTCTTGATTCCGAATGCCAAGTTGCGACATCTTGTCTTTAATCAAGGCATTTTCCTTTGCTGACACGCGGAAACGAATTGAAATCCCACGGGAACGATTCTCATTCATCTATATCTAGCCTCCTCATAAACAATGCCGCAACGCCGCTTCAGTCACTAATGTCTATAAAGATTCGATGGCTGCTGTCCTTACAGTGCAATAATCTCATCCGTAGATAGCGCTTTAATAACCTTTATCGGTGGTTGCATTAAGTACTCATACAATGGTTCTGCGCCGTTTTCTTGCTTCCAATACTTATCCGCATAGTACACGCACTCGGCAAAGGTGATGCCTTTTAGTAGATGCATATCAAATCTCTGAACATGCTCCGCTTCTACCTCCCATACTTTATAATTGGGATATTGGGAACATAATTCTGCAATTAGTGACTTTACTGTTTGGGCATCTACCGCAAAAAAAGACTGAAACCGGGAAAAGCAATTCGGGTATCGTGCCACTCTAACAAGTTCAAAAGTGTTTTCAATATTGCTGTTATCCGTTGGTTCAAAAATATACCGATTCCCATGTTCACTGATACCCTGTGGATAGAGTTCTCTGACATGTTGACATATTTCATCATTAGGCTCCGCTGGTGGAAGCGCGTAATCATCAAACAACTCTATTGTCTTTACTTGCAAAATAGCTCCTCGATCAATGTGAAACAGCTTCATATGACCATTCCTTTCAGGCACCAACGAGATATGAAACAGAGTTGGTGCGC
>CAYUTA010000074.1:0-10395 GCA_964447605.1 uncultured Oscillospiraceae bacterium | reverse complement strand
CACGGCCACCTATACCACCGACGGCAGCGTGCCGACCGAAAACTCCAATAAGGTGGCGGGCAGCATTCAGATATCCCAAACCACGGTGCTGCGCGTGCGCGCGTTTGCCACCGGGCTGTTTGGCAGCGACACGGCCACGGAAAGCTATATCATCAGTTCCGGCGCGGACACCGTGCAGGACCACAGAATTGAGATGGCCGTGGTGAGCGTCTCCACCAACCCGGAGAACCTCTGGGACCCGGAGAAGGGCATCTATGTCGTGGGCAGCAAGGTGGGCGAAATCGCGCCGGATGAGGACGAGGCATCCTATACGCTGGCGGCGGGCATGAACGCCGACTATGCCATCAGGTCCAACTTCTGGCAGCAGTGGGAGCGGCCCATGCACTTTGACCTGATCGGCGAGGACGGGGTCGGCGAATATTCCGGCGACGGCATCATCCGCATCTTTGGCGCATTCTCGCGCAATAAGGAGCAGAAGGGGCTTGCGCTGGTGGCGCGCCCGGGTTACGGCGGCTCCATGTTTGAGCACGCGTTTTTTGAGAACCGCCCGTTTACGGAATATAAGTCCATTGTGCTGCGGCCAAGCGCGCAGGACGCGACCAACAGCCGCATCCGCGATATCGTGATCACCAGCCTGCTTGGCGACCATGACCTTGGCCTGAGCCCGGAGTCACAAATTTATGTGCAGGCATACCGCCAGCTTGTGGTATACTTAAACGGTCGGTACTGGGGCGTGTATAACCTGCGCGAGAAGATCAGCAAGACGTTTATTGCCCAGCACTACGGCGTTTCCAACCCGGACACCATCGATATCCTGATGGGCAACGGCAACGAAAAATGCGTTGTCGCGGGCTATGGCTGGAAAGACTATACCGAGATGGTTGAATGGGCCGACAGCCACGATCTCAGCGGCGCGGCCAACTACGATTACATCTGCTCGCTGATGGATGTGGAAAACTTCGCGGCCTACTGCGCGGCGGAGATCGTTGTGGGCAATACGGACACGGGCAACATCAAGTACTGGCGCACGCCGGAGCTGGACAACAAGTGGCGCTGGCTGTTCTATGACTTCTGCTGGGCCATGAACCGCAACGATAAGAGCGAGGACGCGTATACCAGCGGATACCGGCGCGATTTTTTCACGCGCTACTTCCATCCGGAGGGGCACGGCGCGAGCAGGAGCACCTCAACGAAGCTTTCGCGCGCGCTGCTGAGCAACGCGTCGTTTCGCGCGTTGTTTTTAGAGAAGGTGGCCCTCATGCTCAACGAGGTCTATACGCCGGAGAAGATTCTTGCCCGCGTGGACGAGTGCCAGAACAAGATCGCCGCCGAGATGAAGTACGACGTGGACCTGTGGAACGGCATGGGCTACAAGTCGTGGCAGGACCACTGCGACAACATCCGCGCCTATGCGAGAAATTATCAGGATTACTGCTTAAAATATGTCCAGAGCTATTTTTCGCTCAGTGACAGCGAGATGACAAGCATCTTTGGGCGCAGGAGTTCGCTTTAAGCGTAAGAGGGATGGTATGGCAAACGCAAAACCCCTTGCCGGGAGGCCGTTCCGGCACGAACTGAAATACATTATCAGCGACGGCGAGCACCGCCTGCTTTCCACGCGCCTCAAGGCGTGTTTAAAGCAGGATTATCACGCCGCGCAAAACGGCGGCGAATACCTGATCCGCAGCCTGTATTTTGACGACCCGTTCGATACGGCGGTATGGGAAAAGGCCACGGGCGTGGAATCGCGTGACAAATACCGCATTCGCATTTATAATCTATCCGACGACGCGATCAAGTTTGAGCGCAAGCATAAGGAAGGGCAGTATATCAAAAAGGACAGCATTTCGCTGACCGGGAAGGAATGCGAGGCCATCGTACACGGCCACCCGCGATGCCTGCTCGATCGGCCGGAGCCGTTTGCCGCGCAGCTTTACGGAGCCCTGGTCTCGCGGCAGCTCCGGCCGAAGGTGCTTGTCGACTATGCCCGGGAGCCCTATGTGTTCCCGTATGAGGACGTGCGGATTACGTTTGATAAAAACGTGCGCACGGCCATGCGGTTTACGGACCTGTTCAGCCCGCAGCTGCCGACCTATCCGGTCTGGGCGCTGAAAAACTGCATGATTCTCGAGGTCAAGTTCAACGTCAGCCTGCCGATGTATGTTCAGGAGCTCTTGCAGGTGGGCGCGGCGCAGCGCAGCGCGGCGAGCAAATATGTTTTTTGCAGGCAATATGATTTTTAACTGCGGAGGGCGTTCCCCCGGAATCCTCTGCGGGCGGCCGGGAGAAAACCGTTTGTAAAGGCGGCGCTGACGAGGACTGTACGCAAAGGCTTTCTTGTACAAGCCCCGCATCCGCCGCGGCGTTTCGCCGCGCCGCCCTCCTCCCGGGGGAAGGCTTTGTGCGGCCGCATCTATCCTATGCCGCAAATGGGACGCCAAAGGGCGGCCGCCCTTTGGCGGGAGCCGGGGCAAAGCCCCGTCGTATCCCTTGTTTAATTCGTTAAGGAGGACCGTTTCATGAACCCCAGTATCCTGAAGGCACCCGACCCGGTTGCAACTGCGTTCAATATCAGCGACCTGTTTTCCGGCACGCTGAACCCGTTGCAGGTGGTCATCACATTGCTGGCCGCGCTGGCCATCGGCGCATTTTTGTATTTCATATACAAAAAGACGTTTACCGGCGTGGTCTATTCGCGCTCTTTTAATTTGAGCCTCGTGATGCTCACGATGGTCTCGGCGTTGGTCATCATGCTCATCAGCTCCAACCTGACGTTGTCGCTGGGCATGGTCGGCGCGCTGTCCATCGTCCGTTTCCGCACGGCCGTCAAGGACCCCATCGATACGGTGTTCCTGTTCTGGGCCGTGGGCGAGGGCCTCGCGCTGGGCGCGGGCTTTATGGACGTGGGGATTATCGGCGCGCTGGTCATCGGCGTGGTGATGGTGGTGGTGACGACCATCAAGGGCAACAACACGCTGCCATACCTGCTGATATTGCATTTTGACGACCGTGCGAGCCAGCAGATCAAGGGGCTTGTCCGGCAACTGCCCAAGGCGCATATCAAGTCGAAAACCGTGCAGCGCGACAACATCGAGCTGACCATTGAGCTGCGTATCCGCGAGACCGAGACGGACTTTGTGGATAAGTTTTTGCGCGTACCCGGCGTGTTCGACGCAACGCTGGTTGCGCACCAGGGCGATCTGCTCTCGTAATCACCGGACGATCCATTTTATTGGCGGGCAGACGGGTTGACGCCGTCCGTCCGCTTTTTGCGTGCAAAAGCCGGAGGGCTGTTCCCCGCTTTGCGCGCGATGCGGACGGGCCGCGCGAAAGAGCGGCGGCATAAACCGGGCGTAAAGAAACCGCTCCTCCGCGTTAAGGCCATATTAAGACCGGCCGGCAGCGATTGCTCAGCGCGGCGCAGATGCCATAAAGTAATAGTATACAAGGAGGAATCACTTCTGACCTTCTTGATTCTTTTAGGAGGTGGCTGTTATGATTTTCGTTATGATCGGAATCGTTGTGGTGTGTGCGGCCGTTTACTGGATTATGGACGCCGTGGACAAGAGGAAGGAGCACGCGTAATTTAGCGGGCGCCGTTGCTCTTCAATGAAAACATATGGTTTTATCGGTTCTGGCCGCCCCTTCACAGGCGTGAAGGGGCGGCTCGTGTTAGAAAAGGTGTGATGCGGGTTGTACCGCCAATCCGCGCCGCAGGTGGCTGCGCTTAGACCAGCGCCTCCTCCTTCCGGGCCTCCTCTTGGCTCAGATAGGCCGATGGGGCGGGGGCAACGCCCTTTGCCCAGCAGATCCAGTTGGTTACAAAGAAGGCCAGCACGCCGACCGCGCAGCCGAACACCACGGGCAGCACGCCAAGATAGAATGCGCCGCCGCCAAGAATTTGCCATACCACAACGCCGGCGGTCCCCATAAGGATGGATACGATGCCGCTGGCCTTTGTTGCGCGCGGCACGATCAGGCCGAGTCCATACGCCGCGAACGGGCCCGCGCAGCGTATGGCGAACGCAAACGTATTCATCATGACGATATCCACGCCGAAGAGGGCGATGCCCATGGCCACGAGGCACGCAATTACGTTGCAGAGCCTGGTTGCGAAGATGACCCTTCCGTCGTCCAGCCGCTTTTTGATAAAGAACTTCTGGTAGATATCGCGGATGAACATGGTCGACATGCACAGCAGGTTGGAGTCCGCGCTGGACATGGTGGCCGAAATGATGGCCGCGGAGATCAGGCCGGTGATCAGTGGCGGCGCAAAGGCGTTGGTCACGCCCATCATGGCCGTTTTGTCCGTGATGCCGGGAATCCGGTCCTGCAGCGCAAAGGCGGCCAGGCCCAGCAGCGTCGGGAAGATGGACATGGCGGCCATCAGCACGCCGGACACCAGCGACGCATTTTTAGCCGTTTTTTCGTCCCTGGCGGATTCAAAGCGGCTGACCATCTCCGGACCGGAGAGGAACGTGCAAAAATAGTTGAAAATATAGCCGATGATGGTCACCCAGCCGATGGCCGTAAAGCTCAGCTTCGCCGGGGGCAGCTTGGCGGCGATGACGTCCCAGCCGCCCGCGCTGTTCATCACAATCGGCGTGGCAATGGCCAGGCCGATGAAAATGATGACAAACTGCACCAGATCGGAAATTTGGTCGGCAATCATGCCGCCGAGCGTGGTGTAAAGGATGATGACCGCACCGGCAATCAGCAGGCAGACGTTGAGCGGGATGCTTGTCAGCGACGAGATGACCACGCCGGAGGCCATGACCTGCGAACTGGTCAGGCAGAAGAGCGCAAGGATGTTCAGCACGGCGGTAAACGTGCTCGACAGCTTGCCAAAGCGGCGTTCCACAACCTCCGGAATGGTGACGGCAAGCGTCTTGCGGATTTTGGGCGCAAAGAACGCCAGCGGGATCATCGCAAGCGATGCGGCCAGCACGTACCAGCACGCGCTCATACCCCAATCGCCAAAAGCCCTGGTTGCAAGACCGGTGGTGCTGCCGCCGCCGATGTTGTTGGCCGACAGCGAGAACGCCACCATGAACAGCCCCATTCTGCGCCCGGCGATCATATAGTCGCTGCTGGTCTTGATCTTGGTTTTGGACACGATAAAGCCCACGACCAGCATACCGATCAGATAGGCGGCGACGATGACAATGGCAATGACATTCATAAAGGTATCTCCCTCAGTAAACTTATCCCCAAACGGACCTTTCTTCCAGCATATAGAAGCGGGCGGCAGGTTGTAAAGCAAAAGCGACATAATTGCAAAGAAAATATGTCATAACCGTGCGGAATGGATTGTTCCGTACGGGAAGCGGCCTGTTTTTTTGTTCCGGCGGCATGACGGAGGGGAAAACTGCATAAGGTTTCATACGGGATGCTTTGCGGGATTTTGCGGCGTTTCGGGTGGTTATGCCGCATGGTGACCGCCTTCGAGTGGTCATAAATTGGCCATATTTGCATATCCGGCAGGCAATGATTGACGAAATCGGACTGGTTTTGCATCCCGATCCATGCGTATTCAAGCCGTGTATACGGTGGACAACCAGAAAAAAATCCCGAAAAAGGCACCGTTTCCTGTGGATAACCATGTGGAAGCTGTGTATAACCCGGCTTTTATGCAGGTTTTTCGCGGGAATATCTATGCAGGTGGGGCGAATAGGATGATACCGGCATAGATTTTACCAAATTGGAACGAAAGGTGAATTACCATATGTGGAAACAAATCGCCGAATGGTTTGGCGCGCTGCTGGTCACGGCGGCAGTCGCGGTCGCTGTGTTTGGCGCGGCGGATTGGATCGAGCAGCGGGCGGAGGCGGCGCTGCCGGTTACGGCGGACGGGTTCACGGTGGTGGTGGACGCCGGCCACGGCGGCACGGACGGCGGCGCGGTTGGAACCGACACGCATGTAAAGGAAGCGGGATTGAACCTGATGGTCGCCCTGCGCGTTGCCAATCTGCTCAGCGAACAGGGCGTGAACGTCGTCATGACGCGCACGGATGAAAACGCGCTGGCCGATACCAAGCAGGCCGATATGGCGGCAAGGCGCGAAATTCTCAATACGCCGGGAATCGACCTTGTCGTGAGCATTCACATGAACAAATTTACCGACCGCAGCATTTCCGGCGCAATGGCATACTATATGGCGGGCTCGGAGGAGGGGCAAAAGCTGGCCCAAACGGTCATCGACGGCGTGTGCGAGGCGATTGGCCGCGCAAAGCGGCTTGCCAACCCCGGCGATTATTTCATCATCCGCGAGTGCGCCTGCCCGGCCGTGCTGGTGGAATGCGGTTTTCTCTCCAATGCCGATGACGAGCAGCTTTTGCAGGATCCGGCCCATCAGGAAAAGCTTTCGTGCGCGATTGCCGGGGGCGTAATGGCGTATTTAAAGACAAAGTAGGAGCGGCAACAGGCCGGCCTTCGCCCTGGCGGCTGTTGGCAGGCGCGAAAACGGGAGCCGCGGCTCGCCTTTTTGCAAGAGTTCCGCCTTCGCGCTCCGGCGCAAGGGCGACAGCCCTTGCGCATCCCGAATGACCTCAAGACGTTTCCCGCGGCGGCTTTGGCAGGTCGCCTCCGGCGCTTTGCGCTCCCGGGCGGCGAACCGCCAAGGGACTATCGCACCTGTCGCCCTTGCCCACGGTTCAAAGCCTTTCATGCGGCGCCGGCATTCCGGCCCATCGATTGCATACGAAAAAAATCAATATCATGCCGGTATTTGGAAAAGCTGCGGGAAGCGTTCTTACAGCGTCAGTTCCCGCATGCTGGTGAAGGTGTGTCCGTCGAGCGTAAGCCGTTTGGCCAGCAGCCGCTGCGTACGCGCGCGGTGCGCTTTGTTAAACGCGCGGTCGCCGTATTTGTCGTCGCCAAGCACGGGGTAACCGGCCGCGGCCATCTGCACGCGAATCTGATGCGTACGGCCCGTAAGCAGCGTGATTTCCACCAGGCTCTTCTCCCCATCTGTTTGCAGCGTGCGATAGGCCAGCTCGCAGCGCAGCGCGCCCGCGTCCCGTTCCCTGCAAAGGCGGACTTGCGCGCCGTCGCCGTCCTTTACGATCCAGTGGACAAGCGTGCCCGATCCGGGCGGCGTGCCGCGCACCACCGCATGGTAAAGCTTGGTGAGAGCATGGGTATAAAACAGCTTTTCAAGCCGTGTACGCGCGCGCTGCGTGCGCGCAAAGACGACGAGACCTTCGGTGTTGGCGTCGAGCCGGTGCACGGCGTATAACTCGCGCCTGCCGTCCGGAAGCGCAAGCGCGGAAAGCTGGCCGAGCAGTTCGCCCTCGGTCTCCACACCCGCGTTTTTATCCGCCACAAGCAGTTCACCGTCAAGGTATACGCCGCGGCAAACCGCAAAGGCGGGCAAAAGCGCCGTCTGCGCGGCAAACGCGGCAAACGCCTCCCCGCGCGGCGGCAGCGTGAACGTCATATCCTCGTCAAGCGTCGGGTGGCGCAGCGAGAGCGCATAGGCCCAGAGCGCAATCTGCGTACCCGGCCGCGCCAGCGGGTTGTAACGCTGGTCGCCAACAATGGGCAGGCCCGCATGGGAAAGCTGTACGCGGATTTGATGCGCGCGGCCTGTGAACAGCGCAACGTCGAGCAGGCTCGCCCCGTCCCGTTGTCCAAGCAGCGCATAGCGCAGCCTGGCAAGCTTTGCGCCCGCCGTTCCCTCCGGCACGACCGCGGAGGAAAAGGTGCGCGCATCCTTGATCAGCCAATCGGTCAGCTGTGCGCCGCCTGGCGCATGGCCCGCCACCACGGCGGCGTAGCGCTTTTTTGCAATGCGGTTTTGAAATTGATCGGCCAGGCGGGCCGCGGCCTTGCTGGTGCGCGCAAACACCATCACCCCGCCGACAGGACGGTCGAGCCTGTGTACCAGGCCAAGGTACGCCTCGCCGGGCTTGTTGTATTTTTGCCTGATATAGGCTTTGAGCGCGCTCAAAAGATCCATGTCGCCGCTGATATCGGCCTGCACGGGTATATTGACGGGCTTTTCCACCACGAGGAGATGGTTATCCTCATACAGGATGTTCAGGCAGGGCAAGCCGAACGCCGCCGAACCGGAGGCGGCGTTATCTGCCGCGGGATAGAGCTGCCGCTGTCTGCCGTCCGACGTCATCGCTTCAATCCGCTCCGTTCATGGCAAAGACGGCGCGCCCGCTCGCGCCGCAGGGCAGTACGAGACCGCCGCGCAGAATGGGCAAGCCTACCTCGCCGGATGCAACGCATGCATGCGGCAGCGCGACGCGAAGCACGTTTTTCAGCACGCTCGGCGCAAGTCCCGTGGTATAGGAGTTGATGAGGAAGAACGCGGGCGTGTCGGAAAGCAGCGCCGCACAGTCGGAAACAAGCGGGAAGAGCCCGGATTCGATCTTCCACATCTC
This sequence comes from uncultured Oscillospiraceae bacterium, assembly GCA_964447605.1. Classification (GTDB taxonomy): domain Bacteria; phylum Bacillota; class Clostridia; order Christensenellales; family CAG-138; genus CAYUTA01. The sequence continues at coordinate 2,002 of CAYUTA010000074.1, read as the reverse complement.
GCCCGTCGGTCCGCGGCCGTAGCTGGGCGGGTCCATCACCACGCCGTCATAACGGCTGCCGCGCCGCAGCTCGCGCCTGACGAACTTGACGCAGTCGTCCACCAGATAGCGGATGGGCGCTTCGGCAAGGCCGCTTATGCGCGCGTTGTCCCTGGCCCAGGCGACCATGCCCTTTGCCGCGTCCACATGCACGACTTCCGCCCCGGCCGCCGCGCAGGCAACCGTTGCGCCGCCGGTGTATGCGAACAGGTTGAGCACGCGCGGTACGCGCGCATGCGCCTGCTTCCAGTCGGAGAGCGTTTCGGCCATCCAGTCCCAGTTGACGGCCTGCTCGGGGAACAGGCCCGTGTGCTTAAAGCCCGTGGGGCGCACGATGAACGACAGCCGTTTATAGCGAATGCTCCAGCTTTCGGGCAGGGCACGCCCGCATTCCCAATGTCCGCCGCCGGTAGAAGCGCGCAGATAGACCGCGTCGGCGCCGTGCGGCTGAGGCATGGGCCAGACCGCCTGCGGATCGGGCCGAAGCAGCGTCACGTCCTTCCAGCGCTCGAGCTTGTTGCCGCCGCCCGCGTCGAGCACGGCAAACTCCTCCCAACCGTCAGCCAGGTACATTCTTCGCATCCCCCTTGCGCCTTGTGCGGAACCCGTCGATCACCACCGCCGCCAGGCCCAGCAAAATCGTCAGATAGTAAGTCAACGTACGCCAGATCAGCATGCCGGCCAGCCGCGAATCCCCGAAGAATTGCGTAAACAGCAGGTAAAAGGCGCCCTCGCTCGCCCCGGATGCGCCCGGCAGAGGGATGAAGGCCACGGAGATGGTCAGCACCGCCTGCATCAGCGTCAGCGTCAGATAGGAGAAAGCGGAAAAACCAAGTCCGCGGTACACAAAGTATGAAACCGAAAGATAAGCGGCCACCTCAACGAACGCCACGAGCTGGATGGCGAGCATGCCGCGCTTATGCTGCCGCACAAAGGCCATTGCCGCGCCGTAGTCGGCGATGAATTTTTCCCAGCCGTCAAATATGCGCCGCACCAGCGCGGGCTTTCGTTTAAGAAACACGCGCCCGGACCAGCCGATGACGGCGCGGCCCGCGCGCTGCACCAGTTCCGGCTTGAACATCAGCAGAATTCCGACGCTTGCGCAGCCAAGGTGCACGACAAACCCGATGCAGAACATCACCGTCATGCCGGGGCTGATCTGTGCAAGCTGGTTCCACAGCAGTGAAAAACCCGCAAGCCCGGTGGTGGTCAGTGCGATGTGCCAGGCCAGAAACTTGACCATCATGACGGAGATGGCGGTTCCCACGTTGATGCCGCGTCCGTGCATCTGAATAATCTGAAACGGCTGTCCGCCGCTGGAAAGCGGGGTAAGCGCATTATAGAAAAAACCGATCAGCGTGGTGATCAGCCCGTCAAAGAACGTTTCCGAGCTCTTCATGTCCTTACAGGCGAGCAGGTACATCATGGTTTCGCCCAGGTAGTAGATCAGCATGCAGACCCCGGCGCCGACCAGCCACCGGGGCGACATGGCCGCAAGCATCTCATCGATGTGCTGCACGTCCTCGTCAAATAATAAAAAGCCTGCGATAACCGCGATGCTCAGCAACACGACGAGAACCTGCCTGAGCGCGCTTTTCCTCTTGTTTTTTTCCATTGGAAACAGTATAGCAGACGCATAGCGCTGCGGCAACCGACAAACGCGTCCAAAAATTGGGTTTTATGCGCAGATATGGCATAAGCGGCAAAAAACCGTGAACCCGGCGGCTGCAAAGGGCGTACGCTATGCCGTGAACAAACTGCGGCTTGCCGGCGGGCTATGACGCGGACAGTTTTGGGGAATGGGGGCGGTGTGGTGGGGGGGCGTGCGGGAAACAGCACCCGGATGGAAGGGATGCGCAAGCGGGCGTTGGGGCAAAAAAGCCTGGATTGTCTTTCCGGAATGGGATATGCGGCATATCCTGCTTTGCGTAAAGCGCGCGAGCGGCGAAATGCGGCCGGCCGG